>NZ_JBANDC010000003.1:0-396539 GCF_038896935.1 Collimonas rhizosphaerae
CTGAAAATGCTTTCCGTCTGCTCACGCAGCGTCTTGCCGTGAAAAATGTAATTGTCTTTGCGCAGCCGCAGATACTGGAGCCACGGACCCAGCTTGGCCTGGTAGAACGTAATGGCGCCATCGGTCCTGGTCAATCGGAACTCAAAACAAAAACCGCTGAAATAGCGGAGGCTGCCATCTGCCCGCACCAGCTCTACACTGAACAGCTTGCCTTGCAAGTCCTTGAGCGCCAATGCCGGATCATCAGATATCAATTCGACATTAAATTCGAAGTCGCCGGAAAGGCTTTCTACTGCATCGAGTTTGTTGACCAGGAGTTGCGCCTGGGGACCATCGTCGTGCGGGAAAGAGAGGCGCAATATGCGGCCATGCTGACGGCCCATTATCAAAGACTTGAACACACTGCTCATGCGGGGTTCCTCAGAATTGAACCGACAACTTTAAGATGATTTTTTGGCAAAAATATACCGTTGGATTTTACTTGATAAATATTTCACTAAATCATAACTGCCAATGACTTTAGTTACCAAGGAGAAATACTGAAGAAGAGCGAATTTTGCAAGAGTTCACACTCTTGTTGGGATTCCGCGACATCGAGGCGCTCTAATGTCGGTAGCAAAAAAATGATATGCGCTTATACTGTACATACATACAGTAATTTGCATTTTGGAGAACACCGTGCGCCTCACCGATATGAACGAATTTGATGCAGTCATTGCCCGAGCCAAGCCAATTATCCAGACAGCAGTCGCGCGCCATCGCACGGAGGGGCGCCCCCTCACGTGGCGACTTATTCATTCTATTGAAGGTGAAGTCTTAGCCGAGCTGAGGAGCTCCAAAGATCTACAGCCGGCATATATCAATTTGATTAAGCACTCTGGCGTTTTCAATTACCCTATGAACGACGATCCTGTGGACTTTGGCAAATCGAGTGCAATTGCCTGCGCGTTCTCAATGATCTACGATGCATTTCACCGTCTTCACTGAGTTACTACCCGCTAGATCAAGAGAGGAACAACCCGTGATTTCTGTAAATTTCATAGATTATTTTTCTTCCGAGCCAGCTCGATTTAAAGAACTGATAGCACGCTTGATGGCGAACGGCTACGTCACTGATGAAAATTTCGGCTTGTCGCGCCGCATATTCGCTAGCGTAAAACAAGAAGAATTTGAGGACATTTTTCAATTACATTTTCCTGGCGAAGAAAATGTAATGATCGTCAGTTCAACGGCATTTTGCCGACATCATGGTGAGTACGTTTATGTGATGTATGACGCTGCTCTATTTGAAACGGACAAACAGATTGGGGATAGAGTGCGCTCAGATGGAGTGTTGGATATCTCTCCGGACTACGAATAAATTGGGAATATCCGTTGTCCACCACTTGGTAACTTTATCAGGTTCATTGCTGGCGATGTTCGAGAACACATTTTGCAATGTCACCCGCGACGACGTGTTGGCCACCTATTGCATACCGTCTTCATGCCGAGCAATGCCACGGCTTCAGGAACGTGGAATTGCACCATCAATAGTTGAATCGGATAGGCCGACGAGCTCTCGAAGAAAATTTCCCAACTCTCGTAGGCTTTCCGGCTGTCGCGGCAAAATCCATGACACCAATTGGATGACATCTCGTGTCTTTTTGAATTCATGTCGCGATTCAGAAATTGTCGAAAATATTGATTTTAAGATTTTTGCACCGTCTATCTTCGAGATATCTGAATTGCCTATTTCTGTTTCCAACAGATCTGATATTTGTTTAGTTGTAACGTTCTCGCCAAGATCATTCAGGACCGCTGCGATAGCCTCGGGAATTAAAAAATAATTCTCAAGCATTTTGAAATTTAGATATTTCAATTCCCCTTGTGATTCCGCGCTTAGTTGAGCACATTCGCTTTCGCTGCGGTTTTCGCTATCTAACAATACGCCGAACATTGGGGGCACGAGAGCAGATGATGTAGTGAGTCGTTTGTATACTTTAACGACCTCCTTCGGGTCAACACCCTTCGTCTCAAAAGTACCTGTGTGCTCTACGCGCAGAACGGCCGTTCCCGCAGCAATTTCTGGACAAAAATACCGCAGGAGTTCAGGTATCACGCTCTCTTCAGTTTGTCCCTCTACCCATAAGACGCGATCACGACCATGAAGATCTGTCATGCGGATTCCCAGTTCCGACAATCCTACGCGAAGCGAAGAAATATCTTTGCCATTTACCTGGGTGGTCTTGGTAGAAGTGCCATCTAGCTCGAACAATGTAATGAGGCTGGGAGTAACTGCCGTCAATACATCAGCGGAGTGTGCAGTGAGAATATATTGATGCTGCTTACCTTCTGTAGCCAAAATTTGAAGCAATTCCCGTAACGCACGCGGGTGCAAAAAAGAATTCGGTTCATCAATCGCGACAACTTGCGGAGCCCTTGATGTTAAGACAACATATAACATTGCGATGACATTTCCAATACCCGTACCCATTTGGCTTAAAGGTACGGCAAGATCCTCTCGGCGTTTTTCAGGTGATAGCGGCAGGCAGCGTATTTGAAAGGTTGGGCTTTGCGGGACTGGTGGGGCCTGAACCCAACTCACAGATGGAAAAATTCGCTTGACCCATGCGCATAAGGTGCCATGAGCGTGCGCATCATTTGACTGCAGGTGATTGATGCAATAGGGAAGGTTTCCCGCATCACGGTCAAGTATAGGTGAACCATGACTTCCGGATTCTCCGGCAGGTCGTCGCTGAGCAGAAAATCGATAAATAAATCGCAAATATTGCTCTCGGAAAGCTCCGATTGCCCCTGCCACACCACTAAAATTTGCGATTCGTACGTCAGGAACCGTGCTGGACCAATCCTGATAGCTTAGTTCCAACGCGCTTATTGACTCGGATGGATTATTGCGTGAAGACATGCCCGATGGCCCGAGAAAGGTCTCAAAACCGACAAATTCTATGCCCTGCCGTAATTTTAGTATCAGTTTTATTTCTGGCCTTTCCTGGAAATGTTGAGTTAGCCATTGAGCTTCGTCCACACCAGCTCGAACCTGTCGTGCGTAATCGCGCGGTAGTTGAATATAAAGCTTATTTCCACCGAGGCTCCGCATCTCCGGAATATTCGTGGCGATCATCAAGCTAAATTGAGAAGCTTCGTTTGGTTGTGCACCGTATTGAGTCAAATTTCCAACAGAACGATGAGGAGCATTTAGACCGCTTGGTGGATCAAGTGCCTCAAGTACAGTCGTTTTACCAGAGTTATTTGCGCCAATGAACAGATTGAATCCAGTTTCCACCAGGATCTTCTGTGCCTTCCAAAAACATTTGTAATTTTCTACATCAATGGATTCTAACCGCATAGTCTAAATAACCTTTTAATGTTGGAAGTCGTATCGATCCGTCGAAACAACCTGGATTATTGGAATTTTAGGACTACAGTGGTACGGCTGAATCATATACCCAACATTAACCCGGCGCGCGCAGTCATCCCCCCGCCACGCCTGCCCGCTAAATTGGGCGGTTTCGACTCAAATTTTTTGACGTGACGCACATAGGAGAAAGCTAGCGTCGAAGGACGCAAATACGTCGCAAAAAAGTGACGCAAAACGACGCACGCAGAGAGGTAAAAATGGGGTTCGGGTGTGGGTGATGGAAAACCGATTTCAGGTTTGAGCTCGGGGAAAGCATAACCTTTATAACCTGGCGCTTTTATGCACGCCAAGTCGTTGATTTATATAGGCTTAGGTGGTTATGGTTAAACTATAACTTTTGATAACCTAAAACATAATCAAATTCCAAGTCATTGATTTATATAGTTAATTATTTTTAAAGAAGTTAACTATTATTTTATAACCTAGTTATGCCAAGGTTATGTCGAGGTTATAGTTTACTGAATCCTGCAAAGCCTTATGCAGCAAGGGTTTCCAAGCACTTCCTGAAATAAGTTATAAAGGTTATGGTTTTCCCGTGTGGTAGTTTATTTTAGAAAGCTGCCAACTTGCGTGGTAAAGTTGTCATCAAATACAAGTGATTTTTACGACGAAAATACTCGCAGTATCACGCCTCATGTGTCGATGATGACGACAGTTTTTGAATCCGGGCCATTGTTAGGGTCAACTTGGAGGGACGAGTTGCAATATTCTTTAGTCGACAATCAGCGTCGTGAGGCATTTACTGGAGGAAAAGGCATCTGCCCAACTTGTGGCTCCGCAATGGTCGCAAAATGTGGGCCGCGAGTTATTCACCATTGGGCCCACGCGACCCGCCAAAATTGTGATCCCTGGTGGGAGAATGAAACCGCATGGCATCGCGACTGGAAAAATCTATTTCCTGAGAATTGTAGGGAGATTTCGCACACTGCCCCGGATGGCGAAATCCATCGCGCCGATATAAAAACTTCCACGGGCATCATAATCGAGGTCCAACACTCTGCCATGACTGACGCCGAACGAATTTCCCGCGAATCCTTCTACGGCAATCTTGTTTGGGTCATTGACGGCAGCACCTTTCGCAAAAATTTTGATATTTATCACTTGCTACCAGATCCAACTTCCAATTTTGCTCAGGATCTTATATGGTCCAAAGCTACGCGTTCAATGCAGGGCGCTGCCAGAGGATTATTTTTCCGTTTATCTGAAGCGCTTTTGGAAAACCCGAACGCTACGAGAGCAACGCTTAAAAGTGGCTGGATACATGGCATCCACGAAATCGAAGAACAAGTAAACCAGGCCTATCGAGGACACCATCAGTATGACTGGGTACGGCCTCGTCGCACCTGGTTAGATGCCAAATGTCCTGTCTATATCGATCTAGGCGACAATTTGCTAGCGAGGTTGGAAATCTACGATGAAACTGGACTTCATTGCATTCGACTGATTTCCAAGAGAAAATTTATCCATGACGCAATGACCGAATTGTCCGCCGATGCCATTGCGAGTCGCTTCTATCCTCTGTAATGCTATTTAAATCAACCTGTTGAAATGAACCGCACAGATTAATACTGACTTAAATCCCTGGCAATCGTCAGCATCTCAAATAGATAGTTTTCAAGCCTGGTCTGCGTAGGGCTGACCCGTAGAATCGAACGCAAGAAGCCCGCCGGTTTGCGCTCATGAGGCGAAAGCGGCGCTGAACCAACCACGAGACGCGTAAACACATCCAACGAGTGATCACTTCGATGTGCTAATGCATTTCGAACTTGATGCAATTGCCTTAACATCTCCTTCTGAGGCTTTGTAAGCGTGGAAAACGGTTTGCCGTCCTTGAAAAAAATTTCAGCACGGTCAGTAGTTCTGTCGTATGGAATCCAATCGATATATTTATCACCACCGAACACAACTTTTTCCGCAATGATTGCGGAAGGAAATGACATTTTGGCTTTCACGTTGCGAGTGGGCATAGAGATCCTACCCGCCACGTAACCTAAGAACAGATCCTCCACGAAACGCTCAAACGATACAAACGCTTCCACATAGATGCCTGAGTATACTTGCTCTACATCGAACCGAACTAACTGTCCTTGGGCGAACAGATTATCGACTCGCGACCGAGTCCGATCTAATCGAACGTATCGATTCTGTAGTGTCAAGAACAGACCAGCAGACGGGGTTGGCATCAAACTACTTTGCCAGGAATTTCACAAGCGCCGTCCGCGCAGAAACGTGCGTAACCCGTAGAGAAGTTGCGTCGAGAACAATCTCCGGCGCCGTTTTCGCTTCAATCGCGTCACCGTGCTTCAAAATCTTTGTAATTTGCGCAGAAGTTAGCTGATTATGTTTTGCTTTCGTCGCCAACGAGGCCGATGCACCGAACATGAGTTGATAAATTGCGCAAAATAGGGCGTAAAAGACCGTACGCTTTTTGAAAGGCCCTACGGCAATACTTTGTCCCATCTTTTCGACAGTAGCCATTACAAGCCTGAAGCGACGTTCGACCTCGTCCTTCTCCTTAAATTTGGCGTCGAATTCCGCATAGACCTTGTCAATTGCCGTCTGAGTCTTCCCAGTCACTCCTTTCAGCATCGACATAAGCAGTTCACTCGTCAGCTCAACTTCGTCCATCCGGGCGATGTTGTGCTCCGTGAAAATTCCCCACTGGCGCCAACTTTCAAGGAACTCTGTCGACAAGGTGTATGACAGTGTCTTGAACTCACCGAAATAATCAGCATTACGAAGTTCCTGATCGTTCAGTTTCACGCCCGTAGAGTTCATACGAGCAAAAATTTGAAGGACCTCGCGGTCGTCCACGCTCGACGGTAAAACGTGGACGCTGAACTGATAGTCCATGATCCTCTGCTGAAGTTCGTTCGGTAGCGTTTTGAATGTACAACCCGCGTAGTCCTTGCTGTGGACCGCCTTGATGGAGAAAGCATCCCGTTGCTGGTCGAAATCCGGCAAATACTCCGGGCAAACGAAACTCAGAACCGTTCGGATACGCTGCTGTCCATCGATAACTTCGCGCTTAGCTACTAACGTCTTCAGATTCGTCTTCTGATCCCGCAAGAAGATAATTGGGATAGGCAAACCTCGCATAATGGTATCGATGAAGAATGACTTTTGATCAGGTTTCCATACTGGGCGGCGCTGAAAACTTGGGCTAAGCACAAGCGTTTCATTACGTTGCCAATTAACGAAATCGGCAGTGGTATAAAGAGTTCGCGTTATGTCTAGGTTTTTCATAGATGGCAGGTGGTTTCGTTGACAAAACACTATACCTTGTCTATCGTCAATAATCCATCAATGAGCAGCCTGGGTGATTCCTCTTGAGGTAGAAGAAGGAAAGAATACCTTCCTGTCGCTGTTAGCAGACATTGGTGATTGGCTACTTATGACCGATAACAAGCCGCTCGTTCCGTCCAAAAGTAACCATTCGACTAACGCCTAAGTTAACCCAAGCCGCGAAGCAGAGACGGCTCGAATGAATTGCTAGGCTTTGTCCTTAGTAATATCTTTCTGCACCACTTCTTTGTCGTTAGTTTGTTGAACGTAGCCCTTCCCTTGATACCAGGAGACCAGCCATCCTTGGTCTATATTTGGATCAAGAGCATATGGTTTTAGCCGGACGAATGTGCAACCAAGTTGAATAGCACAATCTTCTGCGTATGAAAGTAGAAATGTCCCTATACGTTGTTTTCTAGAGTCAGGAAGGACATAAATTTCAATGATAAAAACTAATGACTCGTCACTATAAACGTCATACGTAAGAAAAGCTGACTCCACCCCATCGATCATGACGATGAATTGTCGTGCCCTATCCCCTCGAGCTCGCTTAGCTCGGTAATGAAGAACCTCGTTCTTCACATCACTCACATCATCGATCTTGATGATTTTCTGCACGCTCGGCTCCTATGGTCTAACACTCGTGCGCAACGCTCAGAAAATTTTTCCTTCGGGGTTATACGCTAGAGGCAAAGTCTAAATGAGTATAGCTTATTCAAGTGGGGGATTTTTTGGCCAACTAGGCGCGTTCAATGTTTTTCGTGCACTGAATGCACAAACAGTAGTTGTAGTCTGATGCGGCTTTGCGGCATACGCGCATTCTGCGTTCTTGACTCATAATCCGTTGGCGTGCCTTATGAATCAATGGGTTCGCACGCAGCGTGTCCAATTGTGCGGATATCCTTCGTAGCGCCGATTGTATTGCTACTGCTAGAGTTACCAGAAAATCAGACCCACCGCTCATGTACACAAAATTTACACAATGACTAATAAATCGGTATAAATACTCTATTTCAGATTCCGGCCTCGGGCACCACAAAGCAAAAGGCTCTCAGCATTGAGAGCCTTTTTGTTATGTTTCGCAAAACACCCCTTGTTTATAGCGGCGAAATCGCATTACTCCGGCTGATAAAACTTCATTGCCTCCGACCAGCGAAATGTCTGCCGCGACTTCCCGCCCTTCTCGCGCAACTGCAGATCGTGAAAGCCGTCGGTAACGCTAGAGAGGACCACGAGCGAGTTGCTGCCATCCGATACATCATGGCTGCGCGTACCGTCCTTGTGCCAATCGCCGGCAATCATCTTGTTGAACATCATCGGCTGCGCAAATACGACTCGCAGCGACTTGCCGTCAATGTGAAAAAGATACAGGGCTTCAAACGAGGCGCCGCCGCCGGCGTAGCCTTCGAACCAGCCTGCCCGAACGCCGAACGCATAATCGTCGTTCCGCAGCAGATAAGGCGCGAGGTCAAAACGCTGCCAGTTCTCCGGCAAGCCCGCGGCCGACCCCTTGCCATCTTCGGAGCCAATGACTTGCGGAGTATCGATATTGCCGGCAGTGCTCCAGTCAGTCGGGACCGTGACCGGGGCATCGGTGCGGGCCACAAGCCGCGGCACATTGTCAGCGCCACGCTCGAACACGCCGAACCAGATCTCGTTATCCGCATTGTCGTCAAACCCCTTGCAGTCACTCACCGGATATCTCATAGCGCCTACGGCGAGCCCGGGCGGCGCTGCCAGGCATACCACGCCCACATACATGCCCGGCCGTTGCGGCCATGGTTTTGCGCCGGCCAGCAGCAGGCGCTTCGGATCTCTTCCCGGCGCGAGCTGCAAGGCCAGGAAATCCTTCGTGAAGCCGCCCGGCAGCTGCTGGCCGAATCCATCTGGCGCTGGTGCGCCACTCATCTCTCGATCGAAAGCTGCACGCGCGTCGGCGGTCTTGATGGCGCCGCGCACCTGGCTCAGTGAGCGCACCGTAGTATCGGCGCTGGCCGGCAGCGCAGGTAATGAGCAAGCAACGAGACACGGCAACAGCCGGCGAAGGAATATATTCATGGGAGGCAATCCTGTCAGGTATAGGCAAACGGCATTTTATCCGCTGTCGCAGAAATGGGTATCCGCAGGTGCCTGGAGATATACTTCAGGTATGTGCAATCGCCTCAAGAACTCCAATAACCAAGAACGGTAATCAATGACACGCCACTTCTTTAAACGTTTAGCCAAATTTGCCGTGCTGGTCCAATTGGCGCTCGCCTTTACTCCATATGCGCAAGCAGAGCTGGCACACGCGTCCGTTCGAAAACCGGAATGGGCTCAACCGGTTGATGCCTCCGCCAATCTCTATCTGATTGACAAAAATTTCTACCGCAGCGCTGCATTGCAGCCGAAAGACATCAAAACACTCAATGCGCTCGGCATCAAAACGGTGGTCAACCTGCGTTCGTTTCATTCGGACGAGGAATTACTTGAAAATACGGGTATAAAAACGGTGCAGGTCGGCATCAACACCTGGTCAATCAGCGATAAAAACATCATTGCCGCCTTGCGCGCCATACGTGCCGGCGCTCAGGACGGGCCGGTGCTGCTGCATTGCTGGCACGGCGCTGACCGGACCGGGGTTGTCACCGCCATGTACCGTGTCGTATTCCAGGGTTGGACCAGGCAAGAAGCACTGAAAGAGCTCACCGATGGCGGCTACGGATATCATTCTCTTTGGAAAAATATTCCGAAATATATGAATACCGTGGATATTGAAAAAATCCGTATCGGCGTCGAGAGCATAAACTAGTCAAGTGCATCCGTTACTCCGAAAGCAGGAAACCAGATTTCATAGAGGAAGCATGGATCGAGTCACGCAAGCAGCTGTCGTTGGCGCAGAATCTGGCTGCCCAAAATGATCCCGGAAAAATTTGAAGATGACGGTTTTCTGGTCACCGGTCCGCTATCGGGACATGAGCTCGGCGCTCAGCTCGAAGCGATTATTCCAAAGCTCAACCCGGACGGCGTCGGCACCCGGAATTTAATCGAGCATGCATGGTGTGCGGATCTGGCAAAAACGATTCGCGCGCATCGGCTGGTTGCCCCGCTTCTTTCAGTTGCAACGGCCGCGGTACAGTGCAACCTGTTTGAAAAATCGAAAGGCCAGAACTGGCTCGTCCCCGTTCACCAGGATCTCAGCATAGCGGTGCGGGAAAAAATTGAACATCCTGCGCTCACCGGATGGGCCGAAAAAGAAGGCGCCATTTTTGTCCAGCCGCCCGACAGCGTTCTCCAGGAAATGGTCGCGGTACGGTTTCATATCGATGAATGCGGTCTCGGCGACGGGCCGTTGCGCGTTGTCCCTGGCTCTCACAAAATGGGGCGGCTGACCAGCCAGGCTGCATTGGCTGAACGCGATCGCATCGGCGAAATTTCCTGCCCCGTCGAGCGTGGCGGCGCAATGCTGATGAAACCACTGCTGCTGCACGCATCATCGAAAGCATCCGGGCAAAGCAGGAGGCGCGTCCTGCACTTTGTTTTTGCGCCGCCGCTGCTGCCTTTTGGCTTGAAATGGCGGCATGCCTTTTGACAGCACCGATGAGTGTCGAATATCTTTGCATCCGCCAAAAAAATCAAGAGGAATATGCACTCCCCGTTCACCGGCTCGCTCAGTCTCTCGCCGGTTACAGCGCCGATCGGACAGGACGTGTATATTTTCATTAATCAGGATTCCCGACCTTTAGCTTAAGGAGAAACGCCAATGAGCCCGTCAGCCGCCATCGCAGCCATTCTTGCCGCGTTATTGATCGGGGCGATGAGCCCCGGTCCGAGTTTTGTCATTGTTGCCAGACATTCCATCGGCCTGTCGCGCCGTGACGGCCTGGCGACAGCTGCCGCGATGGGGATCGGCGGCGTTTTCTTCAGCGGCATTGCGCTGGTCGGACTGTACACCCTGCTGGCAACCGTAGGATGGCTTTACATGGGCCTTAAAATCGCCGGCGGCCTTTACCTGATTTACCTGGCGTCTAAAATCTGGCGAGGCGCCGCGGCGCCGCTTGCTCTTGACAATAACCAGGCGGAAAACGCGGGAAATGTGCGTAAGTCTTTCTGGGTCGGCCTCAGTACACAATTGAGCAATCCGAAGACCGCCGTCGCCTATGGCAGCATCTTCGCGGCCTTGCTGCCCCAGCACCCGCCGCTCTGGTGTTACTTCGCCCTGCCGCCGCTGGTTTTTGCGGTGGAAGCCGGCTGGTATGCGGTCGTCGCCTTGTGCTTTTCCAGCAAACGGCCACGCGAACTTTATTTACGCGCCAAGACGTGGATCGACCGGGTCGCCGCAAGCGCCATAGCGGCGCTGGGACTCAGGCTGATATTTACGGCCCACAGGACCGGCATTTAAGCATCAGGCAGAGAAAACGGTGGACGACACAAGCACCGCGCCTTCCATCAGCCGGCGTGCGCTGCGGCTCATGACGGCCTTGGTGACCACCCAGGCGCCATCGCGCTGCTCCGCCTCCGCGCCGACAGCCAGGCTGCCGGAAGGATGGCCAAACCGGACCTTGCCGTTCGCCTGCTCCGTCATCAGGCGATGGACGATGGTGCCGGGAATCGCCGCGGCGACGGCAATCGCAATCGCTCCGGTTCCCGTCATCGCGTGGTGCAGTTTTCCCATCGAAAAGATGCGCGCGTTGATGTCCAGCGTGGCGGCATCGACATGCTTGCCGTTCGATGCGACATAGCCAGTTGGTTTCGCAACGAAAGCCAGCTTGGGCGTATGCGGCCGCAGCTGGCTTGCTTCCTCTGGGCTCTTTGCCAATCCCATGCGCACGGCGGCGTGGGCGCGGATCGTTTCCACTTTCTGCAACAGCTCTTGGTTGCCATTGATGTCGCGCTGCAGTTCGTTTCCTGCCAGCCCAAGCGTCGCCGCGTCCACGAAGATAGCTGGATTGCCAGCATTAATCATGGTCAGTTCGACCGGGCCGACGCCAGGCACCTCCAGCACGTCGACCGGCGATCCGCTTGGAAACATGCCGCCGGCGCCGCCTTCATCTCCTTCACCGCTCGGATCCAGAAATTCGATCTTGATCTCGGCTGCCGGGAAGGTGACGCCATCCAGCTCAAAATCGCCCTCTTCCGCCACGGCGCCGTCCCGCATCGGCACGTGGGCGATGATTTTTGCGTCAATGTTCGCCTGCCAGATACGGACCATGGCGATGCCATCGCGCGGAACCCCTGCCACCAGTCCTTGTGCGATGGCAAACGGCCCGACTGCCGCGGTCAGGTTGCCGCAGTTGCCTGACCAGTCGATCATCGCCTTGTCAATCGCCACCTGTCCGAACAGATAGTCGACATCGCAGCCGGTGCGCGCGGACGGGCTTACCAGCACAACCTTGCTGGTGCTCGAAGTTGCGCCGCCCATGCCGTCGATTTGCTGGCCGTAGGGATCCGGGCTGCCCATCACGCGCAGCAATACGCGGTCGCGCAGCGCCGGATCGGCCGGCAGCCAGTCCTTATGGAAGAACACGCCTTTGCTCGTACCGCCGCGCATGTACACGGCCTGGATTTTTTTCTGCGCCAACATCATCTCCGAAAATACGCCTGCCCGCGGGCCATGCGCCGCGCGATTGACAGCAAGCGTATCAGGATACAAGAAATCGGGCTTTTTTGATTTGATGCGCGATTACGCCGCCGCGGCGGCAGGCGTAGTGGCAGGGGTGGCGGACGCGCTGCCGGCGGCTCCCAGGGACATCAAACGCTGCGCCATGCAGAACACAAACAGCAGCACGCCGATCACGATCTTGGTCCACCACGAGCTCAAGGTGCCGTCGAATGCAATCAAAGTCTGGATCAGCCCCAGGATCAGCACGCCGGTCAAGGTCCCGGCGACGTACCCATAACCGCCGGTCAGCAAGGTGCCGCCGATCACCACCGCTGCAATCGCATCCAGCTCCGTGCCTTGCGCATGCAAGCCATAACCGGACAACATGTAGAACGAAAACAGGACCCCGGCCAGCGCCGCGCAAAAGCCGCTGAAGGCATACACCATCACCTTGGTGCGCCCTACCGCCAATCCCATCAGCAGCGCCGACTGTTCGTTGCCGCCGATGGCGTAAACCGCGCGTCCGAAGCGCGTGTAGTGGGCGATGTAGATGGCCAGTGCGAGCATCAGCATGGCGATCACCACGCTAGGCGAAACAAAGGCGCCGAAAATGCCGATGCGCGCTTGCGACAGGGTCACATACAAGGGCTGGTCGATCGTGATCGAATTGATGCTGATCAGGTAGCACAGTCCGCGCGCCAGGAACATCCCGGCCAAGGTCACGATGAAAGCCTGCAGCTTGAAGAAATGGATCAGCGCTCCCATCAATGCGCCGAACGCGCTGCCGATCAGCAGCACGCAGGCGATCACCAGCAGCGGCGGCCAGTGCCACGATTGCAGCAGGTAAGCGGAAATCATGGTGGTCAGGGCCAGCACCGAGCCGACCGACAAGTCGATGCCGCCGGACAGGATGACAAAGGTCATGCCGATCGCGATCACCAGCAGGAAAGCATTATCGATCAAGAGATTCAGCACTACCTGCAAGGAAAAGAAGCCGGTGTAGGCGAACGAGCCCAGGGCGAACATCACGACCAGCAGGGCGACGGTCGCCAGCGAGGTGAAATAAGGCGAGGACAGCGACTGGCGGACAAGCTTCATGGTTTTTTACCGTTATCAGAACGCGAGCGCGCAGCGCCGCTAAACAATCCAGCCCCCAAACCGCGAAACTCCGGCGATTGCGACAGGCAGACCGCGAACACCACGATCGACTTCACCACCATGTTCACCTCCGGCGGCACGCCCATCGAATAGATCGTGTAAGTCAGCGCCTGGATGATCAAGGCGCCGATAACGCTGCCTACCAGGCTGAATTTGCCGCCGGCCAGGGAGGTGCCGCCCAGCGTCACCGCCAGAATCGCATCCAGCTCCAGCAGCAAGCCCGCATTGTTGGCGTCCGCGCTCTTGATATTGGAACTGATCATCAAGCCGGCAACGCCGGCGCAGGCACTGCAAAACATGTACACGAAAAATATCAGCGCAGCGGTCCTGATGCCGGCCAGGCGCGCCGCCACCGGGTTGATGCCGACCGACTGGATGAACAGGCCGAGCGCGGTCTTGCGCATCAGCAGCGCGACAATCAGGAATACGCCGATGGCGATAAACAGGGAAAACGGCAACCCGAACAGATAACCGCTGCCGATATAGAAAAACGGTTTGTAATACACCGTAATGATCTGGCCGTCGGTCAGCAACTGCGCCAGACCGCGCCCGCCCACCATCAGGATCAAGGTTGCGATGATCGGCTGCAAGCCAAGCGTGGCGACCAGGAAACCGTTCCAGACGCCGCACAGGATCGCCGCTCCCATGGCGGCGGCAATCGCCCACACCATCGGGATGCGGCTTGCATATTCCGGCACGCCGTTGTGCATTTCCATCGTGCCGCCGATCAGCATCGCGGCAACCGTGCCGGAGATGGCGACTACCGCGCCCACCGAGATATCGATGCCGCGTGTCGCGATCACCAGCGTCATGCCGAGCGCCGTCAGTATCAACGGCGCGGCGCGGTTGACGATATCGATCAGACTGCCATACAGGTGGCCGTCCTTCCATTCAAGCCGGAAGAATCCCGGGATCATGAAAAAATCAAGCGCCAGCAGCAGCGCCAGCGCCGCCAGCGGCCGCAGCAAGGGATTGCGCAGCAGCACGCGCAGGCGCGCCGCCAGCGCCGGCCCGCTGTCGCTTTGCAGCCTGGCGCCGGACAACGGATCGGGATTCAATGGAATACTCATTCGCACTCTCCGGCGATCACCTGCAATACCGATTCGTCGTCGAGTTCTCCGCGCAGGTATTCACCGCAGGGTTCGCGGTCGCGCAGCACCAGCATGCGGTCGCTGCAGCGTAGCACCTCGGGAATTTCGGAAGAAATGAACAATATCGCCATGCCCTTGCGGCACAAGGCGATGACATGGTCCATGATCTCCTGCTTGGCGCGCACGTCGATGCCGCGCGTCGGTTCGTCCAGGATCAGCATGGCGGGATCGGTCGCAAGCCAGCGCGCCAGCAGGGCCTTTTGCTGGTTGCCGCCGGACAGGGAGCTGATAGGTGTGTCGATATCCGGCGTCTTGATGCCCAGCCATTTGACATAATCGCTGGCGATCGCCTGCTGGCGCTTGCGCGGAATCACCCGCAGCAGGCCGGCGCGCGCTTGCAGCGCCAGGATGATGTTTTCACGTACCGACAGCTCCAGTATTGCGCCTTCGGCTTTCCTGTCTTCGGAACAGAAACCGATGCCGGCGGCGATGGCGTCGCGCGGCGAGTTGAACCGGCCAGGTTCTCCTTTCATGCGGATGCTGCCGCTGTCGGCCTTGTCCGCGCCGAACAGCAAGCGCGCAGCCTCGGTGCGGCCGGAGCCCAGCAAGCCGCACAGTCCGAATACCTCTCCCGCGCGGAAATCCAGGTCGAGCGGAGCGAGTATTCCTTTGCGCCCCAGCCCGCGCGCCTGCAGCACGATCTCGCCGCTGCCCGGTGCGCGCGCCTCTTTGTCCTCGCCGGCGATTTCCTTGCCAGGCTGCGACTGCGTGCCGACCATCTTGTTCACCAGTTCGAAACGGCTCAGTGCGCTGGCCTGGTATTCACCTTCAAGGACGCCGTTGCGCAATACCGTGATGCGATCGGAGATCTCGTAGGTCTGTTCCAGGAAATGCGTCACGAACAGGATCGCCATGCCCTGCCCGCGCAGCTTGCGCAACACGTCGAACAGCAAGCGCACTTCGGCTTCGTCGAGGCTGGAGGTAGGCTCGTCCAGGATCAGGACTTTGGCAGAAACGCTCAGGGCGCGTGAAATCGCCACCATTTGCTGGATCGCCAGCGGATACCTGGCCAGTGCCGCGGTGACGTCGATATGGATCTGCAGGTCGCCAAGCAAGCGCTGCGCCTGCTGCTGCATGGCCTTCCAGTCGATGCCGCCATACTTTCTCGGATAGCGGCCGATAAAGATATTTTCTGCGACCGACAGGTTCGGACACAGGTTGACTTCCTGGTACACGGTGCTGATGCCGAGGTTTTGCGCGTCATGGGTGGAGGACGGCTGCACGATCCTGCCGTCGAGCCGGATCTCGCCGCTGTCGGGCGCGTAGACGCCGGTCAATACCTTGATGAGAGTAGACTTGCCCGCGCCGTTTTGCCCCATCAGCGTGTGGACTTCGCCTGGATACAGCCGCAAAGCGACATCGCTCAGCGCCTTGACGCCGCCGAATGCCTTGTATATGCCGTTGAGCTCCAGCGTCGGTGCAACGCCGTCCGCTGCCTGGCCGGCAGCGCCTGTTGCTGTTTTATTCATCCGCTTACGATCCCGAATTTCTCATGCGAAGCCATGCCGACCGGCCAGGCATGCCCGATGCGGCGAGCGATCCGCCCGCCGCCTTTCGTAGAAAACCTTAGTACTTGCGGTTCGGGAATTCCTTGGCTGCCACTTCGGCCGGAAACACGCTCTCCTCGGTCGTAATGCGCTTAGGAACGGTCTCGCCGGCAAGCACCTGTTTTGCGACCTTCATGAGCTGCGGTCCAAGCAGAGGGCTGCATTCGACCGTCACGTTGAGCTTGCCTGCCATCATCGCTTCAAACGCGCCCTTGACGCCATCGACCGAGATCACCAATATATCCTTGCCCGGTTTCAGGCCAGCTTCTTCGATGGCCTGTATGGCGCCGATCGCCATGTCGTCGTTATGCGCGTACAGGACATTGATTTTCTTGCCGTCGGTTTTGAGGAAGGCTTCCATCACTTCCTTGCCCTTGGCGCGGGTAAAGTCGCCGGTTTGCGAGCGGATGATTTTCAGTTTCGGGTTGGCGGCGATGGTTTCTGCAAAACCTGCCTTGCGGTCAATGGCGGGAGCGGAACCGACTGTCCCCTGCAATTCAACGATGTTGATGTCGCCGGCGGGCATGGTCTTGGCCCGTTCCAGCAGCCAGCGTCCGGCGCGGCGGCCCTCTTCAACAAAATCCGAGCCGATGAAAGTGACATACAGGGATTTGTCGCTGGCGTCGACTGCGCGGTCAGTCAGGATGACCGGGATCTTGGCGGCTTTCGCTTCACGCAAGACAGTGTCCCAGCCCGACTCGACCACCGGGGAAAATGCAATGACATCGACCTTTTGCGCGATGAAGGAACGAATCGCCTTCACCTGGTTTTCCTGCTTTTGCTGGGCATCGGCGAACTTGAGCGTCACGCCGGCCTGTTTCGCCGCATCCTTGATCGACGCGGTGTTCGCGGTGCGCCATTCGCTTTCGGCGCCAACCTGGGAAAAACCCAGCACCAGCGGTTTTTCTGCATAGGCGCTGGCGGCGACTCCAAATCCCAGGCCGAGGCAAAGCGCCGCACCCAATACTGTTCTGCGTGTCATTTTCATGCTGTCTCCGTTTTTATGTTTTTAGATAGATAAAACGTTCGAAAGGCGCGACCATCCTAGGACGGAAACCAGGCGGTTTCAAATGAATTATTTTCTGTTTCAGATACGTGTTTGGGTATCGGCCGGCCGTCGCTGCTTTGCAGCAGATGATTTTTGGACAAAAAAAAGCCCGCTAACTTCCGTTGCGGGCTGAATCCAAACCTTGAGAGGTGTTGGAGGAGACAGGAACACTATATCGCACTGCAGCATGGCAGTCTGCTTGATTGTCGTGATACCAGATATTCATCAATCGGATATGGCGGCTACCCGCAGCGCTACTTGCGCGCGGCGTCAAGAATCAGGCCGGCCAGGCGTTCGTAGTTGCCGTCGAAATGGTGGCCGCCGCTCAGCTTGAGCAATTTGACGCGGCTGGCGTCCAGGCTCGGGCAGGCCGAATCGGTCTCCTCGCTGCCGTAGATGCACATCGCCAGCCCGGCCGGCAGCTTCGCGACTTCGGGCGGGATGGGTAAACCGTCATTGCTGGAGCTGACCCAATTGGTCAGATGGAACTGGAAATCGGCTTTTTTCCCCAAGCCCATCATTGCAACCAGCGGCACCGACGCCAGCGCCTTGCCCGACAGGCGGTTGCCGACAAAAGGCAAGACGTCGGCGCCTTGCGAATAGCCGATCAGCACGACCTTGTCTTTTTTCCAGCGCGCCATGTAGAACTGCATCAGGCGCTCAACGTCTTTTGCGGTCGATGCCGGCGTGCGGGCGCTCCAGAAATAGCGCAGCGAATCGATGCCGACCACCGGCACGCCACGCTTCGACAATGCGTTTGCCACGTCGCGGTCAATGCCGGCCCAGCCGCCGTCGCCGCTGATCAGGATCACCATGGTGCCGGCATCCTGGTTGTGTCCAGGCGGCGCCAGCGCAGCCACCTCCACCACCGGCAAATCGGACACTGCGGCAGGCGGCGCCTGCACCGCCACCGCCTGTTTTGCATTCAGGCTGGAATATGCCGACTTCAGCTGCGCCAGTCCATCCTGGCCTGCTGCCTGGATCAGCTCGGCGCCGCCGACACTGGCGACAAATGCGCGGGTAACGCCGGCTTCGCAACGTGCCGCACCGGGCAGTTGCGCGTCCGGTAAAACCCGCCATGCGGCAGGCAACCGGGAAACCGGCAGCAGGTCTACGCCCTGGCCTTTTGCGCGAGCCTTGAAACGCACGCCCTCGCCTTTGCACAGCGGCTTGCGCAAACTCAGGGCAGGACAAAAGCCGAGCGAGATGGCGCCGCCGAAAGTGCCGGCAGGCGCCTGCGCCAGCATTGCATAGGCAAAGCTGGCGCCGGAACCTTCTCCCACCAGCAACGGCGGATAATATCCCGGCACTTTTTCATAAGCCTGCACGAAGCGGCTCAGGTTTTCCAGGTCGCCGTCCGGAAACGCGCAGTCGCCGCCGTCGGCATTCAGGCTGGCGAATAATTGCGGCGTGCTGATTCCTGCTACCAAAGCACCTTGCTCGGCCAGCGCACGCGCCTTCTCGGCTGCGCCCTGGTTCCAGCCGGCGTCGCCAGACAACAGCAGGACGACACCATTCACCGGTCCCGCCGGCTGGTAGATTTCAACACTCTTGAAACGGCCATGGCTTACGCTGCGATGCGCATCGTCGGCTCTCGCGCTGCTGCCGATGCAAGCCGTCGCGCACAGCGCCAGGCAAATCATTCTCTGCTTCATTTACTGATGGCTCCCTTGATGCCGCCGCTGATCAGCGCGGCCGTATCGGTAAAGGCGAACAACGGCGCCAGCCCGCCCTTGCTCACCAGGTAGCGTGCTTCCCACACCGGGTCGAACTTGTCTTTGAAATTGCGCAGGCCGCGGAAATTGTAGAAACGTCCGCCGTGCATGAACAACATGCGGCCGAAGCGCTGCCAGCGTGAAGCCAGCTGATGGTCTTTCATGCCTGACATCGGCGCCATGCCCAGCCCGAAGCGCTGGTAGCCCTGTTCCTTGAAATGCAGCATCAGCTGCGAGAACAGGAATTCCATGGTGCCGGGCGGCGCATCCGGCAATTGCCGCATCAGGTCGACGGCGACTTCGATCCGCAAGACGTCCGGACACATCAGGCTGGCGAAAGCGATGACTTTTTGCTCGCGCCGGATTACCGCAACCGGCTGCCGCGCAATGTAAGCCTGGTCGAAACTTCCCAGCGAAAAACCCTTCTCGCGCGTGTCCTGGTCGGACAGCCACGCGTCCGAGACTGCCTTGAGCTGATCCATCAATGGCGGCACCTGTTCCACCGCCAGTATCGAGAAACTCAGGCCCTCGCGCTCGGCGCGATTGACGCCATGCCGCAGATTGGCGCGGCGCGGCCCTTGCAGGCTGAACTGATCGAGCGGCACATAAGCCTCTTCGCCCAGCTTGTACACGCGCAGGCCGGCGTCGAGATAGAGCGGCAGCGATTGCGGGCGCACCTTGTAGAACGCGACCCGGCCGCCATGACCGTCAACCAGCTCGATAAAACGCCAGATCAGCTCCGACCATTCGCGCTGGTCGCCAACCGGGTCGGATAACGCGACCCACGAGCGGTTGTGCTTGGCGAACATGATGAAGCTGTTGCCGGAGGCGGAAAACAGCAGGCTCTTGTCGCCCATGAAAGCCAGGCATGCATCCGCCGCGGGCTGCTTGCGCACGATCTCGGCGGCGCGCTGCAACTCCTCTTCGGCGGGACGTTCGGCGACGCCGGCAGAACGCCGGAACAATTGCCACAGGCCCAGGCCCAACGCCATGATGGCGACAACCATCAAGGTCCGCATCGAACGCGGCGCGTAGTCGTCAAATGCAAATTGCCACCACATGCGGTCGGCAATGTCGATGTCGCGGTAAGCGAACAGCAGTATCCAGCCGCAGGCGGCGAGCACGCAGGCAACCGCGATCAGCCAGCCAGGCTCGAAGGTTTGCGAAAACAAGGACGAGCGCCGGTCAAACTGCTTGCGCGAAATCACCAGCAGCGAGGCCAGCAGGAACAATACGATGAATTCGGAAATGGCGATGCCCTTGGGCAGCGCCAGGATGCCGGCGATCACGGTCAGCACCAGCGACGCCCACCACGCGGCGTCGAGCCGGTGCAGCAGGCCGCGCGCCAGGAACAGCATCGCCAGCCCGGCGACGCTGCCGATCAGGTGCGATGCTTCCACCACGAACAGGGGCACATGCAGCCGCAGCAGTTCTTCAGCGTGGCGGGTGGCCGGCGTTACACCCGACACCAGCAGCATGGTGCCGGTCACCAGGGTCAACGCCGTCAGCAGCCATGGCGACAATTTCACCGCCGCGCGCGCCACCGGTGCGGCAACGCCGGCGCGCATCTCGAATGCCGCCAGCAGGATCGTCGCCAGCAGCAGCGGCAACAGGAAATAGATGGCCCGGTACAAGACCAGGGCCGCCGCGATCTTGCTGGTGGGCGCGTGGTTGGCGCAAGCCAGCAGGATCACCGCTTCGAATACGCCGACGCCGCCAGGCACATGGCTGATGACGCCAAGCGCCATCGCAATCGCATAAAACGCGACGAAGGTCGGCAAATCGATCACGCCGCTCGGCAGCAGGAACCACAAGGTAGCTGCTGCCGCGCTCAGATCGACGGCAGAGATCAGCAGCTGGCGCAACGCCAGGCCGGATTCCGGCAAACGCAGGTTCCAGCGCCCGAACAGCAGCACGTCGCGGCGCATGCGGCACAGCAGGATAAAAGCGGCGACGCCAAGCAGCACCAGGCAAGCTAGCGCGCGCAGCAGCCAGCTCGGGATATGCGCCAGCTCCTGCACCTGCGTCGCTCCCCACAGCAAGCCGATAGCGCCGAAGGTGGTCATGCCAAGGCCGAATGCGCCGGCATTGAAGGCAATCGCTTGCGCCACCTGGGATGCCTCGACGCCGCTGGCCGTGTACAAGCGCATGCGCACCGTGCCGCCGGTCAGCACGCCGAGCCCGACGGTATTGCCGAGTGCGTAGGCGATAAACGAGGTCAGGCCGATGGTGGTCCCTTTGACCTTGGCGCCGACGTAACGCAAGCTCGACACATCGTAGCCGGCCAGCGACAGGTAACTGACGGCGGTCGCCAGCACTGCCAATAAAAGATTGTTGAGCGGCGTATGCTTGACCGCATGCACGATGCTGCGGTAGTGCACATCGGCAAGCAGCGCGTGCAAGGATTTGAAGACCAGCGCCCCCAGGACCAGCACCACCAGCACGGTCAGCCAGGGACGCCAGCTTACGCCCCCCGCCTGGACGGCTGGAATGGCGCCAGGCGCCGGAATATCTGTTTGTGACGGAGATGGATGACGTGCCATGGAACCTTTATTATGCGGCCGTTCCCTCGAGGCCGGCCGCCGACTACTTTAACAGTTGTTAAGAGCCAGTTTACAAAGCAAGGTTCGCTCCAGCAAGCAATAACCGGTAAAGAACCGGCTGCAAAAACAAAAAAACCGCACCAGCACAAGGCTAGAAGCGGTTTCTTGTACGTTCCGAATGACTCGGAACATGTTCTTGGAGGAGGCGGTGGGAGTCGAACCCACGATACAGGTTTAAGCCCATATGCTTCCTTAGCAGGGAAGTGCCTTCGACCACTCGGCCACGCCTCCAAACTCAAAACGGCTTTTAACAACGCCGCGTTAAGGACACGAATAATAACTTTTCATGGGGCATTGGTCAATAACGCCACATCAAATTAACCGCTTTTTTCGTGATTTTTTTCGCGATCCGGTGCGATTAAGCGCTTTCCAGCCCAAAAGCCTTGTGCAGGGCGCGCACCGCCAGTTCCATGTATTTTTCGTCGATCAGCACCGAAATCTTGATCTCGGAGGTTGAAATCATCTGGATATTGATGCCCTCTTCCGACAAGGTGCGGAACATTTGCGAAGCGATGCCGACATGGCTACGCATGCCGACGCCAACCACCGACACCTTGGACACCTTGGCGTCGCCAGTGATGTTGGCGGCGCCGATGTGCGTCTTGACCTTCTCGTTCAAGACAGCCATCGCCTTGGTGTATTCGCCGCGCGGGACGGTGAAGGTGAAGTCGGTTTTGCCGTCGACCGACTGATTCTGGATGATCATGTCGACTTCGATATTGGCATCGGCGACCGCGCCGAGGATCTGGTAGGCGATGCCTGGACGGTCAGGCACGCCGAGCACGGTAATCTTGGTCTCGTCGCGGTTGAACGCGATGCCGGTAATGGTGGCTTGTTCCATCTTGGTGTCTTCCTCAAACGAAATCAGGGTGCCGGAAATTGCTTCTTCTTCCAATGGCATTAAGGGGTCGGTCAGCGACGACAGCACGCGCGTCGGCATCTTGTAGTTGCCGGCAAATTCGACTGAACGAATCTGCAGCACTTTCGAGCCCAGCGATGCCATCTCCAGCATTTCTTCAAAGGTCACGGTCTTCAGGCGGCGTGCATCCGACACCACGCGCGGGTCGGTGGTGTAGACGCCGTCGACGTCGGTGTAGATCAGGCATTCCGCGGCTTGCAGCGCGGCGGCCACGGCCACCGCCGACGTATCGGAACCGCCGCGGCCCAGGGTCGTGATGTTGCCGAGTTCGTCGATGCCCTGGAAACCGGTGATGATCACTACCTTGCCGGCATCCAGGTCTTGCCGCACCTTGGTGTCGTCGATCGAACGGATGCGCGCCTTGGTATGGGCGGAATCGGTTTTAATGGCAACTTGCCAGCCGGCGTAGGACACCGCCTGCTTGCCTATCGCTTGCAGGGCCATGGCCAGCAAGGCCACCGAAGCCTGCTCGCCGGTGGATGCCAGCATGTCGAGTTCGCGCGGATCCGGCTGGGCGGTAATTTCTTTTGCCAAGCCCAGCAGGCGGTTGGTTTCACCGGACATCGCGGAAGGCACCACGACGATTTGGTGGCCGGCGTCATGCCATTTGGCGACGCGCTTGGCGACATTCTTGATGCGCTCGGGCGAGCCCATCGAAGTGCCGCCGTATTTGTGGACGATTAAAGCCATAGGGAGTGTAGGTGGGTGCTAGAAGCAGGCGTAGTGCAATAAAAGAAAAATCAACCCTTTACTGTACCTGCAACGCCCCATTATGACAAGTGGATTACCAGCCGAAAAGCGCGATAACGCCTATGCCTTAAATCAGATATCTTGCCAGAACGACAATTCATCAGCCTGCCAGCGCAGGCAAATATGCGGACCGGGCCCGGTCGCCAGCTGCAGGCAATCCATGCCGATGCCGGCGGCAAACAGGATTTGCTTGCCGCTGCTCACCAGAGGCAGCCGCTCGCGCTCCCAGGGCGGCACATCGAAGGCCTGGTAGTGATATTTCACGCTCTTGGTGGGGCGGTTCAGCGCCAGCTTGAGGCGCTCGCCGCCAGAACGATATTGAATCTGCAACGGTTGCGCGCGCAGCCAGTCGGCGGCGATGCCCTGCTCTGCCTGGTCGAAATGCAATACGCCGCCGAATTGCGGAAAGTGCATCTCGGCCTCGCCGTTCCAGCGAAACGCTTGCGGCTCGATCTCGGAACGGTCGGCATCGTCGCGCGGCGTCAGGAACACCCGGTTACGGTGACGGCGGATATGGCAATCGGGATGCGTTACGCATAATTGCGCATCGGCTTTTGCTTCCAGCAGCTGCTGGCGCATTTCGCTCAGCCAGGCGCTGGAAGGCATGCGCAGATGATGCAAGCCGAACCAGTAGCGCAACAGGTTGTCGATGCGCTCGCCGCTCAGCTGGCGCACCTGCTGCAGATCGAGGCAGGCGCCGTCGGCGCAGAGCGCCATGTCTTGCGCCGCCAGGTCGATCAGCAGCCGTTGCGTAGTCTGCATGTGCCCCGCACTGCGCGAGAAACGCTCCTGGAATCCAGGGAAATATTGGGCCAGCACCGGCATCACCTGCTGGCGCAATGCGTTGCGGGCATAACGCGGATCGTGGTTGGATTCGTCTTCGATATACGTCAGCTGCTGCGCCGCTGCATATTGCTCCAGCGCCGCCCGCGACACTTTGAGCAGCGGCCGCGCCATCAGCAATTGATCGTCGCCAAGCAAGGTCGGCGCCGTGTTCCAGCGATCCATGCCGGACAGGCCTGCGGCGCCGGAGCCGCGCAGCAGTTGCAGCAGCACGGTTTCGGCCTGGTCGTCCAGGTGATGCCCGGTCAACAGCAAAGGAACCTGGTGCTGGCGGCACAGATCGCCCAGCGCCGCATAACGGCTGATGCGCGCCGCCTCTTCCACGCCGCTCTTGTCGCTATGGCGCAATTCGATGCGGCGCGTATCGAACGCCACATCGAGCGCAGCGCAGGCCGCGGCACAATGGGCTTGCCACTGGTCTGCGTTGGGACTGATGCCGTGATGGATATGGAAAGCGAACAGCTTGACGCCGTGCGCGGCGGCGTACTGTGCCGCCGCATGCAGCAGGACGCTGGAATCCAGTCCGCCGCTATAGGCCACAGCCAGCCGCACCGGCTGCTGCGAGACAGTTGCGGGGAACGCTTGCGCGATTCCCGCCAACGTGTTTTCTAAGTACGCACTGATACTTGTAGTAGATGAATTCGACACGCCTATTCTGCAGCCAGCACTTCCTTGAATTTACCGTAACTCATCAGTTTTTCATGGCGTGCGTTCAGCAGGTCCTTGGTCTTGACGCCCTGGAACTGGCGCAGCGTATCGGCCAGCGCGCGCTTGAGCAAGGAAGCCATCTGTTTCGGATCGCGATGGGCGCCGCCCAACGGTTCGCTGACGATCTTGTCGATCAGGCCGACGGCTTTCAGGCGATGCGCGGTCAGGCCGAGGGCATCGGCGGCATCGGCGGCGCGTTCGGCGGTTTTCCACAGGATGGAGGCGCAACCTTCAGGCGAAATCACCGAATACGTCGCGTACTGCAGCATCAGGACGGCATCGCCGACGGCAATCGCCAAGGCGCCGCCAGAGCCGCCTTCGCCGATGATGGTGGCGATCAGCGGCACTTTCAGCTCAGCCATCGCGTACAGGTTGTGGCCGATGGCTTCCGACTGCCCGCGCTCTTCGGCGTCGATGCCGGGAAAGGCGCCAGGCGTATCGACAAAGGTGAAAATCGGCAAGCCGAACTTTTCCGCGACTTTCATCAGGCGCAAGGCTTTGCGATAACCTTCCGGCTTGGGCATGCCGAAATTGCGCAAGGCGCGCTCTTTGGTGTCGCGCCCTTTCTGATGGCCGATCACCATGCAAGCCTGGCCGTTGAAGCGCGCCAGGCCGCCGACTATCGACTGGTCGTCGGCATAGGTGCGGTCGCCATGCAGCTCGTGGAAATCGGTGAATATTTCATTCACATAGTCCATGGTGTAAGGACGCTGCGGATGCCGTGAAATCTGCGAAACCTGCCAAGGCGTCAACTTTGCGTAGATGTCCTTGGTCAATTGCTGGCTTTTTTTCGACAAGCGGTCGATTTCTTCCGAAATGTCCACCGCCGAATCGTCCTGGACGAAACGCAGCTCTTCGATCTTGGCATCTAACTCGGCGATCGGTTGTTCGAAGCCGAGGAATGTTGTTTTACTCATATTATTCCCTTGATTAAACCATCATTACCGAACAAATTATTGATAAATCATCACTCGGCAATGACTTGATATTCTGCAGACATCGCATCCAGGCTACGCCATAGATACCAGGTCGCCACGGTGCGCCATGGCTCCCAATTGGCCGACACTTCGCGCGCATCGCTGCGCGAAACCGGCTCTCCTGAAAAATAATTGACACTAATGCCCTTAAGCAATCCTAAATCATCCAAAGGCAAAATATTAGGCCGGAGCAAATTAAATATCAAAAACATCTCCGCTGTCCAGCGCCCGATGCCGCGGATCTGGGTCAGGTCGGCGATGACATCCTCGTCTTCCATCTCCATCCACTGCTCGGCATTGACCCGTTTTGCCTTGAAATGGTCGGCCAGGTCAAGAATATAGTCGGCTTTACGCTTAGACAGGCCGCAAGCGGCAAGTTGCTCGGGGCCGGCTTTCAACACTTGGGCCGGGGTCGTCTTCGGACAGACTAACAGAAATTTCTGCCATACAGATTCCGCTGCCTTGACCGATATCTGCTGGCCCACCACCGAACGCGCCAGCGTGGTGAACGCCTCGCCGCGGCCAACCAGGTGCAGGTCGCCGAACTGCGGAATCAGCTTACGCATGATACGGTCACGCTTCATCAGCTCGGTCTTGGCGTCTTCCCAATACGAAGGCACGAAAAGCCTGGAGTCGACCGCTGTCGCTTTTTCCATACGCATATGTTTACGTTACGCCCTTCGCCATTCGGTTTGACCGCCGGGCTTATCTTCCAGCAAGATGCCTTCGGCCAGCAGTTCCTTGCGAATCAGGTCTGCTGTCGAAAAATCCTTGGCCATTTTTGCCTCTTGACGAGCTTGAATTTTGAGTAGGATATCTTGCTCTGACAAAGCGGCCAGCGCAATGCCATTTCCGACAACTTCATTGCCGGCGAGTGCGCGGCCTTTCAAAAAATCTTCAGGAGCACGCTGCAAGAAACCCAGCACGCCGGCCAGGCCTTTCAGCTGGCGAGCCGCTGTTTGCGAGCGGTTCTTGTTGACCTCGTTGGCCAGGTCGAACAAGGCGGAGATCGCCATGGGCGTATTAAAATCGTCGTCCATGGCTTGCGCCACGCGCACCGCATGGGCCTCGCTCCAGTCCAGCGGCAAGGCGTCGGCCGCCACTTCTTTCAGCGCGGTGTACAGGCGGGTCAGTGCTTGCTTGGCATCGTCCAGGTTGCTGTCGGCGTAATTCAGCGGGCTGCGATAGTGCGCGCGCAGGATGAAGAAGCGCACCACTTCCGCATCGTATTTTTTCAGGACGTCGCGGATCGTGAAAAAATTTCCCAAAGACTTCGACATCTTTTCGTCATCGATACGCACAAAGCCGTTGTGCATCCAGTAGTTGACGAACTGGTGGCCGTGCGCGCCCTCCGATTGGGCGATTTCATTTTCGTGGTGCGGGAACTGCAAATCCTGGCCGCCGCCGTGGATGTCGAACTGCTGCCCCAGCAATTGCTCGGCCATCGCCGAGCATTCGATATGCCAGCCCGGCCGGCCCTGGCCCCAGCGCGAGTTCCATTTGACTTCTTCCGGCTCGCTTTCCTTCGACGCTTTCCACAATACGAAGTCGAGCGGATCGCGCTTGCCGAGGTTGACGTCGACGCGCTCGCCGGCGCGCAGGTCGTCGAGCGACTTGCCCGACAGCTTGCCGTAGCCGGCAAAATCACGCACCGAATAATTGACGTCGCCGTCGCGGCCCTGGTAAGCCAGGCCTTTATGTTCAAGTTTTTCGATCAAGGCCAGCATCTGCGGCACGAACGCGGTGGCGCGCGGCTCGTGGTCCGGCTTTTGCACGCCAAGCGCAGCCGCGTCCTCGTCCATGGCCTGGACGAAACGGCCGGTCAGCTGCGAGATGGTTTCGCCATTTTCCACGGCGCGCTTGATGATCTTGTCGTCGATGTCGGTGATGTTGCGCACGTAGGTAACGTCCAGGCCCGACTGGCGCAGCCAGCGCTGCACCATGTCGAACACCACCATCACCCGTCCATGACCAAGATGGCAATAGTCGTAAACCGTCATGCCGCAGACATACATGCGGACCTTGCCTGGTTCGATTGGAGAAAACGGCTGCTTCTCACGCGCCAGCGTGTTATATATTTTCAGGTCGCTCATGGGAAGTTACTGCCTACCGACAGAAATAAGGCACAGAATTAAAGCACAGAAATATTGCACGCCGTTTTACCCATTCGCGCACTTGCGGTGCGGACATCAGTACAACTGAATCGCCAAAACTCTTTTGCAGTGTTTAGTTTGATAAAATGTTGCTTTTCGCCGCAGTATATCATTACTGAAAAGCGAAATTACACCACATGAGACATGAAAGCGGTACCACTTACATGAAGGATTTTTTTATGCCAGCATCTCTTAGACTGTCCCGCCGCACGTTCACCCTGGCGTTGACTTCGGCATTGACGGCTGCCTGTTTCCTGGGCAGCCCGTCGTTAGCCGGCGCCGCAGACAAGCCCCATGTCTTGTTAAAGACCAACATGGGCGACATCGTCATCGAACTCAATCCGGAAAAGGCGCCAAAGACAGTCAAGAATTTCCTGGGCTATGTAAACAGCGGCCACTATAACGGCACCGTGTTCCACCGCGTCATCGAGAATTTCATGATCCAGGGCGGCGGCATGACCAAGGACATGGTGGAGAAACCGGCGTCGAACAAGGTAGAAAACGAAGCCAAGAACGGCCTCAAGAACGTACCTTACAGCATCGCCATGGCGCGCACCGCGGATCCGCAATCGGCCGGCGCGCAATTCTTCATCAATACCAACAACAATGAATTCCTCAACTACCCGGGCCGCGACGGCTGGGGTTACGCGGTATTCGGCCAGGTCATCAAGGGCACCGACGTAGTCGACAAGATCAAGAAGGTCAAGACCGCCTACCAAGACGTGCCGACCACGCCGGTCATCATCGAATCGGCTACAGTAACCAAATAATTCCCGTTTTTGTCCTTCCCATTTTCAACCATCTGATAGGAAACACCATGGCAGTCCTCCTCACTACCAACCACGGCAAGATCAAGATCGAACTCGACGCGGAAAAAGCGCCGAAGAGCGTCGAAAATTTCCTGGCCTATGTCAATGCCGGTCATTACAACGGCACCATTTTCCACCGCGTGATCCCTGGCTTCATGGTGCAAGGCGGCGGTTTCGAGCCAGGCATGAAACAGAAGCCAACCAAGGATACGATCGAAAACGAAGCCAAGAACGGCCTCAAGAACGAACCTTACACGCTGGCGATGGCCCGCACTTCGGCGCCGCACTCGGCCTCCGCGCAGTTTTTCATCAACGTCAAGAACAACAGTTTCCTTGACTATCCAGGCCAGGACGGCTGGGGCTATTGTGTATTCGGCAAAGTAGTCGAAGGCACCGACATCGTCGACGCCATCGAAAAAGTCAAGACCGGCCGCTCCGGCATGTTTGCCGATGTGCCGGCGGACGACGTCATCATCGAAAAAGCTGAAGTCGTTTAATCCAGACTCCTTCTCATGACAGCCTCAGTCTCAAACAAGCCAGGCGCCGTTCAGGCGCTGTTCATCTCAGACCTGCACCTGCAGGCAGCGCACCCGCGCACCACCCAAGCCTTCGTGGATTTCCTGCAGGAACAGGCAAAGCGGGCGCCGCAACTGTATCTGCTGGGAGACTTGTTCGAGTACTGGGCTGGCGATGACGACCTGGAAACGCCGTACAACCGCGGAATTGCCGAAGCAATCCGGCAAGTCAGCGATAGCGGCGTCCAGGTTTTCTGGATTGCAGGCAATCGCGATTTCCTGGTGGGCGACAGCTTCGCGCAAGCGGCCGGCATGACCATGCTGCCGGACCCGTCCGTCATCACCGTGGGCGGCCGGCGCCTGGCGATCGCCCATGGCGACGCCCAGTGTACCGACGACCTGGCTTACATGGAATTTCGCGCGCAAGTACGGCAACCGCAATGGCAAGCGCAGTTCCTCGCTCTGCCGCTGGCGCAGCGCAAGGCGATCATCGCCGGCGTACGCAAGGAAAGCCAGGAAGAACAGCGCCACAAAACGATGGAAATCATGGACGTCAATCAGGCAGCGATCGATGCCCTGTTTGACAGCACCGCCACCGACACCCTGATCCACGGCCATACCCACAGGCCCGCACACCACCTCTCAGGCGAAGGCGAGACCGCCCGCAGCCGCTACGTACTGCCGGACTGGGAATACGACGTCAAGGCGCAACGAGGCGGCTGGATCGCAATCGATGCGGACGGCGCGATCCGGCGTTTTGGCCATGACGGCCAGGAACTCGCCTAATCAAACCGCTTAATCAAACTGCCGCTTGAATTCGGCAAACTGCGCCGATAAATCATCCATTTGCCGCCGCAAGCCGGCAACCTCGTCTTCCAGCTGGGCGATCCGGTCCTGGCTGGCGCTTTTCACCACCGAGGCGCTGCCTGACATCGCATCCGCTATTGCCTGCTGCTCCAGCAGCGCTTCACCCGCCAGCAAGTGCGCGTAGCGCGATTCCTTGGTGCCGGGCGCTTTCGCCAGGCGCGCCACCAGCGGCGGATATTTGTCGGCCAGGAACTGCAAAGCCGTTTCGACCTCTCCCACCGAACCGAATTCATGCAGCCTGCCGCTACGGCTGCGCAACTCGCCCGCGGTCTGGATCCCGCGCAGCATCAAGATCGTCAACACCGCCAGCTTGTCCTGCTCCAACAGCCACTTGACGCGCATCCGGTGTTCATACTTGGCAACCCGGGCGCCGGCCTGGTTGACTTCGACCACCAGCTTGCGCTGCATCAGGCGCTGCAAGATATCCAGCACAGTCGATTCGGCGATAGCCATGACCGGATCCCGGCTCGACAGCTGGTTGCAGCCATTGGTCAAGGTATTCAGGGACAAGGGATAGTTGTCCGGCGTCAGCGCCTCTTTCTCGGCCAGGACCGCCAGTACGCGAACTTCAAACTGGTCGAGGAATTCATCGGCTGCGCCCTCAACGATCGGTACGTCGCCAGCCGGGATACCGCTCACTTCCTGATTCATTACTCTGCCTCCTGGCGCGCCGCCTTATTCGACCAGCTTGTTGAGCTGGTCCGGATCAAATTTCTCTAGTTCAGGCAAGCCTTCGCAGGCAATGCCCGACTTCTTCAGCAAGGCGATGATGCGTTCTATCTGATGCTCCTGCGCGGCGGCGTTGTCGATCAAGCCGTGCAAAGCCTTGGACAAGGGATCGTCGCCGTTGGGGGTAACGCCGTAGGCGGCAAACATGCGCGCCGCGGCCTCATCCTTGCCGCCGCTGCTTTCTTTCTGGACGATGCGCGCGGGATTGCCGACCGCGGTCGCTCCCGGCGGCACTTCCTTGACCACCACCGCGTTGGAGCCGACCTTGGCGCCCTCGCCCACCGTGAAGCCGCCCAGCACCTTGGCGCCGGCGCCGATGATGGCGCCGCGCGCCAGGGTCGGATGGCGCTTGGCGCCCTTGTTCAGCGAAGTGCCGCCGAGGGTGACGCCCTGGTATATCGTGCAGTCGTCGCCGACTTCAGCAGTTTCGCCGATCACCACGCCGAAGCCGTGGTCGATGAATACCCGCCGGCCTATGGTTGCGCCGGGATGGATTTCAATCCCGGTAAAAGTACGCGCCACCTGCGAAATGAAACGGCCTGGCCATTTGAAGCCGTTGTGCCAGCAATGATGCGCCCAGCGGTGCAGGATGATGGCGTGCAGGCCTGGATAGCAAGTCAGCACTTCCCACTGGGTGCGTGCGGCGGGATCACGCGCCATGATGTTGGCAATGTCTTCACGAATGCGGCTGAACATAAGGGTGTCGGATGTATGCGGAGGCGTAATGTTATTCCAAATTGCGCCTGCCGTCTTTTGCTGCGAAAGTCGGGGAAACCGATGAACCGGTTTCAGGCCGGACTGGGAACATCCGAATCGCCGCCACGCAGGACAGACCGGCGGCGTGATTCAGAATGGATAAGGCAGATTGGGATCAACAACCCTTGACCATGCGCTGGCGGCGGGCTTCGTACAGGCAGACGCCAGACGCCACCGACACGTTCAGGCTTTCAACCGAACCGAACATCGGCACGTTGACCAGCACGTCGCAGGTTTCGCGCGTCAGGCGGCGCATGCCCTCGCCTTCGGAACCCATGACCAGCGCTGCCGGCCCGGAAAAATCGGCTTCGTACAAACCCTTTTCGCCGTCTTCGCTGGTGCCGATCAGCCAGATTTCACGTTCTTTCAGCTCGCGCAAGGTGCGCGCCAGGTTGGTCACGGTAATGTAAGGCACGGTTTCGGCGGCGCCGCTGGCCACCTTGGCGGCGGTCGCATTCAAGCCTACCGCGCGGTCCTTCGGTGCAATCACGGCATGGGCGCCGGCGCCGTCGGCTACCCGCAGGCAAGCGCCCAGGTTGTGCGGATCGGTGATGCCGTCCAGCACCAGCAGCAGCGGCGGACCGACGATCGCATCCAGCAGTTCATCCAGGTTGCGCGCCAGCGACAGCTCGCCGGCTTTTGCCACCACGCCTTGATGGCGGCGAGTGCCGACAATATTCGACAAGCGCGCATCATCCACCGGGATCACACGCACGCCGGCTGCCTTGGCGGCATTCAGCAGGTCTTGCATGCGGCGGTCGACGCGGCCGGCATCCACATAAATCTCTTCCACCGACGATGCTTCATGACGCAGACGCGCGGTGACGGCGTGAAAGCCGAAAATCATTTTACTTTTCATATTCTCAGAATCTATCTATCAATCGATCTATCTTTTACGCTTGCTCGATTTTGTGAAGGCTTTTGGCGCGCGCGTTTTTTCTGCGACGCTGGCGGTCTTGGCCTTCTTGGCCTTGCCAGGGGCGGTGGTCTTGGCCGCAGTCGTGACGCGGCTGCCGGTCTTTTTCGGCGGCGCAGCCTTGCCGCCGGCCTTGGGTTTGGCGCCCCGGCCCTGCTCGCTGTCGGCACGCCGGGCTTCATTCTTGAGCACGGTCTTGATGCCTGGCTCGTTGACCAGGCGCAGGTCGATCTTGCGTGCATCCAGGTCAACCCGGCTCACCTGTACCGTGACCCGGTCGGTCAATTGATAGCGGATGCCGGTGCGTTCGCCGCGCAATTCGTGGCGCGCTTCGTCGTACTGGAAATAATCCGCACCCAGTTCGGTGACATGCACCAGGCCCTCGATGTACAAAGCGTCGAGCTGGACAAAAATGCCGAAAGTGGCGACACCGGAAATCACGCCGGTGAATTCTTCGCCCAGCTTGTCGCGGATGAAATAGCACTTGAGCCATGCCTCGACATCGCGCGACGCTTCATCGGCACGCCGCTCATTGGCGGAACAATGGACGCCAAGCGCTTCCCATACCGCCAGGCTGCCTTCGTTTCTTTTCTTGCCCGCCGCCTTGTCTTCCGCCTGTTTCTTGCGGCCGGCCGGCGACAGCATGGTGTTCAGCGAACTGGTGTCGAAACCCTTGGGTTCGTAACGCTTGCCTTGCAGGATCGCCTTGATGGTGCGGTGGGTCAGCAAATCGGGATAGCGCCGGATCGGGCTGGTGAAATGCGCATACGATTCATACGACAAACCGAAGTGGCCGATGTTTTCCGGGCTGTAGACTGCCTGCTGCATGGAACGCAGCAACATGGTCTGCAGCAGCAAGGCATCCGGCCGCGCCTTGATCTTCGGCATCAGGGCGGCATAGTCGGAAGCAGACGGCGTGTCGCCGCCGGCCAGCGTCAGGCCGACCTGCTTGAGGAAGGTGCGCAGTATGGTCAGCTTTTCCTTGGTCGGATGAGCATGGATGCGGAACAGTCCCGGATGCTTGTGGCGTTCCATCAGGTCGGCGGCGCAGACGTTGGCCGCCAGCATGCACTCTTCAATCACCTTGTGTGCATCGTTGCGGGTGCGCGGCAGGATTTTTTCAATCTTGCCGGCGGCGTTGCAGACGATGTAAGTCTCGGTGGTTTCGAAATCGATGGCGCCGCGCGCCTGGCGCGCCTGCAGCAAGGCGTGGAACACTTCATACAGGTGCAGCAGGTGCGGCACCAGGCCGGGCCGCTTGGCGGCTTCCGGACCCTTGGTGTTGCCCAGGATGGCCGCCACTTCGGTGTACGTCAGGCGTGCCGCCGAATGGATGACCGCAGGATAGAACTGGTAAGCCTTGATCTCGCCCTTGGCGCTGATCACCGCATCGCATACCAGGGTCAGGCGGTCGACGTCGGGGTTGAGCGAGCACAGGCCGTTGGAGAGTTTCTCCGGCAGCATCGGGATCACGCGGCGCGGGAAATATACCGAGGTGCTGCGCTCCAGCGCATCGACATCCAGGGCATCGTTAGGCTTGACGTAATGGCTGACGTCGGCGATCGCCACGATCAGGCGGTAGCCGTTGGCGCGGCCGATCTTGATCGGTTCGCAATACACGGCGTCATCGAAGTCGCGTGCGTCTTCGCCGTCAATCGTCACCAGCGGCACGTCGCGCAGGTCGACGCGGTCGCCCAGGTCGGCGGCCCGCACTTCGCCTGGCAGCTTGGCGGCCAGTTTCTTGGCGGCTTCGGAAAATTCGTGCGGCACGCCGTATTTGCGCACCGCAATTTCGATCTCCATGCCGGGATCGTCGATATCGCCCAGGATTTCGACAATCTTGCCCACCGGCTGGGTATAACGCGAAGGCTGTTCAGTAAGCTGGACACTTACCACCTGCCCGGCCTTGGCCTTGCCCGGCGAACCCGCCAGGATGATGTCCTGGCCGATGCGCTTGTCTTCGGGAGCAATCACCCAGACCCCGTTTTCATTCAGCAAACGGCCGATCACATGGGTATTCGCCCGCGCCACCACCTCGACGATCGTCCCTTCGGGACGGCCGCGGCGGTCGGTGCCGATGATGCGCGCCTGCACCCGGTCGCCATGCAGCACTTTCTGCATTTCCTTTTCCGGCAGGAAAACGTCGTCGCCGCCCTCGTCCGAGATCAGGAAGCCGTAACCGTCGCGGTGGCTGCTGACGCGGCCTTCGATAAAACCGGGAGAGTTGGTCAGCTTGTAGACGCCGCTGCGGTCGGGCTTGATCTGGCCGTCGCGTTCCATGGCATTCAGGCGGCGCGTCAAACCGTCCATTTCATCAGGTTTGACGCTAAGCGCGGTAGCCAGGGCGGCGGCGTTTTGCGGCTCGGCGGAGGTGCGCAGAAGGCCGAGAATTTCCTCCCGGCTAGGGATAGTGTAGGAATATTGGCTCAAAAGGCTATTTTCAACAGGTTGTTATTCATCATGGGTTAGTGTAACGGAGGATTATGACATTCTCCTAACCAAGCAATTTATATCTACATATCGTTATGACTAGGTTGACTTATTCCTGCATTAGCTTATAATCTCGCTCTCTCAAGCCCACGTGGCGGAATTGGTAGACGCGCATGGTTCAGGTCCATGTGCCGCAAGGTGTGGGGGTTCGAGTCCCTCCGTGGGCACCATATACCATAGACCAGGCCTTCGTTAGCAAGCACGAAGGCCTGGCTCTCCGCAAAATTCCCAGTATTTCACCGAGCTGATCCGGGTACTTGGTGGATATCAGCATTGGCCGGGCATCGCGGCGCGCCATCAACGCAAACACGATGCATATTATCAGCAAATTGCCTTAGTCCAGGCGCGACGAGTCCCGAGCGGGCATCGACTCGCCATGGCTGTTCCAACCCGGGTTTGAAACGGGCGGCGCTGCCGCCCTCTTTGTTTTACTTGAACGGATTGAGCAGCACTTTCTGCGGATTCACCGCGGCTGCGGCCGGGATTTCGGCATCGATCACCTGATAGAAGGCATTGCCGGTATCGGCGATATTCCACGTGCTCAAGATCACGTGGTAGCCGCTGCGGCCCGCCGGAATGGTGCAACTGTGCTTCACGTGGGTATTGCTGGCCGGCGCGAAGCCGCCCTTGATGATGCAGAACGGCTGCAGCTCGAAAGAATCGCGGCTCAGCTTCTGGTTCGGGTTCCAGCCTTGCCTGGTGATGTAGTAGCGCCAGTCCTGCGTCATGTGGCCGGCGGCAAAATACCAGCTGAATTCATTCTGCCCAGCCTTCAACGCCACTTTTTTCCAACGCCCCTGGGTTTGCATGTTCAGCTCCGCAAACTGCGGCAGGCTGGCGGCCGCGATAACGCCGTCAGCCGGCCCCGCGGCCGGGAATCCCTTTGGTCCTTCGACGCTCTGCGGTTCATATTGCACCGCGCCGCAAGCAGCATTCTCTTGCGTCTTGCACATGAACGCGCGCGATTTGGGCGCATCGATGTAGCCGTGCGCCTGTGCCAGCAGCGGCGTCGTCAGCGCCAGCAATAAAGTGAACCGGGACGAGCAAAACAATGCTTTTTTCATCGGACCTCCAGAGATGTAAGGCTTCAGGTAAGAGGAAAGGCCGCCAGCCGATCGATTCTCTGACCAAGCCCTGCCGTCGCGTAACTGTCAATCTTGACAGCCGCGCTCCGGCTCTTGCCTTCGACCAAATTCTTTCCAGATTCACCATATAATGAGCGACCTCTTGCCCGCCGTGTTTTTCAGATCGCAAGAACGTCAACGCCATAAGGATATCCATCGTGAAACTGACCAACCAGACTGTCATAGCATTGCTGTGGGGCTTGCTCTACCTGGTCACCGGCTACATGTCGCATCAGCTCAACGGCCCGATTGCGACCACCGGCTATATCTGGCTGCCGGCCGGCGTCACCGTCGCTGCATTCATGCTGACCCCGACTTCGCGCTGGCTGCCTTTGCTGATAGGTTTCGCACTGGCGCAGCTGCTGCTGGGCGTTATCGAAGAACGCAACCTGCTGCGCGTGGCGCTGTTCGCCCTGGATGAAATCGGCATCGCCGCGATCGTGGTGGCGCTGGTGCGCAAGGCGCAGCTGCCGATGGAAGGTTTGTATTTCGTACGCGGCCTGCTGATCGCCGGCGTCGCCTGCAGCGCGGTCAGCGCCGCGATCGGCGCAGCCTGGTTCACGCTGGTGCAGCACGCGCCGTTCTGGCCCACGGCGCGCGTCTGGGCCGCGTCCGACCTGGTCGGCATCCTGATCGTCACGCCGGTGCTGGCCGGCTGGTCGCGTTTCCATGCCATGCGTTCGGGCGGCATGGACCGCAGCGATTTCCTGCTGGGATTGGCGGCATTCCTGGCCCTGGGGGTAACGGCTTTCGTGATTTTCGACGGCACCAGCATCAGCAGATTTTCGGCCGGCGTCAATTTTGCGCTGACCTACATCCCGCTGTTTTTCGCTGCCGTAGTCACCTTGCTGTGGGGCGGCCGCGGCGGCTCGCTGGCGGTTGCCATGCTGGCTTTCTTTGCCTTGCTCAACACGGTGCAGGGCGAAGGACCGTTCGCAGCATTTGCCGATACCTATTCCAAGCATTCGCTGCTGGAGGCCCAGCTGTACCTTGCCGTCGCCGCCCTGCTCTGCCTGCTGATCAGCGCCCTCAAGACTACCCGCGAACAATTGCACGAAGACGCCGCGCAATGGAAAAGCGACGTCGAACTGGCGCTGACCGTCAGCCGGCAACTGGTCTACAGCATCGATCCGCACAGCAAAAAACTATGCTGGAACGGCGACCTGCAAGGATTGCTGGGCATCGGCAACGCCGCTTTCAGCGACCTCGACCAGGTGCTGGCGCATGTCCATCCCGACGACCGCCAGCAATTGCGCAGCCGCTGGCTGGACGACAGTGACGACGACGCCCGCCCCGACCTCGCTTTCCGCCTGCTGCTGCCGGCGGGAGAAGTCAGCCATGTGAGCGACATGAGCGCAGTGCTGCTGGATGCCGACGAATCGGTCGCGATGGTGGCCGGCGCCTGGCGCCTCCACCTCAAGGAGGACGCGCGGCAACGGGGCCAAGGGCCGGTTGTCATATGAGTGTTCGCACCGGCGCCCTGCTGATTCACGGCCTGGGCGGCACCCAATTCGACCTTGGCTCGATGCACAAGGTGCTGCAGCGCGCCGGCGTGGAAACCCACGCCGTCACGCTGCCCGGCCACGGCAGCCAGCCGGAAGACCTGGTGCCGGTCAGCTACGAGGATTGGCTGGATACGGTCACCGCCAGCTACCGCGAGCTGGCGCCGCAATACGACACCTTCCATGTAATGGGCATGTGCCTGGGTTCGCTGCTGGCGCTGGCCTTGTGCGAACGGGTGCAGCACAGCAAGGGCAAGCTGGTGACCCTGGCGCCGCCGGTCTTCATCGATGGCTGGTCAACTCCCTGGTACCGCCAGCTGCGGCACCTGGTGTACTGCATTCCCGGCATGGCCAGCAGGATGAAAGTGGAAGAAGACGAACCGTTCGGCATCAAGAACGCCACGGTGCGTGCCATCGTCAAGGCCAAGTTTGCGCGCGGCGACAATTTCCATTATCGCTGGGTGCCGCTGGCTTGCATCCGCCAGGTCGACCGCCTGCGCAAGAAGGTATTGGCCGGGGCGCAGCGGATTACCTGTCCGACGCTGGTGGTGCATGCGCGCGAAGATGAACTGACCAGCCTGAAATCGGCTGAATTCCTGCAGGCGGCGCTGCCGGATGTACGCGTGGTGGTGCTGGAAAACAGCTACCACATGATTTGTATCGACAATGACCGGGAACAGGTCACCAACAGCGTGCTGGAATTTTTCGGCTACCCGCCGGTGCCGCCGCGGCGGGTGCGCGGCGCCGACAAGGCTTGATGCGCGCCATGCGCCGGCGGTCCTAGAATACGCGACCCAGTTGCAGGTACAGGTTCCAGACGCCGCGCGGCGCGATTGCGGCGCCGAAATACAGGGGGCCAAGGAAGCTGCTGCCGCCCAGGAACATGCTCGCGCTTTTCTTGTAGGATCCGGTGCCGAACGCCTCGCGCGTCTGCCAGATGTCGCCCATTTCCAGGCTGCTGCCGAGCACGGTATTGCGTAGGCCAGGCAGGTTCAGTTCGGGCATGTCCCGCAGGTAGGTCAACCGGCCATACAGCAGGTAGTTGCCGTTGAACTGGTCTGGAGCGTAGGCCGACAGGTGTTGAAAACCTCCCAATGAAAAACCGAGGCCGCCGTTGCCGGTAGCGTCGTTCGTCTCGTTGCCATAGGTGCCGGCCGCCTCCAGCGCCAGGTTCAGCGTATTGCGGCCGCGGCTGGCCGCCCACAATGCCTTGCCCTGCGCATCGCTATAACTGTTCGCGGCGCCGCCGAATCCGACATTGCTGACTGCGGACAGGTAGTAACCTTTGCGCGGAAACAGCGGGTCATCGAGCTGGTCGATAGTGAGCTGAGCACGGACCACCGGCTGGTTTATCTGAAATTTATCGAAAATGGAGTCGACACCGATCAGATGTGCAAATTCGACCGGCAGGTTATATGCAGGAGCGGCAGACAGCCACTGATAATTCACGCCGGCGCGAAACTCTCCCAGCCGTCCGACCGGGATGCCAAGGTCGACGCCGACCCTGGTTGTATCAACCCGGTAGGCAGTCACCGGAACAGTTTTTGAAGTGACCGCGCCTTCATCCGCATAAAGGTCGATGTGACGGCGTCCGTATTCAGCGTACGGAGCGACATACAGGCCCACCGTATTCCATATAGGTTGCCGCAGTTCTGTGTGCAGGCTTGCCTGCTTGCTGCCCAGCACGGCATCGTTGCGCCACTCCAGGCCGCTTTCGGTCAGCCACGGCAAGCGATGGCCGATCTGCAGGTTGAAGTCGCCGCGTCCGTCAAAATTGTTCGACACGCCCAAACCGAACAGCAGGAAGTGCGGCCCCCAAGATTTTGCATCGGCATCCACTTTCAGCACGTTGCGGCCGTTCTCGCTCACCAGTTCCTGCGTCACGCTTTTGAAATCGCCGTTGGTCGCCAGCCGCGCCACATCCTTGTTCAGCGCCACCGGATTGTAGAAATCCCCTTCCTTGACTTCCAGCGCCCGGCGCACCACCGCCGTCGGCACCCGACCGTTGCTATGGATTTCAATCGCATCGATATGGGTATCTTGCGCCAGCACCGGACCGCCGCCGCTGCGCGCCGCAAGATATTCTTTCCATTGCTGCGGCGGCAGCGCCAGCGCGGCCAGCTTGGCGCTTTGCCGCTCGGCCGCATCGTAGCCGGCCTTGACGCCATCCTTGCCGCGCGAAAAATCGGCAAACGACAGGTCGCCCAGGTTCGGTTCGATCAGCACATCTTGTTTCTTGAGTGTGTCGATCTCATGCTTGACGTTCTGCTGGATCAGGATGGTCACCATCTGCTGCGCCACCGCGGTCGGCGATTCGAGGGTGGAAGGATCTTGCAGGTCGGTGGCGATATTGACCGCGATGATGATGTCGGCGCCCATGCTGCGCGCCAGCGATATCGGCAAATTGCCCACCAGGCCGCCATCCACCAGCGTGCGGCCATCCAGCTTGAGCGGCGCGAACAGGCCCGGCACCGCCATGCTGGCGCGGATTGCGCGCGGCAGCGAACCCTGGCTCAGGATCACTTCAGCGCCGCTGCCGAGATCGGTCGCCACGGCACGGAACGGCGTCGGCAGCTTGTCGAACGAAATATTCGCCGGCAGCTGCGGGGTCCAGTTCTGCAGCAGCGCCAGCAGGTTATTACCCTGCACCAGGCCGGCCGGCAGCTTCAGCTTGCCGTCGCCGTAGCCGGCCGACAGGCCGATAGGATATTGATAATCGTCCTCGCGCTGGGATTGCGGCAGGTCCGCGCGTTCATTGCGGTCAAACGCAATATCGCTCAGGTTGGTCTCGGTCAGGATGCGGTCCAGTTCATCGACCGACAGCCCGCTCGCATACAAGCCGCCGACCACCGCCCCCATGCTTGTGGCGGCAACATAATCAATAGGAATATGCATTTTTTCCAGCGCCTGCAGCACGCCCAGGTGGGCATAACCGCGGGCGCCGCCGCCGGACAGCACCAGGCCGATGCGCGGCCGGGCCGGGCTGGCGCTATCGGCAACGGCCGCGGCGGCCGATGCCGGTCCCGCATACGCAAGCCCCGACAGCAGCCCAGCTAAACAGACAGTACAAAACAGGCGGGAAATGACAGGATTTCGCTTCAAAAGGGGCATAACTAACGGAAAAGCACCAAATATTGGTGATTGTTAAAGAATGAATTGCCCGATTATATTGGAATAAGCCGGCTGCTTCCCGAATACATCTCGCGCTTTATATAAGCTCCCGCCTATTGAAGCCGGCGCCCGCGCCCTAATATGGACAGCAAGCAAGTCACCGCTCGTTGCCCCCCATTCATTTTTCTCACAGGTTTCCCCATGCCATCGCGCTTCGCCATCGTGCTTGTTCTGTTCTTGCTGGGCGTGCTGCATGCGCTGATCGGCTTGCTCCTGATGCCGGCGCTGTCCGCCATCCCGTTCTTGCAAGTATTGCTAGGCGGCTGGCTGCTGCTATCGTTTTTACTGATCCCCGCCGGCATGCTGGCCAGGGGCATACGAAGCCAGCCGCTGTCCGACCGGCTGGCGTGGGGCGGCATGCTGGCCATGGGGATCTTTTCATCGCTGCTGCTGGCAACCCTGCTGCGCGAACTGGGCTTGTGGCTGTCGCCCCTGTTCAAGCTGGACCACGAACAATTCGCATTCTGGAGCGCGCTTGCCGTGCTGGCGCTGGCCGCGGTTTCAAGCCTGGTTGGGTTTTTCAATGCGCGCCGCCTGGCGGCGGTAGTCGATGTCGACATTCCGATCAGCGGCTTGCCGGCCGCCTTGCACGGCTACAGCATCGTGCAGATCAGCGACATCCATGTCGGCCCGACCATCAAGCACAATTACCTGGACGCCATCGTCGGCAAGGTCAACGCCCTCCAGCCGGACCTGATCGCGGTCACCGGCGACCTGGTCGACGGCAGCGTGCGGGAACTGTCGGCGCACACGGCGCCGCTGGCCAAGCTGCGCTCTCGCCACGGCGCCTACTTCGTCACCGGCAACCACGAGTATTATTCGAACGCGCCGGAATGGGTGGCAGAGGTGCGCCGGCTTGGACTGACCGTGCTCATGAACCAGCACGTCGTCATCCGGCACCAGGGCGCATCGCTGCTGGTGGCCGGCGTCACCGACTACAGCGCCCATCACTTTGACGAAGCCGAACGCAGCGATCCGCATGCGGCGCTGGCCGGCAGTCCGCCCGGCGTGGCGCTGAAACTGCTGCTGGCGCATCAGCCGCGTTCGGCGGCCGCGGCCGCCGATGCCGGCTTTGACCTGCAGTTGTCCGGCCATACCCATGGCGGCCAGTTCTTCCCCTGGAATCTGTTCGTGCCTTTGCAGCAGCCTTATACGGCCGGCCTCAACCGCTTGCGCAACCTGTGGGTGTATACCAGCCGCGGCACCGGCTACTGGGGGCCGCCAAAGCGGCTGTTTGCGCCATCTGAAATTACCCGCCTGCGCCTGATGCCGGCATAAGGATCAAAGATCGACCTTGCCGCGCATGGCTTTGTCCTTGCCGCGCCGGGTCTTGCTGTCGACCCGCTTGAGCTGGGAACTGCGGCTGGGCGCGGTTGGCCGCCGCTTCTTGGGAATCACGGTCACGCTCAGCAGCAGCTCCTGCAGGCGCAACAGGGCTTCGCCCTTGTTCTTTTCCTGGCTGCGCGACTGTTGCGCCTTGAGGACCAGCACGCCGTCCTTGGTAATCCGCTGGTCGTTCAGTGCCAGCAGCTTTTCCTGGTAGAACTCCGGCAGCGACGATGCGCGGATGTCGAACCGCAGATGTATCGCCGACGAGACCTTGTTCACATTCTGGCCGCCCGGGCCCTGGGCGCGGACGGCGCTGATCTCGACCTCACTGAGCGGAATCGCGAGTGAATCGGTGATATGCAGCAGCTTGTCGTCGTTACGCGTAAACATGCGCGATATTATGGCACGCTACGCCGTTCGGCTTCACTTTGAAGGTGCGCTGCGCAGATCCTCCAGGATGGTCCCTGCCGCCTTGGCTTCGGCTTCATGGCCAGGTTCGCGCCACGATTCCGCCAAAGCCTCTGCCTGCCATTGCCGCATCGCCGGCAAATCGAGCAGACGCACTGCATAAGCATGCGCTGCGGGGCCTAGCTTGAGGTTGTAAGTCTGGATGCGGAAAGCCACCGGCGCAAAGAAGGCGTCGACAGCGCTGAAATTCGCCCCCGCCAGGAACGGCCCGCCGAAACGCTCCAGGCCCTCGTTCCACAATTCATCCAGCCGCGCGATATCCGACTTGAGCGCTTCCGGCGAATGCTCAATGCGCACCCGGATGCCGCAGTTCATCGTGCAGTGTTCACGCAAGGCGCCGAAACCGGAATGCATCTCGGCGGCGGCGCAGCGCGCCCAGCTCCTGGCTTGCGGATTGCTGGGCCAAACGCCTTCATGGCGCTCGGCCAGGTATTCGACTATCCCGAGCGAATCCCAGACAACCGTGCCGCCGTCGTTCAGCGCCGGCACTTTGCCGGTCGGCGAAAAACTGCGGAACGTATCCCAGTTGGAGCCGGGAAGTCCATCGGCAAACGGCACCACGTGTTCCTTGAACGCCAAACCAAGCTCGCGCATCAGCACCCATGGACGCAGCGACCAGGAAGAATAGTTTTTATTGGCGATATACAGTTCATACATGATGTCTGACGCTCCGGTGTAAGTTGTGATGGTTAAAACGCAATCAACTGCATAGGATATCGCTGCATTCTCAAATTGCAGCCGCAGTTGCAGAGTGGCATTTTAAATGCTTTCAGACAAGAATAGCCACGAAGCTGTAGCGTATCGATATCGACTGATGCATGATGCCTGTAGCCACTGACCATTTACCCAAGACCATGACGCCGTCCATCGCAAAACCATCTGCAATCCTGCCCGCCACCCGGCTGCTGCTGCGCGCTGCGCTGCTGCCGCTGGCATTCAGCGCCGGCGTGTGCAGCGCCGCCGATCGCTACCTGATCGACCCCGAGCATACTTTTTCCTATTTCGAGTACAGCCACTGGGGCTTGTCGACGCAGCGCAGCCGCTTCGACCGTACTTCCGGTTCGATTGAAATCGACCTGGCCAGCCACAGCGGCAGCATAGACATCGAGATCGACGCGGCCTCGGTCAGCACCGGCAGCGACGGCTTCAACCAGATCATGCGCTCAGGCGATTTCTTCGACGCCGCCAACTATCCCAAGATCAGCTTCACATCGTCCAGCCTGCATTTTGAAGAACAGCAGCTGACGCAAATCGAGGGCGACCTGACGATCAAGGGCATCACGCATCCGGTAACGCTGGAGATCAGCAATTTCAATTGCCGCTTCATGCTCATTTACGGCAAACAAGCCTGCGGCGCCAACGGCTCCGCCAAGATCCTGCGCAGCGACTACAAGCTTGGACGCTATGTCCCCTTTGTCAGCGATGCGGTGACGCTGCATGTCAGCGTTGAGGCCATCAAGGAATACTGACGCCGCTACGCCGGCCGACCGGCCGCGTCTGGCTATAAGCGGTATTCGACGAAAGCGTGCGGCTGATGTGGTTTGCGCGCTATCCACATGGCGCCGCCGGCGGCGTCGATCAGGGTCGTCACGGCTGTGGCGGGCCGGGCATCGGCATTTTCACCATCGGGTTTGCGAAAAGCGCCGCCGAGATCGGGGAAATCGTCCGCCAGCACCTTCTTTGCCATTGCCCAGCTGATTTTTCCCGGGCCTTGGTTGATGGCTTGCAGCAGCGTCGTCTCCACCCGCTGCTGGCGATATAAGGAATCCGGGTTGACGGCCAGCCCCTGCCCGTTCAGCCTGCTGCGCGCAACCGGGCACAGCCAGTGATTGGCATGGACCAGCAAGCCGTGCTGCGGCGTCAGCCAGAAAATTTCATCCGGCGCGCATTCCAGACTGACCGCATCGCCGACATGCTGGCTGTCGGCGCTGACCCGGGCCTGGGCCAGCATCAGGTTCCCGGAACAAAAGCGGCGCGTCTGCCAAAGCAGTTTCATGGCCGCGCCCATGCTGGGCGCTTCCAGCATCTTGCGCCGCACCAGCACCAGCGGCACGCCGGCCATCAGGCGGTAATCGCGGTCGGAGCCCAGGAAACCGCCCGTCAGGGACACACCGGCACTGTTGAAGCCGTGCCGCGCCAGGCTGCCGGCACCGGTAAACATGAGCAGGTCGGGCTCGTCCTGGCTGCCGCCACGCCTGATCCGCAAGACGATGCCGGTATCTAGGCACTCTTCCCGCCAGTCCGAACTGTGGGCGTGCATCAGGCGCCCGCTTTCTGCATTTTCCGGCAATACCGCCAGGCTGGCGCAGCGGTCGTCCAGCTCCTGGCATATCGCCGATAGCTCGCCTTGACCAAACAACAGTTCGGTACGGCAGTTGATGAGGATGACGTCCTCCAGCGGCACTCCGGCGCCATCGGCAATGCCTTGCATTTCCTCCAGGTAGTCGCGATCGAAGCGCTCGATTGCCGGCAGCATTCCCAGCGCCAGCACGTTCTGGCGTTCGGCGCAGACGTTGTGCCGCGCCAGTTGCCGGCGATACAGGCTGGCGCTGCGCGCGATGCGCTCGGGCACCGCCGCGCCGTGCTGCCGGCCGCGCTGATAGGGCGAGCCGCAGGTATCTACCTGCGGGAAGGGCTCAATCGGGATCGCCTTGCCGTCCATATACAAACCTCCAAAATTGTTTAATCGACAATTTCAAAGTATATTGTATTAACTTTTTGATAAAATCAATTCAATGTTACCTTTTAAGATTAATCTTATCCGTTGCATGCGTATATGTCGCTTGCCCTGCAGTTTACTCATATGATATTAATCATTTAACATTGAGCGAATGTAAACCTAACCGCGGCACAGAATGAGCAAAACGACAAAACCCAGCCGTCCCAGCCCATTGCAGCTCGACCTGGCAAACCGGCTGATCCAGCAGATCACGACCGGCGAACTGCCGGCCGGAACCCATCTCACCGAAGAAGGCCTGGCCAGCCAGTTCGACGTCTCGCGGACGCCTGTCAAGGCGGCGTTGCGCCTGGTTGCGGAGCAAGAGCTGCTGGAGTATCACGTCAACAGCGGCTACTTCGTCAGCAGCAACGCCCGGCCCGAAACGGCCGCGGAAATGGTGGTCGGCGGCATCAGCGGCGACACCCTGTATCTGCGCCTGATCGACGACCGCGCCAGCAACCTGCTGCCGGACACCATGACCGAGACGGATTTCCTGGAGCGCTACGCGGTGCCGCGCAGCCTGTTGAGGGGAACCCTGGTGCGCATGGCGGCTGACGGCCTGATCGAGAAACGCCGCGGCCAGGGCTGGAACTTCCCGTCGACGATAGGCTCGCCGGAACTGATGGCCGAGAGCTACCAGTTCCGGATCATGGTGGAGTGCGGCGGGCTGCTGGAGAGCACGTTCAAGGTTGACGCCGCCCAGCTGCAGAACAGCCGCCTGGCGCATGAAAAATTATTGCAGAAGGCGCCGGCCGATTATTCGGCCAGCGCATTTTTTGCTCTCAACGCCGCTTTCCACGAAATGCTGGCGCGTTTCTCCAACAACCGTTTCGTGCTGCAGGCGGTGCAGCAGCAAAACCAGCTCCGGCGCGTCAGCGAACATATCGCATTTCAGCGCAATCCACGCCAGATCGATTCATGCAAGGAACATCTGCAAATCATCCAGGCGCTGGAAAACGGCAACCGGGAATGGGCGTCCGCCCTGATGCGGCATCATCTCGGCATCGCCCGCGACATCAAGTAATGAAATGGCGATGTATTTATGACAAAAAAAGATCAACACTATTGCACGGGCACACCGCACGGAAAATCCGCCGCATGCGCCTGATGCGCTAACTCAGATGCGGCAGCTTGGCATCCATTGCCGCCAGCCGCGCTTCCAGCGCATGTATCCTTTGCAATAGATTGAGCGCCATCGCTACGCCGTGCGTATCGAGCTCGAAATCGTCGCGCAGGCGGCGCGCCGTCCTGGCCAGCACGATGGTCTGCGCGCGGAACACGTAAGCCGGAGCGGAATCCCGGTCCGGTTCGATGGCGCCGATCGCCACCAGTTCGGCCAGCTCGTCGTGGCTAAGGCCGGAAAATTCCGCCAGCTCATCCAGCGAACACAACGCAATGTCGTTTAACCAAACGGCTTCTACTAGCAGAGCAGTCATTGGCGTCCCTCCTAATTAAGATGCTGGCGCGGATTGAATGTCGATTCGGCAGCAAGCTGTTCGAACAGTTCGCGCTCGCGCGCGGCGGGCGCCGGCGGCACTTCTATCCTTACCACCGCATACAGGTTGCCCGATTCGCCGCTGGCGGACGGCAGGCCGCGCTTGGCCAGGCGGAACTGGCGGTTGGCGGCGGTACCGGCGGGAACATTCAATTCCACCTTGCCGCCAAGCGTCGGCACCTGCACTACCGCGCCCAGCACGGCTTCCCACGGCGTCAGCGGCAAATCGAAATACAGGTCCTTGCCGGTAACCCGGTACAGGGGATGCGGGATCAGCTTCATCATCACATACAGGTCGCCATGCTTGCCGCCGTCGCGGCCCTGCCCGCCCTTGCCTGACAAGCGCAGGCGCTGGCCGTCTTCCGCGCCTTTCGGTATGCGGACCCGGAAGGTGCGCGGCACCCGGTGCAATTTGCCGTGCTCATCGTATTCAGGCATGCTCAGCCGGACATCGGTTTCACCGCCGTCGTAAATCTGCTCCAGCGTGATGGGGGTATTGACTTCATAGTCCTCGCCCCTGCTCGGCCGCGGCCGGCCGCCCTGGCGCGAGGCGGCAAAAGCGGCCAGGATGTCGGCCATGTCGACATCGCCAAAGGAAGTTCCGCCATCGCTGAATCCCTGCTGCCAGGCATGCGGCGGCTCAACGTTTTCACCGGGCTGGTGGCTGCCCAGCTGGTCGTAGGCGGCGCGCTTTTCCGTATCCTTCAGAGTCGAATATGCTTCCGCGATATCCTTGAATTTTTCTTCCCCGGCCGGATCCTTGGAGACATCCGGATGGTATTTGTGCGCCAGCTTGCGATAAGCCTGCTTGATTTCGGCGGCGCTGGCCGTGCGTTCGACGCCAAGGGCGCTGTAATAGTCTTTGAATTTCATTTCAGTTTTTCAGAAACTCGACAAAATTCCGGTTGAATTCCCTGAGCTGTTCGCGCACCTGCTCATCGACCAGCTCACCGTTTTCGTTAAATGCCTTGCCGGCGTGCGACACCATCAGCCGGCCGCCGAACCAAGGCTGCATGCCCAGCGTGCGCAATACCGGCAGCCAGGCGTTCTGCGACAGGACGGTGCCGAAGCCGCCAGGCGAAGCGCCGATCACCGCTACCCGGCGGCCGCGAAAAATGCGGGCGCTGTCGGCCGGCGGCCGGGACAGCCAGTCGAGCGCGTTCTTGAACACGCCCGGCATCGAATTATTGTATTCCGGCGTCACCAGCAGCAGCGCATCGGCCACCGCGATCTGTTCTTTCAGCAGCGCCACCGCCGGCGGGATGCCCTCGGCCTGTTCCAGGTCGGCGTCATACAGCGGAATCCCTTTGATGGTGCCGATCTCCAGCGCCGAACCGGCCGGCATCAGCTCGGCTGCCGCACGCAGCAAGGCAGCGTTCAGCGAACCGCTGCGCAGGCTGCCGGCCACTCCGACGATCTTTGACATGCGTTTCTCCTCAGGATGGGTCAAGCGTGCGGCTCAAGCCGAGCCGGATTCAAGGTGGTCAGGATTTCCGTACCTTGCCTGATGGTCTTGGTGACCGGCGTCTTCTCGCAGATTTCCCCCAGCCGGCCGATCTGTTCCGGGCTGAGCGAGGCGCCAAAGGCGACCGTGCGATCGATCCTTTCCCGTCCTTGCTCGTCGCGCGAAAAGCGCAGCCGCACATCGATCAGGCCGAGCTCCCACTGTTTGCGGTCGGCGTACATGCGCAAAGTCAGGGAGGTGCAGGCTGCCAGTCCGGCCAGCAGCAGTTCATAGGGCGCCGGGCCGCTGTCGGTACCGCCGTTGTCGAGCGGTTCATCGGCCTGCAGCTGGTGCGACCGGGCCTGGATTTGCTGGACATAGCCAGTGCTGCTTTGTAGATGTACAGACGCCATGAGCTCTCCATATCAAGTTGGGATTTGATATAGAGACTATAGCCGTTTTAGAGGATAGCGATGCTGCTAGGGCCTGTTAACATTTGATTTGGGAGTGCGAACGCGCGGCAGGCGTTACAGGCCTAGGCGTAACGACGCGACGTAGCGGTGCTACGGCAAGGAGTTACAACAACGGCATGTGACGCCTGCAGCCGTTCCCGGAGGGTTCCCACCAAAACGTGCGCTGGCTGCGTTGCATGGCTTGCTGGGGCACCAGCCCCAGCTACGCCACGCGCCTTGCCAGCACACGTTTTGGTGGGAACGCATCTCCCAAATCAAATGTTATCAGGCCCTAAAGCAGTTCAACCTGGCGACGCAAGGCGAGGCAGGCCGCAGCCAGCTGTGCATGATCGACGGCCAGTCCCGTATTCAGGACGGCTTCGATATGCAGCGTGGCGTCGACCATCGCTGTCATGCGGAAAATCATGGCCGCTCCCTTCAGCCGGTGCACCGTCTGCTGCATGGCACAGTAGTCGCCGCTTGCCAGCGCTTGCTCGATGCTGGCCAGGTCTTGCCTGGCGCTGGCCACGAACAGATCGTCAAGCCCGAGCTCGGATTCGTCCAAAGGCAATAGCGGATCTGGCGGAAGCTGCCTACCCTTGCTCTTGTTCATTTCGTCCACTTCCAGTGTTATCCCGAGATACCGCGATGACTGCCTGCATCGGTTGCAGGACAAGGCACGCGACCCTGCATTCACCGTTTTGCCGTCAGATGAACAGAGATAGCCTAGATTTGGAGCTTAATTGCAGCAATGCCAAACTTATATATTTCACAATCGTTAACATTGGGTAACAACAAATCGCCGGTCATATCCACAAAAACCGGCGAATTTACAACAAATATTTTCCAAGGTGCAATAAAAAGCGAATCTTCTTCAATCCGCCCTGTTCAAGCTGCCGCCAATCGCCACAAGGAAGTCAGCTCGGCGGCGCGCGCGGCGTGCAACGGATCGGTTTCGTCGCTGGCCTTCGGATGCTGCGGCCGGATATCGGTTTTCCCCAGCACTTTCAGGCCCGCTGCCTCGATCGCCGCCAGCAGCTCGGCGCGCGGGCGCAAGCCCAGGTGTTCAGCCAGGTCGGACAGGATCAGCCAGCCCTCGCCGCCCGGCTCCAGATGTTGCGCCAGGCCGCCCAGGAATCCGCGCAGCATGCGGCTCTCAGGATCGTACACCGCATGTTCGATGGGCGAGCTGGGCCGCGCCGGAATCCAGGGCGGATTGCAGATCACCAGCGGCGCCCGGCCTTCAGGAAACAAGTCAGCCTGCAGCAGCGTTACCTGGCCGTCCAGCTCCAGCCGCACCAGGTTCTCGCGCGCGCAACGCAGGGCGCGCGGGTCCATGTCGGTGGCCACGACGCGTTCCACGCCGCGTTTAGCCAATAACGCCGCCAGCACGCCGGTGCCGGTGCCGATATCAAAAGCCAGCTTGGTGGACGGCAACGGCGCCGCCGCCGCCAGCCCGATATATTCGCCGCGCACCGGCGAATACACGCCGTAGTGCGGATGGATGCGTTCACCCAGCGCGGCAATCTCGACACCCTTCTTGCGCCACTCGTGGGCGCCGATCAGCCCCAGCAATTCGCGCAGCGACGCCACGAACGGCTCTGCCGGCGCGCCATACGCTTCGTTGCAGGCGAGCTGCACATCGGGTGCGCGGCGCAAGGGAATGCTGTAGTCGGCGTCGAACGGCAGCAACAGCATGCCCAGGGTGCGCGCCCGCTGCGATTGGGCCTGGCGGTGCAGGTTGAAGGCGTCGACCGGCGAAACCGGCTGCTTGCGCGGCTTGCCGCGCTTGTCAGGCTTCGGTTCGGCGCGCCGCGCCAGCGCTTGCAGCAACTGGCGGGCGTTCTGGAAATCGCCGCGCCAGAGCATGCCGGTGCCTTCGCAAGCCAGGCGGTAAGCGGTGTCGGCGGTCATCCGGTCGTCGGCAATCACGACCCGTTTCGGTGCGGCGTTGCCGTTTTCCGAGCGCCAGCGCGCTGAGCGCGGCTGCTCTTCCTCGATCCAATGGATCATAGGCTGTTCGCTTGCCGTCATAAGGCGCCTGCGGGATGGTCGGCCGAAGGCAATTCGACGGTGGTGAAATTCAAGCGCATGGATTGGTCTCGATCAGTGTAGGTAGGCAGGGAGCAGATCACGATGTTTGGCAAAACATCATCTGCATCGCCCGTTTGCGGTCACCGCAAACGGACATCTTCGATAGTTCCCGAGTATACCTCTTGACTGCTGCCATGCGCCGTTTCTTTCATCCAGCCGATTCAGGGCCGACCGCGTCTCGCCGACCGCATCTAGCCGACCGCATCTCGCCGACCGCCTTAAAACGTCTCCCAGTCATCCGCGTTGGATGCGGCCAGCTTGACCGCGGGCGCTTTCCACGGCGTTTGCTGCACATTGACGGATGCGGGCTTGCCCGCGACGGCGCGAGTCTTGGTGGCGGCGACCGTCTTCAAGACCGGAGGCGACGAGCGTTTCACCGGCGCCGGCCTGGCGCCCAGCACCGGCTCTGCGCGTTTGGCAGGGGTCGACGGCACGCTGCTGCGCTGTTGCTCGGCTACATGGAATACCGACACCGCATCCTGCAGGCGCTGCGCCTGTCCTTCCAGCGAACCGGCCGCTGCCGCTACCTGCTCCACCAGCGCGGCATTCTGCTGCGTGACTTGGTCCATCTGCGTCACGGCCTGGTTGACCTGTTCGATGCCACTGCTTTGTTCTTCCGAAGCCACCGTGACTTCCGCCATGATGTCGGTCACGCGCTTGACCGCCTGCACGATTTCATCCATGGTCTGGCCAGCCCTGGCCACCAGTTCGGAGCCGCCGTCCACCTTGTCGACAGAATCGCCGATCAGTTCCTTGATTTCCTTCGCTGCCTGGGCGCTGCGCTGCGCCAGGTTGCGCACCTCGGCCGCGACCACCGCAAAACCGCGCCCCTGTTCGCCGGCGCGGGCCGCCTCCACCGCCGCGTTCAGCGCCAGGATATTGGTCTGGAACGCAATGCCGTCGATCACGCCGATGATGTCGGCGATGCGCCGGGAGCTGTCGGTAATGCCTTGCATGGTATGCACCACCTGTCCGACCACCTCGCCACCCTTGGCGGCGATATCGGAAGCGCTCTGCGCCAGGTTGCCCGCCTGGCGGGCGTTGTCGGCATTCTGCCGCACGGTGGCGGTCAGCTGCTCCATGCTGGCCGCGGTCTGCTGCAGCGACGCCGCCTGCTGCTCGGTGCGCGCCGACAGGTCGCTGTTGCCGGCCGAGATTTCCTTGATCGAGGCGCCGATATTGTGCGTGCCCTCGCGGATTTCGGTGATGGCCGCCGCCAGCTGCTGCTGCATCTGCCGCATCGCGTGCAGCAGGCTGGACTTGTCCTTGCCGTCGACCACTACCGTCACATCCAGTTCGCCGCCGGCGATCCTGGCGGCGATGGCAGCGGCATAGCTGGGTTCTCCGCCCAAGCTGCGCGTCACGCTGCGGATGATCAACAGCATGGTCGCCGACACCGTCACGCCGATCACAAACATGATCAGCAGCTGCCTGAGCAGGTTGTCGTAAAACGCGGCCTGCACATCATTGACGAACACGCCGGACACCAGGAACCAGTCCCACGGCGCGAAATAATTCACCTGGCTGATTTTTTCGGCGCGGGTGTCGGTGGTGCCCGGCAAGCGGCCCATGTAGTGGACGATGCCTTGCTGTTGCTGCTTGCCCAGCTTGACCATTTCCACGTAATACAGCTTGCCGTCGGTATCCTTGCGCTCGCCGACGTTCTTGTTGACGATATCCTTGCTGGTCGGGTGCATCAGCACCACCGGCTGCGAATCGAAGACAAACACGTAGTTGTCCTGCGCATAGCGCATGGTGCCGATGCGCTGCAGGGCCTGGCTTTGCGCATCCGCCAGGCTGAGCCGGCCGGCGGCGACATCGTCGGCATAACCTTTGACGATGCCGGCCACGGTTTCCACCACATTCTTCAACCCCGCCTCGCGCTCCTTCATCATGGTGTCGCGGGTATTCAAGGCAGACCAGCCGGCCAGCAGCAGCAATCCCAGCCACATGACCGCCAGCACCAGCCACAGTTTTGCTTTCAGACTCAGATTTTTCATACTTCCCCTATGAGATAGAACCTAGGCTGCAACTCGCCGCGTTGCGGGCCTAGACGATAATTGCGCCTGCGGCGGCGTGATGTTGCGCGCCCGCGCAGACGGTTCGGCAGCGAATGCCTGGCTGACCTGGCCGCTGCCGGTCTTGAACACGCTCACCATCTGCGCCAGGTTGACTGCCTGTTCCTGCAGCGACGCTGCTGCTGCGGCGGCTTGCTCCACCAGCGCCGCGTTTTGCTGGGTGACCTCGTCCATTTGCGCAATCGCGTGGTTGACCTGCTCGATGCCCGTGCTTTGTTCCTGGCTGGCGGTGGCGATCTCGCCGATGATGTCGGTCACCCGCTTGACGCTGGTCACCACCTCGCCCATGGTTGCGCCGGCCTGCTCGACCAGCTTGCTGCCGCTGCCGACCTGGCTCACCGAATCGTCGATCAGCACCTTGATTTCCTTGGCCGCGGCCGCCGAACGCTGCGCCAGGCTGCGCACTTCCGAAGCGACCACCGCAAAACCGCGCCCCTGTTCGCCGGCGCGCGCCGCTTCCACTGCCGCATTCAGGGCCAGGATATTGGTCTGGAACGCAATGCCGTCGATGACGCCGATGATGTCGACGATTTTCTTCGACGAACTGCGGATATTGCCCATGGTGTCCACCACCTGCGACACCACGGCGCTGCTGTTGCTCGCCACCTGCGAAGCGGTCACCGCCAGCTGGTTGGCCTGCCGTGCATTGTCGGCGTTCTGCTTGACGGTCGAGGTCAGCTGTTCCATCGCCGACGCGGTTTCTTCCAGCGATCCGGCCTGCTGTTCGGTGCGGCTCGACAGGTCCAGGTTGCCGCTGGCGATCTGGCCGGAGGCAGTGGCGATGGTGTCGGCTGAACTCTTGATGTTGGTGATCGTGTGCAGCAGCGATGTGCGCATGCATTTCATGGCATACACCAGGCTGCGCGTATCGCCGGGCCGGGTCGCGATGTCCAGGCTGAGGTCGCCGTCGGCGATGCGGTTGGCGATAGCGGCCGCAGCGCCGGGATCGCCGCCGATCGCGGCCAGCATGCTGCGGTTGGAATAGATCACCAGCGCCACCAGCGCCAGCGCCACCACCAGCAGGATGGCGCCGGCCTGGTACAGCGACTGCATGAAAGCCAGGTTCAGGTCGTCCACATAGATGCCGGTGGTGGCGATCCAGTCCCACGGCTGGTAGCCAAGCGCGAACGACATCTTCGGCACCGGTTCGGCGGAGCCGACGCGCGGCCAGACATAATCGACGAAACCGCCGCCGCTCTGGCTGCCGGCCTTGGAAATCAGGACGAACACCAGGTTGCCCTCGGGATCCTTGAAATCGCTCATCTTGCGGCCGTCCAGTTCCGGCTTGATCGGATGCATGACCATCACTTCATTCGAAGTCGAGACCGAAAAATAACCGTCCTTGCCATAGCGCATGGCCTTCAGCCGCGCCAGCGCCTGCTGCTGCGCCTCGCTCTTGCCGAGGGCGCCGCTGGCGGCCATGGCGCCGTATTCCTTGATCACGTTCATGGCGACATTGGAGACATTGATCAAATCGCTTTTACGCTCTTCCAGCCGGATCTGCCGCGCCTGGTAAGCATTGAATACGGAGATCGAAAATAGTGCGACCAGGCTGACCAGCAGCGGCAGCCATAGTTTCTGCGTAAAAGATAATCTGTTCATGAATGGGTCTCCGTTTGCCTTGGCAATTATCGATAACATGCGGCGCCGAGGCGCCGGCACGGGAAGCATTTGCTGCTCTCCTATGCATTAACGGCAGCGCCGCTGCATAGCTGAAGGGGTAGGAGACGAGAATTGTGCGCAACAGCGCCAGGCGCCGGAACCGGAGCGGATCTGCCGGCGGCAGTTTGACAATCGGAATCGCCGCTGACGACGGCACAAGGGATTATTGATTGTTACCTTCGAGATTTCACAATGATATACAAATCAGTATCCAAAAATCTGCAATAATCGGCGCCCGGCACTGTTCCGGCATTGCCAAAAAGTCGCCCGCTTTCGATCTGACTGGTTTATTGTATCCGCTTAGAAACTCACCAGAATGGCGCAGTTGTCAGTTCACCAACTCCAAACCATTCTCGAACCGCGGACCGGGAGAACGCACCAACCACCGATCAACGACAGGAGAGATAACACGTGAAGCAATGGACTATTCGGCAAAGAATGCTGGTCAGTTTCGGCCTGATCCTGGCGTTGATGGGATTCATGGCCGGCATTACCTATCTCAAGCTGGCGGCGATCGAACACGAAACCACCAGTTTCCAGACCGACTCCATGCCCGGCCTGGAATTGAGCACAGGCATCCGTTCGACCTGGTTCCAGAGTTACCTGCTGATGCTGCAGGTAGTGGCGCTGGACAACCCGGATGAACGCAAGCAAGACCTGGCGACCATCCACGCCGACGCCGAGAAAATGGACAAGCTGGTCACAGACTACGACAAGACCATTTTCGAAAACCAGGACCGAATCAATTTCAACGCCTTCAAGGCTGCCCGCGTCCAATACGACCGGCTCATGGCCGAGGTCTTGAAGCTGGACGATTCCCAAAAGAATGCGCAAGCCCGCGCCCTGCTGATACAACAGCTGGAACCAGCCTGGCAGGTTGGACGCAACGCCGCTACCCAGCTGCGCGACTTCAACCAGCAGGCCGAAGTGCGCTCGGTGGACAAGATCGAAGCTGCGGTAGTGGTCGCCAAAAGCACGTTGCTGGTGGCGCTGGTGATCGCCCTGGCCTCGGCCCTGATCTGCGGTTTCTTCCTGCTGCGCGCCATCACACGGCCGATGGCGGACCTGATCGCGGCGCTGGAAGTGATCCGCTCCGGTGACCTTTCGCAACGCCTGAACCTCAACCGCCACGACGAATTCCAGGCGCTGGAAGCGGGCCTCAACCGCATGTCGGACGAACTGACCGGACTGGTCGGGCAAGCGCAGAAATCGGCGGTGCAGGTCACCACCTCGGTGGTTGAAATCGCCGCCACCGCCAAGCAGCAGCAGGCCACCGCCAACGAAACCGCGGCCACCACCACCGAGATCGGCGCCACGTCGCGCGAGATCTATTCCACTTCGCGCGAGCTGGTGAACACCATGAACGAAGTGTCGTCCGGGGCGGAGGAAGCGGCACGGCTGGTCGGCACCGGCCAGGCCGGCCTGACCCAGATGGAAGACACCATGCACCATGTGATGGATGCCGCCGGTTCGGTCAACGCCAAGCTGGCCATCCTCAACGAAAAGGCCAGCAACATCAACCAGGTGGTGACCACCATCACCAAGGTCGCCGGGCAAACCAACCTGCTGTCGCTGAACGCCGCCATCGAAGCGGAAAAAGCCGGTGAATACGGCCGCGGATTTTCCGTGGTGGCGACCGAAATCCGTCGCCTGGCCGACCAGACCGCGGTGGCCACCTACGACATCGAACAGATGGTGAAAGAGATCCAGTCCGCGGTATCGGCCGGCGTCATGGGCATGGATAAATTTTCCGAAGAGGTACGGCGCGGCATCGCCGACGTGCAGAACGTCGGCACCCAGCTGTCGCAGATCATCCAGCAGGTGCAGGCCCTGACGCCGCGCTTCCAGTCGGTCAATGAAGGGGTGCAGGCGCAAGCCATCGGCGCCGAACAGATCAGCCAGGCGCTGACCCAGCTGAGCGAAGCCGCCCAGCAAAGCGTGGAATCGCTGCGCCAGTCGAGCCAGGCGATCGATGAACTGACGCTGACCGCCAACGGCCTGCGCAACGGCGTCTCGCGCTTCAAGCTGAAGCTCGGCTGAGGCAGCCGCGGAGTTGCCCCCCATGCTTTTCTTATTGTTCAAAATCGGCCAGGACCATTACGCGCTTGACACCAGCCAGGTCGCGGTAGTGCTGTCGCTGGTCAGCCTGAAACAGATACCGGCGACCGCGCCCTGGGTGGCCGGCGTGTTCACCTACCAGGGCCAGTCGGTGCCGGTGATCGACCTCAGCCAGCTGGCGCTGGGCCGCCCTGCCCAGCGCCGCCTGAGCACCCGCATCGTGCTGGTGCACTATCCGGCCCCGGGCCCTGACAGCCGCCTGCTGGGACTGGTGCTGGAAAAATCCAGCGAAATCATGCGCCGCGAGCCGTCCGAGTTCCGCGGCAGCGGCCTCGATCACAGCGACGCGCCTTACCTGGGGCCGGTTACCGACGATGCGCGCGGACTGATCCAGTCGGTCCGGGTGCAAGACCTGTTGCCGCCTGAAGTACGGGTGCAACTGTTTCCGGCCGCGGAGCAATAATGCCGCTGGAAAAATTCGAAGCCATGCTGAAGCGTACGATGGGGCTGGATGTCCAGTCCATCGGCCGCCCCATGCTTGAGCGCGCCGTGCACGAGCGGCGCGACAAAAGCGGCCTCGACGACCTTGACGCCTACTGGCTGCTGCTGCAGATGTCGGAGCAGGAACAGCTGCACCTGATCGAATCGGTCATCGTCCCGGAAACCTGGTTCTTCCGCAATCGCGAAGCGTTCAATGAAATGGTGCAGCTGCTGCCGCAGCGGCTGGTCAGCGCCAGCCTGCCTTTGCGCATCCTGAGCCTGCCCTGCTCTACCGGCGAAGAGCCGTATTCGATTGCAATGGCATTGCTGGACATTGGCATGCCGCCGCAGCATTTCCGCATTGACGCCATCGACATCAGCCCGCAATCGCTGGCCATTGCGCGCCAGGCGGCATACGGCAAGAATTCGTTCCGCGGCGATTTTCTCGCGTTCCGCGATCACTATTTTGCCCTCAATGAACAGGGTTATGCGTTGTCGGAAACGGTGCGCCAGCAGGTATGCTTCATCCAGGGCAACCTGTTTGCGCCCGGCTTGCTGTATGGCGAAGCGCCTTACGACATCATCTTTTGCCGCAACCTGCTGATCTATTTCGACCGCGCCACCCAGCACCAGGCTGTCACCATCCTGACCCAGCGGCTGGCGCCTGAGGGCTTGCTGTTTGTCGGTCCGGCCGAAAGCGCCTTGATGATGCAGCATGCGCTGACGCCGATCAAGGCGCCGATGGCCTTCGCCTTCCGCCAGGGCGCGCCCAGGCAGGATGCGGCCAAACCGGCGCCGGCCGCCGTCTTCGCACCGCAGCCGCCGGCGCGTCCTGCGCCAAGATCGGCTGCCATACGCACCGCGCCTTCCAAGGCCAGGTCCGCGGCCGATTCGCCACCGCTGCCGCAGGCCACCCTGGCACAGGTGCAGCTGCTGGCCGACCAGGGCAAACTGGACGAAGCCGCCAGCCTGTGCGAACAGCTGATCCAGCGTCATGGCGCATCGGCCGCCGCATACTACCTGATGGGCCTGATCCACGACGCTGGCGACCGCAAGCAAGCCGCGGCGGACTGCTATCGCAAAGCCTTGTACCTGGAACCGGCCCATGCCGGTGCCATGACGCACCTGGCAGCCCTGCTGCAAACCCAGGGCGACGCCGCCGGCGCCAGGCTCCTGCAACAGCGCGCGCGGCGTTCGGCAGAAAACAATCCGCCTTGACATGCACTTGACCACGGCACCCGCCCATCACTCCCGGACCGGCTATTCCAGCCTGCCGGTTAGTCGTATGATGTGGCAATCATGAGCACACCACTTGATTATCAAATCGACACCGCGCTGATCGACGATTGCTGGAACCGCATCGGCGTGCGCGGCGATTCCTCCTGCGAGCGCCTGGCGCTGCACATCGATTGCCGCAACTGCCCGGTACATGCACGCGCTGCAGCCGAGCTGCTCGACCGTTTGCAGATGGATGACATCGGCGACGGCTGGCGCGAGCAAGCCGAGCAGCCGGCGGAAAACACAGCCGGCCTGCAGTCCTTGCTGCTGTTCCGCATCGGCGAAGAATGGCTGGCGCTGCCGACCGCGCTGCTGGAAGAGATCACCGAGCTGCGCACCGTGCACCGTTTGCCGCACCGGCAAAACGCCGTCGTGCTCGGCATCAGCAATATCCGCGGGGCGCTGGTGACTTGCGTGTCGCTGGCGGCGATGCTCGGCATCAGCAACGACAGCCTGGCGACAGCGCGCCAGGAACTGCTGCGGCGCATGCTGATCGTCAGGCACAACGGCCAGACCACCGCCTTCACCGCGGATGAAGTGTATGGCACCTTGCGCGTCGCCGCTTCCGCCTGGCAGCCGGTGCCGACCACGCTGACGCGCGCTGCCGGCCATTTCACCCATGCCGTGATCCAATGGAACGGGCATAGCGTCGGCTTGCTGGACCAGGAACTGCTGTTCCACACGCTGGATCGGAGCCTGGCATGAACGCCGACGATATGCGCGACGCCTCCATGCTCGACCTGTTCCGCCTGGAAGTAGACACCCAGGCGCAAGTCATGAGCAGCGGCTTGCTGGCGATTGAACGCGCGCCCTCGCCGCAACAGCTGGAAGCCTGCATGCGCGCCGCCCATTCGATCAAAGGCGCGGCGCGCATCGTCGGCATCCAGGCCGGGGTAGACGTTACCCATGTCATGGAAGACTGTTTTGTCTCGGCGCAGCAGGGCAAAATCCAGCTCGGGCCGCGCCGTATCGACCAGCTGCTGCATGGCGTCGACCTGCTGCAGCGGATCGCCGCCAGCGCCGAAGACCTGGAACTGTGGCAGGCCGGCAGCGGCCGCAAGGAAATCGAAACTTTCCTGCGCGGCCTGGAAAACAGCTTGCAGCAAGCCGATGACCGCGCCCGCGAGCCGGAAGCGGCGATTGCGCTTGCCGCAACGGAAGCGGATGAGGCAATGGCGGCAGCCGATGAAGCCGCACCCGGCAAGCACCTGGACAAGATCAAGAACCAGGACCAGGGCGACCGCATGCTGCGCGTCACCGCCGCGCACCTGAACCAGCTGGTCAGCCTGTCGGGCGAATCGCTGGTCGAATCGCGCTGGCTGCCGGCTTTCAACGAATCCCTGCTGCGCCTGAAACGACTGCAGCAAAACACCGCGCAATCGCTGGAAGTCCTGCACGACTCGCTGCGCGAGGACAATCTCGCGGGCGACCACCTCATGGCGCTGCAGGAGGTCCGGCAGCATATCGACGCCAGCCAGAAAATGCTGGCGGAGCGCCTGGCCGAGCTGGAGCTGTTCGAACGGCGCAACAGCAGCCGCGCGCAACGTCTGTACGACCAGGCGCTGGCCAGCCGCATGCGGCCGTTCGCCGACCGCGTGGTCGGCTACGACCGCATGGTGCGCGACCTCGGACGCACCTTGGGCAAACAGGTCAAGCTGGAAATCAACGGCCAGGCAACCCAGGTTGACCGCGACATCCTGGAGCAGCTGGATGCGCCGCTGGTGCACCTGTTGCGCAATGCGCTGGACCACGGCATCGAAGCGCCGCCGCAGCGCCGCGCCGCCGGCAAGGACGAAGAAGGCTTGATCACGCTGACCGCGCGCCACCACGCCGGCCTGCTGCAGATCACCATCAGCGATGACGGCAACGGCGTCGACCTGGAGCAGCTGCGCGCCGCCGTGGTGCGGCGCGGGCTGGTGGACCATGCCACCGCAAGCCGCCTGAGCGATACCGAACTGCTGCATTTCCTGCTGCTGCCGGGCTTCAGCATGCGCGACACGGTGACTGAAATTTCCGGGCGCGGGGTCGGCCTGGATGTGGTCCACAACATGCTCAAGCGCATGCGCGGCACCATCCAGATTTTCAGCGAAGCCGGCCACGGCATGCGCTTCCAGCTGCAACTGCCGCTGACGCTGTCGCTGGTGCGCAGCCTGCTGGTCAGCATAGGCGGCGAACCCTACGCCTTTCCGCTGGCCTACGTCAACCGCACCATGATATTGGAGCGCAGCCAGATCGAATCGCTGGAAGGCCGCCAGCACTTCGCATTTGAAGACCGCCAGATCGGCCTGGTCGCCGCCAGCCAGATCCTGCAGAGCGGCGATGCGGCCCCGGGCGGCGACCGCATCGCCCTGGTCGTCATAGGCGACCAGGTGCAGACCTACGGCCTGCAGGTCGACCGCTTGCTGGGCGAGCACATGCTGGTGGTGCAGCCGCTGGACGCGCGCCTGGGCAAGATCAAGGATGTCGCGGCGGCGGCGCTGATGGAAGACGGCGCACCGGTGCTGATACTGGACGTCGCCGACATGCTCAATTCAGTCGAGAAACTGATCGCCCAAGGCCAGCTCAGCAAGATTGAAAACAACAGCAGCCAGCAACAAGTGCGGACCAGCAAACGGGTGCTGGTGGTGGACGATTCGCTCACCGTGCGCGAACTGGAGCGCAAGCTGCTGAGCAGCCGCGGTTATACGGTGCGCGTCGCGGTGGACGGCATGGACGGCTGGAACGCCTTGCGCAGCGAGCCGTTCGACCTGGTGGTGACCGACATCGACATGCCGCGCATGGACGGCATCGAACTGGTCACCTTGATCAAGAAAAACCTGCAGCTGAAAGCCATTCCAGTCATGATCGTATCTTACAAAGACCGCCAGGAAGACCGTCAGCGCGGGCTCGAAGCCGGCGCCGACTACTACCTGGCCAAAGCCAGTTTCCATGACGAGACCCTGCTGCAGGCAGTGGAAGACCTGATCGGCGAGGCGCATTCATGAAAATCGGTATCGTCAACGATGCGCCAATTGCAGTGGAAGCGCTGCGCCGCACACTGGTCCAGCGCCAGGACCATGAAATCATCTGGATTGCCGAGGATGGCCAGCGCGCCATCGAGCTGTGCGCCTGGCAGGCGCCGGACCTGATCCTGATGGACCTGATGATGCCGGTGCTCGATGGCGTCGCCGCCACCCGCCATATCATGGCGCATACGCCGTGCGCGATCCTGATCGTCACCGGCGACGTCGGCGCCAATGTCTCGGCGGTCTATGATGCGATGGCCTACGGCGCGCTCGATGCGATCGATACCCCGAGCACCCTGAGCGGTTATCCGCGCAACGACGTCAACAGCTTGCTGGCCAAGATCGACTCCATCGAAAAACTGCTCAACCAGCGCCAGTCGCTGCCTGAACAGGGCGCGCCGGCGGCAGCTTCGGCCGCCGCAACCGCCATTGCGGCCGGCAGCAGGAAATCGTCGCTGCCGGCTCCCGATTCGAAATACCTGGTCGCCATCGGCGCTTCCGCCGGCGGCCCGGCTGCGCTGGCGACCTTGCTGTCGCAGCTGCCAGCGGATTTTCCGGCGGCCCTGGTAGTGGTGCAGCACGTGGATGCCCAGTTCGCGTCCGGCATGGCCGAATGGCTCAGCAGCCAGTCGAAGCTGCCGGTACGGCTGGCGCTGGCCGGAGACAGCCCGGCGCCGGGCCAGGTCTTGCTGGCCGGGACCGACGACCACCTGCGCCTGACGCGGCCGTTCCAGCTGGGATATACAGAACAGCCCAGCGGCTATCCCTACCGGCCGTCGATTGACGTTTTTTTCCAGAGCATCGTCGAATTATGGGCCGGCAAGGCGATCGGCATCCTGCTCACCGGCATGGGGCGCGACGGCGCCCTGGGCCTGAAAGCCATGCGCGACAAAGGGTATTACACGATCGCCCAGGACCGCCAATCCAGCGCCGTGTACGGCATGCCGAAAGCGGCCGCCCTGCTCGATGCGGCCGACGCCATCCTGCCGGTGAACCAGATCGCCGGCAAGCTGGCCGGCATCATAAGCAAACGATAGCTACAATCAGCACAGATACGGAGTAAGTCATGCCAAAAGAACTCAATCTCGACATCGATCAGCCGCCAGACGACTATCCGGTCATGGTGCTGCTGGTCGACGACCAGGCCATGGTGGGCGAAGCGGTCAGGCGCGCGCTGGCGAACCAGGTCAACATCGATTTCCACTACTGCGCCCATCCCGACGAGGCGATCGAAGCCGCCCAGAAAACCCGCCCCACGGTCATCCTGCAGGACCTGGTGATGCCCGGCATCGACGGCCTGACCCTGGTGCGCCAGTACCGCGCCAACCCGGCCACCCGCAACGTGCCGATCATCGTGCTGTCGACCCGGGAAGATCCGGCGGTCAAGAGCGCCGCGTTTACCGCCGGCGCCAACGACTACCTGGTCAAGCTGCCCGACACCATCGAGCTGGTGGCGCGGATCCGCTATCATTCGCGCTCTTACGTCAACCTGCTGCAGCGCGACGAAGCCTATCGCGCGCTGCGCCAAAGCCAGCAGCAGCTGCTGGAAACCAACCTGGAACTGCAGCGCCTGACCAACTCGGACGGCCTGACCGGGCTCGCCAACCGCCGTTATTTCGACGAATATTTCAGCGCCGAATGGAAGCGCGCCGAACGCGAGCAAAGCTCGCTGTCGCTGCTGATGATCGATGTCGACGATTTCAAGCTGTATAACGATACCTATGGCCACCTGGCCGGCGACACCGCGCTCAAGCAGGTGGCGGAAAGCATCGGCTATTTTGCCCGGCGGCCGACCGATCTCGCGGCCCGTATCGGCGGTGAAGAGTTTGTGCTGGTGCTGCCATCCATGTCGCGCGAGCACATGGAGGTCCAGGCCGACAAGCTGCAGGCCGCGGTGCATGCGCAGGGCATCGCCCACGCATCCTCCAGCAACGACGCCAGGGTCACGGTCAGCGTCGGCGGCGCCAGCATGGTGCCGCAGCGCGGCAGTTCCCAGGAAAAACTGGTGGAAGCGGCCGACCAGGCACTGTACCGCGCCAAGCGCGGCGGCAAAAACCGGGTCGAGATCGCTCAGTAAAAAGCGCTTGCGGGCCAGTTTGACCGCAACCTATTCGGCGACCGCACGGCGACGGCTGCCTGCCGCGGACAAGCTGTCCGCCGCATGCCGCGCCGCCAGCAGGCGCGCGCGGCGCTTGCGGGCCCAGATGACCACGCCGGTCACGCTCAGCATAGCTACCGCTGCTCCCATCAGAGAAATGAGGATGCGTCCTGCAAGGCCGAGGATGCGCCCCGAATGCAGGGGAAACTGCGCTTGCATGAAAATGTCGCCGGCGCTGCCTGTGCCGGGAATCTTGGCGCCGGCAGCATGGCCGTCGGCGGCGTCGTAATAGAGCCAGCTGTTGCCCAGCCCGATATCGCCGTGGTCGTTGCCGGCCTCGAAAAAACCGACGCCGTACAAACCGAAGGCAGACGAATAGAACACGCCGCCAACCGGCGCCGTCCAGCCGCGGCGCCGCCCATCCTCGCTCGCCAGCTGCGCCACCCGCTCGCGGCTGACTCCCGGCTCCGCCTGCGCAGCCTGTGCCGGCGCGACCGGCTTGCGGCTGTCGAACGGATCCGGCGTCAGCGTTGAAAAGGTTTGCACGATGGGCCGCATCACCGGCTGGTAGAGATTCATGGAAACCGAGGTCACCGCCAGCACCAGCAGCAAGATCCAGAGCCAGACGCCGCCGGAACGGTGCAGGTCGAAATTGAGCTTGTGTCCGCCCTGGCGCCAGCGGAATGCAAACGACTTGCGCCAGCTGCGCCAGTTGGGGAACGACAGCCACAGGGCGATGAAACAATCCAGCGTCCAGACGATGCCGATGATGCCCATCAGCCAGGTTCCGAGCTCAATCCCGCCGACCGCGGGCAGATGCATGGTGTAGTGCAGCTTGTACAGGAACGGCAGCAGGTTCTCGCGGCTGAGCGAGATGGCGCCCCACATGCGCTTGCCCTGTATCTCGGCGCTGGCCGGATCGACCGCGACCTGGTTGAAACCCAGGTCGTAAGGCTGCCTGGTAGCCGGATCGATGCGCCCTTCCACCATCATGGTGCTGGTGTGCCCCGGCTCATTTTCGGTCATCACGTAGGTGACGCGCAAACGCGGATCCTGTGCTTCCACCCGGTTCGCCAGTTCCAGCCCCGGCATGGCCTTGCCGGATGAGGGCTGGTCGGCGCTATGGGCATGGAACAGTTGCGGATTGAGCCATGCGTCGAGTTCGTGATCCCAGGAAATGACGGCGCCGGTCGCGCCGGCGATGAACAGGAACACCGCCGCCGCCAGGCCGAACCAGCGGTGCAGGATCACCATGAAAGGACGTGTCGTCATGATCGGCTTCAGTATTTCCAGTTGATCGCGACGCTGCCGTTGATCGGCTCGCCGTAGTAACCCTGGCTCGCATACAGGCTGGAGATGTATTTTTTATTGGTGACGTTGTTGAGGTTGGCGGTGATGCTGACTTGTTTGCTGATGTCGTAGCGCGCCATCAGGTTGAGCAGCGCGTAGCCCTGCTGCACCGTGGCGACGGTCTGCGTCCCGGTCAGCACATCGGTGCGGCTGGTATTGCCTTGCCAGTTGACGCTGGCGCCGACTTTCAGCTGTTCCAGCTGCGGCAGGCGGTAGGTGGTCGCCAGCCGCACGGTCTTTTTCGGAACGTAGTTCTTGGCCGAATTGCCATCCTGGTCCTTGATGGTCATCACGGTGTAACCGAGGCTGCCCTGCCATCCCCTGGCCAGCTCGCCCGACAATTCCAGTTCCAGCCCTTCCGAATGGGCGTCGATGGCGCGGTAGTACGTCTTGCTGCCGATATAACCGGCCTGCTCCGCCGTATTGTTTTGCTCCACCCTGAACAGGGCCGCCGAGGCGTTCAGCCTGCGGTTGAAAAATTCGCTCTTCAAGCCCAGCTCGTAACTCTTGCCTTCGACCGGCTTGAGCGTGGCGCCGCTGATGTCGGTCTGGTACTGCGGATTGAAAATCTCGGCATAGCTGGCGTAAGCCGATATGTTCCGGTCCAGGTCGTAGACCAGGCCGGCGTACGGCGTGGTGGAGCTGGCGCTGGTCTGGCGGCTGACTCCATAGGCGATGCCGGTGGTGCTGGCGTCGGTATAGTTGACGCCGAGCAGCAGCTTGAGATTGTCGGCCAGGCTGAAACGGGTGGCGCCGTACAGGGTCTTGCGCTTGTCGACGTAGGAGCTGCCGTCGGTCGAAGCGTTGAAGCTAGGCTCAGGATAACTGCCGTCAAATGCGCCCGAGGCTGTCAGCGGGGTGCCGATTCCCTGTCCGTAATGGGACATGTCGTCCAGCGTCGAACGCGACCAGCTGGCGCCGAACGTCAGGTCGTGCTGGCGTCCGCCCAGCGTGTATTTGCCGCTGACATAACTGTCGACCGCGGTCTGCCTGTTGTCCGAGTTGTACAGCGACGGATAGCTGAACAGGCCGGCGCCGGTTGCCCGGTCCGGCGTGCCGTAGACATAGAACAGCTTGCCGTCGGTGCTGAGCTTGTTGTGGCTGAGGGTGGTCTTCCATTGCCAGTCGTTGCCGAAGCGGTGGTTCAGCTCGGCGAAAGCGCGCTGTTCCTCCGAATTCCAGGACGACCAGCTGGCCGAGGTGCTGGTGCCAACACCGTAAGCGGTCGGCGTGCCGTCGCTGTAATACAGCGGCAAGGCGCCCCAGATTGCGCCCTTGCCATCGTTTTTCTGGTAGCTGTAACCCAGCGTCAGCAAGGTGTCGTTGTTCAGGTTGGCTTCGATCACGCCGTAAAACACGTTCTTGCCGGGCTGGTAGCGGTCGAGGTAGGAGTTGCCGTCTTCATGCGCTGCCACCACGCGCGCCGCCACGGTTTTGTCGCTATTGAGCGCGCCGGAGACATCGGCCTCGATGCGGCGCGTATTCCAGGAGCCGTAGCTGACGCCGGCGGCGGCCTGGAAATCGTAGGTCGGACGCTTGCGCACGAAATTCACGGTGGCCGATGGATTGCCGGTGGAAGAAGTCAGGCCGTTGGCGCCGCGCACTACTTCGACACGGTCATACAAGGCAGTGTCCAGGTCGCCGTTCTGCAGGCCGAAAGTGAGCGGGATGCCGACGCCGTCGAACTGGAAATTGGTGATGTCGAAGCCGCGCGCCGTGTAATAGGTACGGTTGGTTTCCACCTTTTCGACGGAAACGCCGGTGGTGCCGGCCAATACCCGGTCGACATTGTCGAGTTTGAAGTCGTCCATCTTGGCGCGCGTGACCACCGATACCGACTGCGGCGTTTCGCGCAACGACATGTCCATCTTGGTGGCGGTATTGCTATTGCGTACGGTGTAGCTGCCGGTCTTCTCGCTCGGGGCCTGCTGGTCGCTGCCGGCCGTGACCACGACTTCCGGCAGCGCCGCATCGCTGCCTGCGGCCGCCGGCTGCTGCGCCAGCGCCAGCCGCGGCGCCATGGCCGACAGGGCCAGCGCCACCGCCAGGCTCATGGCCCGCAGCGATGGCTGGGCGCAGGGAATACGTGAAAGAGGAGCGGCCGACGGCGGTATTAGCGTGCAATTAGTTGCCATTTATCATCCCTGAGTTGATTGTTTACTTTTTTGTTTTAATGCGAAGCGGTACTGCTGGAAATTCTCGGCAGCCTGCCCCGCCCAAGCTTGCGCAACCTCGCGGCTGGCGCCGGGCGGAACGCATGGTCTGTGGGGGGGGAATAATGTTTGAAGCAGGCAGGATTTACAGAAAACATAATGATAATGCGAATGATTTACATTATCAATCAAATATTCAGGGATTTACATAGAGAAACAAACAACTACGGAAAATAACTGCGGCAGGCTGCCGATTGGCGGCCCGGAAATGAAAACGGATGCATGCAGCATGCATCCGTACGGTTTACGCCGATGCCGCTTCAGGCATGCACATGCCTCTCCTCTGGCGCGCTGTAGTTGCAGCCGTCCTCGGTATGGGCGCAGGGACTGAGCTCGAACTGCAGCGTGGTGTGGTACACCGCAAACTGCGACGCCAGGACCTCCTTCAGCAGCGGCAGCAATTGTTCCGCCGGATAAGCCGGGTCGTACACCACGTGCGCGGTCAGGCTGGCCTTGCCGCTGGTGACCGCCCACAGGTGGAAGTCATGCACGCTCACTACTCCGGGCACCGCACGCAGCGCGGCTTGCACCTGCTCGATGTCCATGCCTTCCGGCACTCCTTCCAGCAGGATGTTGACGCTTTCCTTCAGCAGGATCCAGGTGCGCGGCAAGACCCAGAATCCGATCAACACCGCAATCAGCGAATCGACCCATTCCCAGCCGGTATAACGGATGACGAGCGCTCCGAGGATCACGCCGACCGAACCCAGCATGTCGCTCCAGACTTCCAGGTAGGCGCCTTTGACGTTCAGGCTGGCGTCTTTGCCGCTGCTCAGGAGCCGCATGCTGACCAGGTTCACGAGCAGCCCGAAGACGGCGATCACCAGCATTCCGGTCGACTGGATTTCAGCGGGGCTGCGGAAACGCTGGTAAGCCTCGTACAAGATGTACATCGCCACCAGGAACAGCAAGACCGCATTGAACGCCGCCGCCAGGATTTCGAAACGATGGTAGCCAAAGGTGCGTTTGGCGTCGGGCGCCTTCCTGGCGATGCGGATTGCCGCCAAGGCAATCGCCAGCGCCATGGTGTCCGTCAGCATGTGCGCCGCGTCCGAGATCAGCGCCAGGCTGCCGGTGACCAGGCCGCCGATCACTTCGACTACCAGGAAGGTCGAAGTCAGTCCTAATGCGGTCCAGATATATTTTTCGTTCTGGCTGGTGGGTAAGGCGTGGGAATGGCCTGCGCTCATGAGGGGTCCTTAGGTTGCGTAGAGGTAATGTAGCGCCTTATTGCGGCGTTCCGCAATTGCCGCAGAATTTTGCGCCGGCCGCCTTGGCGACACCGCAACCGCCGCAACTCACCGCCTGCAGGGAATTGCCGCATTGCTGGCAAAAACGCGCACCGGCGACATTGCCTGCATTGCAGTTCAGGCAATTGCCTTGGCCGGGCGCAGCCGCGCCCCAGGCATTTTGCTGGATGCCGCCACGATACCCGTGCTTGCCGCCCTGCCGATATGGCGAATTGTGTCCGTCGCCATGGTGGCCAAGGCCAAGCAGGTTTTTGAAAAAACGCACTTTGCTCTCCTTTGCGGTTGAATGGCCTCATTTAAAACCTTGTAGTTACTACAGGGTCAAGCGGATACATAAAAAAATCCGCAAGAAAGAAAGCGGACTACACTATTGCTTGCTTTCCCCCTATAAACAGCACAAAGGAAAACACATGACTACCCAGTTAAAAAACCTGAGGCCATCGCTGTTCGCTTCTGTTGCACTGGCATTGCTGCTTGCAGCATGCTCGACCATGCCGGCCGATACCACCCACACCAGCGAAGTTACCCTGGACAGCGCGCACGAAGTCCCGCCTAACGACTCGAGCGCAAGCGGCGCCGGCACCATCGTGGTCAAGGCCGACAAATCGGTCAGCGGCAGCGTCACCACCAGGGGCATACAAGGAAAAGTGGCGCACATCCATGAAGGCGCGCTGGGCAAGAACGGCCCCGTCATGGTGGGCCTGACCAAAACCGGAGACAATATGTGGTCAGTGCCGGACGGCACCAAGTTCACCGACGCCCAATACGCCAGCTACATGGCGGGCAACCTGTATATCAATGTCCACAGCGCCACCAATCCCGGCGGCGAAATCCGCGGCCAGCTGCAGCCCTGAGCCGAGCCTCCCGAGCCGCCATGCGCGTACTGCAAACCAGCCATGGCGGCTGATATAAAAAACCTTAATCAGCCTATGCATTCGACCATCCGGATTTTCGCCGCATTCTTGCTGGCCATCGCGCTTGCCAGCGGCGTGCTGTATGCAATCGACCACTCGTCCGGCAGCAACAGCGTCAAGAACCTTGAGAGCCCGGTAAAAACAGCCGGCGCCGTGGCGCCGACAGAGAATCCTGCGGCATTTGCTGCATCTGCAGCGGCAACAGCGGCGCCGCCGGCAGCCAGCGATATCCTGCCGCCGGCGCCGGCCAGCCCTCCCTTGGCCGACAATGCCGGCGCCATCGCCAAATGCAACATCGACGGCAAGATCGTCTATACCGACAAGGGCTGTCCGCAAGGAAGCAAATCCAGATCTTTACAAATCACCGACAACGCCGTCGTTCCCGGCGTCGACCGCGCCACGATTGAACGCACACTGCGCCAGCCGGCGCCGCCGCCACAGCTGGCCCAGGCCGCGCCGCCCGCCGCCGTGATCGAACCGCCGGTGACCTCCATCACCACCGACGCCGGCGTCGATTGTCCGGCGCTCGGACGGCGCATCGAATGGCTGGGTTACATGGCGCACCGCTGGCAGCCGCCGTACATACGCGACCGCATGCGGCGCGAGCGCGACGAACTGCAGACCAGGTGGTTCTGGGCCCATTGCTAGCAGCCTGTCGGACGGCACTCCCTCCGGCAACAAGATGCTTGATATGCAAGCGGCTATTGATGCATCATTCGAGCCCATGACCCGAACCGAAAAATATCAATGCTGCATGGTGATGGCGGGTGGCGGCTTCCGCTTCGGCTACTACCTTGGCATGTACGCCGCGGCAGTCGACACCGGCAACAAGCCTGACCTGCTGCTGGCCAGCTGCGGCGGCTCGATCGCTGCCGCCGTGATCCGGGCGCTGCCGGACGATGCGCAGCGCAAGGCGTGGATCAGCTCGCCGGCGATGTACCGCTTCCTGTGCGGCTTGCAGTCGACGCCCAAGGCCGCCATCGGCCGTTCCTTCCTGCACGCTGTCAAACGGCGCCTGACGGCCAGGCGCGCCGCTGTCATCCCGGACCTGTTCAGCGATTATTTTTTCGATATCCCGCCGCAACTGCCGCTGCCGCCGCTGCAGGCGCAAGCGGAAGCCCCGCCCGCGGTCGCCATCGTCGGCGGCAAAATGCTGTTTTCCAAAGACCAGGTCGGGCAGCGCAGGGCCGGCCGCAAGCTGTTTGCCGAAACCGTGTTTTGCGATCCGCGCACGGCGGCGCTGCTGGACGGCATGGCCTCGCCCATGAGCGATCCGATGTGGGGCGACAACGCCATCGCGCCGCAACTGCTGACCGACGTCCAGATGCCGATCGGCGACGCCGTGCGGATTTCGATTTCCGACATGTTTTATTTTCCCTGCCACACGCACCAGGCCGGGCACTATACCGGCGGCGTGGTCGACCTGTTTCCCATCGAACTGGCAAAACGGCTGGCGCAGCGGGTGGTGATGGAACTGAAGGCGCCGTTCAGCCAGGCGCTGGCGATCCCGGCCTGGCGCGCGGTGCTGGGAGTCGATGGCAACCAGCGCCTGCGCCACGTCCACAGCCAGCATGCCGATGTCTGGATCGATGCGTCGGATGTGGAAAGTGTATTCCGCAAGCGCGGCATGCAGCAGAAACTGTCCTGGCCGAAGAATCGCCTGCGCCTGCTGATGCCGGCTCGCCATGAAATTTACCAGGAGCATGTGGAAGCACAATGGCACTACGGCTATCAGCGCGGGCTGGAAGCATTTGGCCAGCCTGGCCCCAACTACAAACGGCACATGCGCCATGCGACCAGGCACAACAGGGTCCGGCCAGGCTAGGCCCGGCCATGAAGTCCGCGCGCGGCTAGTTCCGCAGCCAGCCCGTCAATGCGACCCGGCGCGGCTCGCCGTCCAGGTCGCCGCGCACCAGGACCGCTGAACGCATTTCGATATAGGCCGGCATGCCCGGCTGCGCCAGCAAGGGCCGGATCTTTTCCAGCTCGGCGATCAGCTCAGGCGTCAATTTGTCCAGCACCGGCCGCACATCGCGCCCCAGGTCCGGCGCATCGTCGAAACGGCCCCGGCCTTGCTGGCGCCACTGCGCATGCAGCCCGAGCTGCATGGCTTTGCTGGCGTCGAACTGGGCCTGAAAAAAACGCCGGGCAAAAACCGGATCCAGCCCTTTGGCCTGGGCTACGACGGCATCGAGTATCAATTGTTCGCGCGGCGGATCGTTGACGGCGCCGCCTGAATTCCATTTCGCCTTGGCGACCATCGGAGCGACCGCAAGGCGCTGGTCTATCAGCACCAGCAAATGATCGGCCTGGGCAGCGTCGGCAGCGCTCGGCGCCGGCGGCATGCCCTGGCAAGCCGCCAGCAGAACCATCAGGAACAGGCTGGCAAACAGTTTGCCCAAGGCTGGGGTTTTCAAAAATATCATGGGCTCTTTCTATGGCAAACCAAAAACATAACATTCATTAACAACTGATTTCGATAAACTGACCGTACACTATCGACTTCGCATTTTATAAAACTTTGCATGCTATCAACACTAAAACTCATCGCCGCCGATCCCAACTCCGACAATATCGACCATCTGGTGGCCTTGATCAAGACCTTGCGCCCCACCAGGCCGGAGCTTGGACAGGAAGCGGCCGAGAACGTGCGGGTGCTGGTGCAACTGCTGCATGGCGAGCCGGCCCAGGCCAGCGCCCTGCGCCACTATATCCTGCGGCTGTTTTCGACGCGGCGCCAGATCAGCCTGTACACCGACACCGGCATCCTGCCCAACGCCGGTTTTTTTACCGAACTGTTCCAGCGCCTGTCGTTCCGCATCTTGCCGCCGGCGCTGGATGAAAACTATCTGCGCGATTGCCTCGACCGCCTGCTGCCGGTTGAAACCGATTACCTGTGGATCAACGCCGTGCCCGCGGCAGACTGGCTGAGCCTGTTCGATCTGCTGAGCCAGGCCGCGCCGTATACCGACGCCGACAACAACGCCGCCAGCGACGCCGTCGACCGCCATAAGACCGTGGGCGAACTGCTGGAAGCGATCCAGACCCTGTCCTACCGCATCAGCGCCATGGGCCTGGAGCCGGCGCTGCTGCGGCTCTATCCCAGCATCGACGAGTTCGAATCGCCGTTCCTGATGCAGAACGTCGAGCTGCACCTGTACCTGAACAGCTATCGCCGCCGCCTGGCTGCCGCCGACTCGGCCCTCGATCCGAGCGAATTGCCGCCGCTGGAAGACGCCCGCCACCTGTCGGTGATGCTGGACCAGTGCGAAACCATCGTCCTCAAGATCCGCAAGAACGCCTTGCGCATGGGCAGCAGCGTCTCCCTCACCTACCTGCTGGTGCGGCTGGAGCAAAGCACCGCGCGCCTGCGCAAGCTGCTGAGCCTGGTCGATGCCGGCCCGGCCGAGGATGGACAGGCCGACGCGGCATCCGATCCCGGCGCGGCCGAAGCCCGGCAACTCGCCCGGCGCAGCCAGGCGCTGGCGCTTGGCCAGGAACTGGTCGAGGGCCATAACCGCAAATACGCGGTGCGCGAACTGTTCGCCGACAACATCAACCTGCTGGCGCGCAACGTCACCGAAAACGCCAGCCGCACCGGCGAACACTACATCGCCGAGGATCGCTCCGAATACGCCGCGATGTTCCGCTCTGCCTCCGGCGCCGGCCTGGTCATCGGCTTCATGTCGCTGCTGAAGATCCTGGCCTCCTACCTGCGCGCCGCGCCGCTGGTGGAAGCGTTTTTATTCAGCATGAACTATTCGCTCGGTTTCATGCTGATCCATGTCCTGCATTTCACGGTCGCTACCAAGCAGCCGGCGATGACCGCGTCGCGCATCGCTTCCGGCCTGCAAAGCCGCGACGGCCGCAATATCGACCTCGACAGCCTGGTCGAACTGATCGTCAAGGTGATCCGCACGCAATTCATTGCGGTCGCCGGCAACCTGCTGCTGGCTTTCCCGGTGGCTTATCTGATCGCGCTCGGCTACCAGGCGCTGTCCGGCCATCACCTGGTGACGCCTGACAAGGCGGCGCACCTGCTGCACGATATCGACCCGTTTGCCAGCCTGGCGCTGTTCCACGCCGCGATCGCCGGCGTCTGCCTGTTCCTGGCCGGCCTGATCTCGGGCTACTACGACAACAAGGCGCTCTACACCCACATGGCGCTACGGGTGGCGCGCGCGCACTGGCTGCGCAGGCTGCTGGGCCAGCCGCGGCTGGCCCGCTTCGGCGAATACCTGGAGCGCAACCTGGGCGGCCTGATGGGGAATTTCTATTTCGGCATCCTGCTCGGCACTATCGGCACCATCGGTTTCATGCTGGGCCTGCCTATCGACATCCGCCACATCACGTTTTCGGCGACCAATTTCGCCACCGCCCTGGTCGGCCTCGATAACCACATGAGCTGGCAAACCGCTGTGGTTTCCGTCATCGGCGTGCTGGCGATCGGCACGGTCAACCTCTGGGTCAGCTTTTCGCTGGCGCTGTTCGTGGCGTTGCGTGCGCGCCAGGTGCGCTTCCGCCATGGCCTGGCGCTGGCCAAGGCGGTCTTCATGCGTTTCAGGAAAAGCCCCAAGGATTTTTTCATTCCGCCTAAACGGCAGGCGCCGATGGAAGAGGACAAGCCCGCCGCTTAGCGGCCAGATGTTGCGGAATGATCCGCTTTACTATCCTGGAACGCCGCAACGTGATTAGCCAAGCAAGAACCGGCGCAACACGGTAGTATCCGAACGGCAATATATTTGAACCCGCCGCAAGGTCTTGAGACATGTCGAATCCCCAGCTGCATGGATTTTTTCTACGATACGCCGTTGCGCTGCTGTGCGTCCTGACAGCGGCCTGCTCGACGCTGCCCGACGTCAGCAACCTGAGCGCCTCGGTAGCGCAAGTAAGCGCAGCCGGCAGCGCCCCGGCAAACGGCCCGGCCCGGCTCGCCATGCTGGCAGCGATGGAAGAAGCGGTGACCAACAGTCCGCTGGTCAAAGGCAACAAGGTCACTTTGCTGTTCGACGGGCCGGACACCATGACGGCCATGATCGCCGCCATACAGCAGGCCAAAAGCACGATCAATTTTGAAACCTACATTTTCGACCAGGACCAGCTCGGCCTGCAGTTTGCCGACCTGCTGATTGAAAAGCAGCGCGCCGGGGTCCAGGTCAACATCATCTACGACAGCGTCGGCAGCATCGGCACGCCCACCGAATTTTTCGAGCGCATGCGCGCCGCCGGCATCAGGCTGGTCGAATTCAATCCGGTCAACCCGCTCAAGCGCTTCGGCCGCTGGCAGCTGAACCATCGCGATCACCGCAAGATCCTGGTGGTGGACGGCAAGACCGGCTTCACCGGCGGCGTCAACATCAGCGCCGCCTATGCCAACAGTTCGCTGTTCCGCGCGCGGCGCCGCGCCGACTCAGGCGCCATAGGCTGGCGTGATACCCACCTGCAGATAGAAGGCCCGGCGGTAGCGTCGCTGCAATTGCTGTTCTTGCAGACCTGGGGCACGCAACATGCCGAAGATTTGCCGGACCTCGATTATTTTCCGAAACTGGACAACGCCGGCGACAAGACGGTGCATGTGCTGAGCACCCAGCCCGACAGCGACTACAGCCTTTACAAAGCCTATATCCTGGCGATCCAGCAAGCGCGCAAAAGCATACACATCACCACGCCCTACTTCACTCCCGACCGCCAGCTGGTGGATGCGCTGGTTGCCGCCGCCAAGCGCGGCGTCGACGTTACCCTGATCTTGCCCGGCGTGACCGATATCGGCCTGATGTTCCACGCCGGCCAGTCGTTTTATACACAGTTGCTGAGCACCGGCATCCACATCTACCAGCTACAGGTCGCGGTGCTGCACGCCAAGACCGCCGTGATCGACGGCAGCTGGTCTACCGTCGGTTCCGCCAACCTGGATATCCGCAGTTTCCTCCACAACTATGAAGCCAACGTGATCGTCATCGACGAACAGTTCGGCCGCGAAATGGAAAAAGCCTTCCGCGAAGACATCCGCGGCTCGCAGCAAATCACGCTGGAACAATGGCAGCAGCGGCCGCTTTCCGAACGCATCAAGGAATGGGCGGCGCGCTCGCTCGGTTACTGGTTGTGAGGGTTCAATCCGATACGTGATCTTTGGCCCAGGCCAGCATCACGTCCATGAAACGCTGCAAAGTCGGCCGCACCAGCGCCGCGCGCTGTTCGTCGAACGCAAACGGCAGCTGTTCTTCCATATAGGTCAGTTGCGCCTGCTCCAGCTGCACCGCATGGATGTTCTGCTCCGGCTTGCCGTAATGGCGTGTGATGTGGCCGCCCTTGAAGCGGCCGTTCACTGCGTAGCTGTAGCCCGCCTCGGCAGCCTGCGCAGCGACCGCCTGCAATTGCTGCGTCAGTTCCGGCGCGCACGAGCTGCCGGCGCCGGTGCCCAGGTTCAGGTCAGGCAAGCGCCCTTCGAAAAAGCGCGGCACCACCGATGCGATGGAGTGCGCGTCCCACAGCATCGCCACGCCGTGCTCGGCGCGCATGCGCTGCAGTTCCTGCTCCAGCTGCTGGTGGTAAGGGCGCCAGTACTGCGTGATGCGGCGCTGTATTTCCGCCTCGCCCGGATCTTTCCCGGCTTGATACAGGGCTTGCTTGTGGAAGGTGTCCAGCGGGCACAGCCCGGTCGTATCCTGCCCCGGATAGAGGTTGACGTTGTCCTCGGGCCGGTTGACGTCAATCACGTAACGCGAATGGGTCGCCACCAGGACTGAAGCGCCCAGTTCCTCCAGGAAGCTGTACAACCTTGGCATGTGCCAGTCGGTATCGGCAATCTCCAGCGCCGCGGCGCTCATGTCCGCGGCGATCTCCGGCGGGATGTACTCTCCTGCATGCGGCATCGACACCAGCAGCGGCAGCCTGCCGCGATGAAACAGGAATTTTTCTACAGGCGGGTTCATCAGCTTTCCTTCACTATTCTTAATCCAGCAATTTCTTCATGGTACGCGCATAAGCCGCGGCGCTCTGTTCCTGCCGGCCATGCTTGTGGTCGCGGACCACCCAATGGCCGCCGGCCATGACATCGCGCACCGGCGTTTGCCCGTGCTGGCAAAACACGAAACTGTCGAGCAATTGGTCGCCGTGTTTGCCGCCCAGGTCGGCGTGCTGCGGGTCCAGCACCAGCAGGTCGGCGCGCTGTCCGGTTTCCAGGCCGGCCACCTGGCGGCCGCTGGCGATAGCGCCGCCGCGCAAGGCTTGCCGGTACAGGTAGCCGCCGACGGAAGCGCCCTCGCCGCCGGCCAGCATATTGCGCTGGCGGTGCAGCAGGCGCTGGCTGTATTCATACAAACGCAACTCTTCGCTGACGCTGGTGCTGATATGGCTGTCAGAACCGATGCCCCACGCACCTTGCGCGCCGGCATAGGCCACGCCGTTGAAAATGCCGTCGCCCAAGTTGGCTTCGGTGGTCGGGCAAATACCGGCAACGGCGCCGCTGCGCGCCAGCTTTTCGGTTTCGGCGGTAGTCATGTGGGTGGCGTGCACCAGGCACCAGCGGCTGTCGACCTCGGCATGCTCCAGCAGCCAGGCCACCGGCCGCGCACCCAGCGCGGCGACGCAGTCTTCGACCTCTTTCTCTTGTTCGGCAATGTGGATATGCACCGGCGCCTGCGCATCCCATTGCCTGAGCAGCGTCAGCAGCTGCTGCAGCGATTGCGGCGACACCGCGCGCAAGGAATGGGGAGCGACGCCGTAGCGCAGGCCGGCATGCTGCGGGTGCGCCGCCTGCAGGGCTTGCAGGGCGCCGATGATCCACTCCGGCGAATTGACAAAACGCGCCTGCCCGATATGCGGCGCCTGGGCGCCGAAGCCGCTGTACTGGTACATCACCGGCAGCAAGGTCAGGCCGATGCCCGCTTCCTGCGCCGCTTCGATCAGGCACACCATGTTTTCGGCCGGGTCGGCGTAAGGCTTGCCGTCCGCATCGTGATGCAGGTAGTGGAATTCGCAGACCGAGGTATAACCCGCCTGCAGCATCTCGATATACAGCTGGAGCGCAATCGCCTTCAGGTCGGCAGGCGACAGCTTGCCGGCAAACTTGTACATCAGGGTGCGCCAGCTCCAGAAACTGTCTTTCGGATCGCTGCGGTATTCGGTCAGCCCGGCCATCGCCCTTTGGAATGCATGCGAATGCAGGTTGGCGATGCCTGGCAACACCGTGCCGGCGACAGCCACCGCGGCGGCATCGGAATCAGGTCTGACGCGGGTCAGGATGCCATGGTCGTCCCACTCCAGCAGGACATTGTTGCGCCAGCCTCCTGGCAACAGGGCGCGATCGGCGATCAGCTGCTTCATGATATTTTCCTCATGACATTTCCTTTTGCGATACCGCAGCGAAACGGCCGCCGCGCACTATCGCGCTACAGGGATTGAGACCCGACCAGTAAGCCAGCTCCGCCAGCGACTCCACCGACCAGACCACAAAGTCGGCGGCGCGTCCCGCCGCCAGCAAGCCATGGCGATCTGCCTTGCCGAGCGCCAGCGCGGCATTGCCGGTCACCCCCATCAGGGCTTCCGCGGTGGTCATTCTGAACAAGGTGCAAGACATGTTCAGCATGAGCAGCAAGGAAGTGCTGGGTGAAGTGCCCGGATTGCTGTCGGTGGAAACCGCGATCGGAATCCGGTAACGCCGCAGCAATTCCAGCGGCGGCTGTTTTGTTTCGCGGATGAAGTAATAGGCGCCGGGCAGCAGCACGGCGACCGTTCCGCTTTCCTGCATCGCCGCCACATCCGCTTCGCTCAGGTGTTCCAGATGATCAACCGACAGCGCCTTGTAGCGTGTCGCCAGCTGGGTGGCGCCGATATTCGACAGCTGGTCGGCGTGCATCTTCACCGGCAGGCCAAGCTTGCCGGCTGCGATAAACACTTGTTCGCTCTGCGTTACGGAAAAGCCGATGTTCTCGCAAAACACATCAACCGCGTCAACCAGCCCTTCCGCATGCAAGGCCGGCAGGATCTGGTCGCAGACCAGCCTGATGTATTCGTCGGCGCGGTCCTTGTATTCGGGCGGCAAGGCGTGGGCGCCAAGAAACGTGGTGTAGACGGTGACCGGATAAGACTCGCCCAGGCGCCGCGCCACCCGCAGCATCTTGCGTTCGGCCGGCAGGTCGAGGCCGTAGCCGGATTTGATTTCAATCGTGGTCACGCCTTCCGCCAGCAAGGCTTCCAGGCGCCGCGCCGATTGCCGGAACAGGCTGTCTTCGTCGGCTGCGCGGGTAGCGCGCACGGTCGATACAATGCCGCCGCCGCTCCTGGCGATTTCTTCATAACTGGCGCCGGCCAGGCGCATGGCGAATTCGTCGGCGCGGTTGCCGCCATACACCAGGTGGGTGTGGCAATCGATCAGGCCGGGCGTGATCCAGCGGTTGCCTACATCGTGCTGCGCCAGGCCCGCTTGCCTGAATTCTGCAGGCAGCTCAGCCTCGCTGCCGATCCAGGCGACCAGGCCGTCGCGCACCACCATGGCGCCATCCAGGATGACTTGGCCGGGGTTGCCGGACGGCGCAATCCTGGCCTGGCGCCAGACGCCGTCGGCTAAGCGGGCTGCTTCAACTTGACTCTGCGGCATGCTGGTTTTCCTATAGCAGGTTGATGCTGACACTGATAACGATACTGCCGGCCTGCAGCGAACGCAACGCCAGCCGGCCCGGCTGTTCGTCAAAGATCAGGGTCTGGCGCGGCGCCAGCGTTGCCTGTTCGCCATTATCGGTCAGCACGTCCCAGCGGCCTTGCACGCAAAACAGCAGGCTGGTGTGCTGCGCCAGGTCCTGGTCGGCATGCCAGACATCGACTGTGCCGCTAGCCGCCCCGCGCCGCAGCATCAGGTTGAAATCCTGGCAGGCGCCGCCTGCCAGTTGCGCGCCAACCTGCTCTTCGCCGCGGAAACGGTGCGCTTGCAAAGGCGTCAACAAGGCCGTCCCACCGCCGGCCGAGCGCAGCTGCATGCCATCCCCTTCCAGCAACATGATCACCCGGTCGACGCCCGGGAAACTGGAAAAGGCGCCGGACTGGCTGACATCGGCAATGCTCACCCGCCATAAAAATGCATCGAACGAGGCTCCTGCCGGATAACCGTTCAGCTCGCGCGTGACGCCGCCGCCGTTTTTCCAGGGCGTGGCCTGCAGCTCTTCGAACTTGAGCAAACGCATGTTACTGCCCGTACAGGCCGGCAAACAAGGCATGGCAGCTGCCGCTGACCGCGCCTTGCAGCACCAGCTGCTTGGCGGCTTCGATATCCGGCGCAAAGAAGCGGTCTTTATCGTAGAACGCTACCTGCTGGCGCAAACGCTGCTGCACTTCATCCAGCAGCGGCGAAGTGGTCAGAGGCAGGTGGCAATCGACGCCCTGCGCCGCCGCCAGCAATTCGATCGCGACGATAGTGGCGGTGTTGTGCGCCATTTCGTGCAGGCGGCGGCCGGCGAAAGTCGCCATGCTGACGTGGTCTTCCTGGTTGGCCGAAGTCGGCAGGCTGTCGACGCTGGCCGGATGCGCCAGCGACTTGTTCTCGGACGCCAGCGCTGCAGCGGTGACGTGGGCGATCATGAAACCGGAATTGAGGCCGGACGACTGCACCAGGAACGGCGGCAAACCGGACAAGGAAGAATCGATCAGCAGCGCGATGCGGCGCTCCGACAAGGCGCCGATTTCGGCAATCGCCAGGGCCAGCGTGTCGGCTGCGAAAGCCACCGGCTCGGCGTGGAAATTGCCGCCGGATATCACCTCGTCATGCTCGGCGTAAATCAGCGGATTGTCGGTCACGGCATTGGCTTCGATCAGCAAGGTGCGCGCCGCATTGCCGATCAGGTCGACGCAGGCGCCCATCACCTGCGGCTGGCAACGCAAGCTGTAGGGATCCTGCACCCGTTCGTCGTTGACCAGGTGCGATTGGCGGATCGCGCTGCCGTTCAGCAGTTGGCGGTAAATCTTGGCGGTGGCGATCTGCCCCGGCTGGCCGCGCACTTCATGCACGCGCGGGTCGAACGGCGCATCGCTGCCGCGGGCGGCGTCGACCGCCAATGCTCCGGTTACCGTGGCGGCTTCCAGCACGCGTTCCGCCAGGAACAGGCCGTTCAAGGTCAAGGCGGTAGACACCTGGGTGCCGTTGATCAGCGCCAGTCCTTCCTTGGCCGCCAGCACGATAGGCGCGATGCCGGCCCGCGCCAGCGCTTCCTTGGCCTCGACCAGCTTGCCGTCGACCCGCACCTGGCCTTCACCGAGTATCGCCAGGGTCATGTGCGACAAGGGCGCCAGGTCGCCCGAGGCGCCGACCGAACCTTTGACAGGGATGCAAGGCATGATGCCGGCGTTGTAGATCGCCAGCAGGGTATCGATCACCTGCGCCCGGATGCCGGAATAGCCGCGCGCCAGGCTGCCGATCTTCATGGCCAGGATCAGGCGCACCGCGGCATCGTCGATCAGGTCGCCGGTGCCGACCGAGTGCGACAGGATCAGGTTGCGCTGCAGCAGTTCCAGCTGTTCGTCCGGGATGCGGGTCTTGGCCAGCTTACCGAAGCCGGTATTGATGCCGTAGGCGGCATCGCCGCGTTCGACGATCCTGGCGACGGTGGCGGCGGAAGCATTGATGGCGTCATAAGCGGCAGGCGGCAATGCCAGCGGCACGGCTTCGGCCCAGATGCGGCGGATCTCTGCCAAAGACATTTTTCCTGGTTGCAGAGTCAACGGTGTTTTCATGGTCATTTCTTTCAAATTAGCGTAAGCATCAACGGTTGATCATCGGCAGGTTCAGGTTATGGCGCTTGGCGCACTCGATCGCCGCTTCGTAGCCGGCGTCGGCATGGCGCATCACGCCGGAGGCGCAATCGTTGACCAGCACCCGCGCCAGGCGCTTGGCGGCGGCCTCGGTGCCGTCGGCGACGATCACCATGCCGGCGTGCTGCGAGTAGCCCATGCCTACCCCGCCGCCGTGATGCAGCGAAACCCAGGTAGCGCCGCCGGACGTGTTTAGCAAGGCGTTCAGCAGGGGCCAGTCGGAAACCGCATCGGTGCCGTCTTTCATGCTTTCGGTTTCACGGTTCGGGCTGGCGACCGAACCGGTATCGAGGTGGTCGCGGCCGATCACGATCGGCGCCTTCAGTTCGCCGGTGCGCACCATTTCGTTGAAGGCAAGGCCGGCGATATGGCGCTCTCCCAGGCCGAGCCAGCAGATCCGCGCCGGCAAGCCCTGGAACGCAATGCGCTCGCGCGCCATGTCCAGCCAGCGGTGCACATGCTTGTTTTGCGGGAACAGCTCCTTGATCTTGGCGTCGGTCTTGTAGATATCTTCCGGGTCGCCGGACAGGGCGACCCAGCGGAACGGTCCCTTGCCTTCGCAAAACAGCGGCCGGATATAGGCCGGCACGAAGCCGGGAAAATCGAAGGCGTTCTTGACGCCCTGGTCGAACGCTACCTGGCGGATGTTGTTGCCGTAGTCGACGGTCTTGATGCCCATCGCATGGAAATCCAGCATGGCTTGCACGTGCTGCGCGCATGACTTTGCGGCATCGGCGGTCAGCCGCGCTTGCTGCGACGGATCGTGCTGCGCTGCCATCCACTGCTCGACGCTCCAGCCTGTCGGCAGGTAACCGTTGATCAGGTCATGCGCGGAAGTCTGGTCGGTCACCAGGTCAGGCTTGATGCCGCCGGCCTTGGCGCGCCTGACCAGCTCAGGCAAGACTTCCGCGGCGTTGCCGAGCAGGCCGATGGAAATCGCTTCCTTGCGTCCGGTATGGTATTTGATCAGTTCCAGCGCATCGTCCAGGTCCTTGGCCTGCTTGTCGAGATAACGCGTGCGCAGGCGGAAATCGATGCTGGACTGCTTGCATTCGACGGTCAGCGAGGCGGCGCCGGCCAGCGTCGCCGCCAGCGGCTGCGCGCCGCCCATGCCGCCCAGGCCGGCGGTCAGGATCCAGCGCCCGGACAGGTCGCCGCCGAAATGCTGGCGCCCTGCTTCGGCAAAGGTTTCAAACGTGCCTTGCACGATGCCCTGGCTGCCGATGTAGATCCAGCTGCCGGCGGTCATCTGGCCGTACATGAACAGGCCCTTGCGGTCGAGTTCGTTGAAGTGCTCCCAGTTGGCCCATTTCGGCACCAGGTTGGAATTGGCCAGCAGCACCCGCGGCGCATCGGCGTGGGTCTGGAATACGCCGACCGGCTTGCCGGACTGGATCAGCAGGGTCTGGTCGTCGTCCAGCTTGGTGAGCGCCTCGACGATCTTGTCGAAACAGGCCCAGTCGCGCGCGGCGCGGCCGATGCCGCCGTAGACCACCAGGTCGTTCGGCCGTTCGGCCACTTCCGGGTCGAGATTGTTCATCAGCATGCGCAGCGGCGCTTCGGTCAGCCAGCTCTTGGCGGTCAAGGTAGTGCCGCGCGGGGCGCGGATGGTGCGGCTGGGGTCGCGCCGTGGGTCGGCTTGTTTGCTCATTGTGCTCATGTTGACTCATCTCCTTAAAGTGGCGGCGCCGATCTTTATCATTAAGATCGCTGGAAAACAAAACAGCAAGTTGTATAGTCCAGTAAAATATAATGCCTATACAACTTAGTCAACCGAATTTATGCAAGCGAGTAAAAATTGTTGTTGACTTCAAGGCCACTTGAACTTGCATACTTGGCAAAGAACTCACTTTCCCCATATCCGTGAGTGCGAACGCGGCTATTTGGGAAGTAGTGCAAGGCGCGTCGCGCAGCCAAGGGTGGTTCCCTTGGCAAGCGGCGCAACGCAGCAATACACCCAAATAGTCCGTTCGCACTCACGGATATGGGGGAAATGAGTTCTGTTAGCAACTGATGTAGTATCCGTGATGAATTTCTTGAGTAGGAGCCTGCACATGCATGGCGCATCAAACAACAAAGCAGTCCCGGCATTTCAACAGGTCAAGGACCATGTCTTGCAGCAGATCCGCAGCGGCGCATGGAAACCGGGCGACCTGATCCCTTCCGAGCGCGAACTGATGCTGCAATTCAGCCTGTCGCGCATGACGGTCAACCGCGCCCTGCGTGAACTGACCGACAACCAGCTGCTGGTGCGGATCCAGGGCTCGGGCACTTACGTCGCGCCTGGCAAATACCAGTCGACCCTGGTGGAGATACACAGTATCGACGATGAACTGGTAGCACGCGGCCACCGCTACCGCAGCCAGGTGCTGACGCTGGAAGCCAGCAATGCGCCGGTCGCGTTGAAGGCGCTGGGACTGGAAAGCGGCCCGGCGTTTCATTCGGTGATCGTGCATTTTGCCGACGACATCCCGATCCAGCTGGAAGACCGCTACACCAATCCGCAACTGTTCCCCGACTACCTGCAGCAGGATTTCCACCGCATCACGCCGAACCACTACATGGTGCAGATCGCGCCGCTCGACAAAGCCGAATACAGCATCGAATCCAAGATGCCGGAAACCGCCGTGCGCAAGCTGCTGCAGATGGAAGCCGGTGAACCGTGCCTGCTGCTGTCGCGCCGTACCTGGGTGCGGCAGGCGGTAGCGACTTCCGTCACCTTGTGGCATCCAGGCTCAAGATATCAATTTACCGGCGGATTCTGATCCCCGCAGTAAAATTCCCATTAGCACGCAGCACACAGGACATACCGATTCATGTCAGTTACCTCTACTTTGCCTGACGCACCCTCTGCCAGCTGGGCAGACCTGCTGTCAGGGCGCAACGCCTTACGCTCCATCACACTGGCCGGCGGCATCGGCATGCATGCCACCAATGTCTATATCGTCACCACCATCCTGCCGTCGGTAGTCAAGGATATCGGCGGCCTGGAATACTATGCCTGGGCCACTTCTTTGTTCGTGGTGGCGTCGATCATCGCCGCCGGCCTGGCTTCGCGGCTGGTCGAATGGATCGGCTACCGTCCCGCCTGCCTGCTGGCGCTGCTGGTGTTTTCGCTGGGTTCCGCCGGCTGCGCGCTGGCGCCGCACATGGTGTGGCTGCTGCTGGCGCGCACCGTGCAGGGATTCGGCGGCGGCGTGCTGGTGGCGCTGTCTTACGCCATGATCCGGGTGGTGTTCGCACCGCCCTTGTGGTCGCGCGCCATGGCTTTGATGTCAGGCATGTGGGGCATTTCGACGCTGTCGGGTCCTGCCATCGGCGGCATGTTTGCGCAAGCCGGCAGCTGGCGCGGCGCGTTCTGGTCGCTGTTGCCGGCAGCGGTCATACTCGCGCTGCTGGTGCAGTTCACGCTGAAAGTCCCGGCGCAAACGGCGCCGGAAGAAAAAGCCAACAGCATCCCGCTCGCCAAAATATTGCTGCTGGCGGCAGCGGTGCTGTCGGTGTCGGCGGCCAGCCTGTCCAGCAGCGCCGTATTGAATATCGGCGGCATCCTGTTCGGCATTGCCCTGGTCGGCCTGATCGCCTGGCTGGAACGGCGCGGCGGCGCACGTTTGCTGCCGACCGGCGCATTTTCCCTGCGCAGCCGCATCGGCGCCCTGTACGCCACCATGATCCTGATGATCCTGGGACTGACCACCGAAATCTACGTGCCGTATTTCCTGCAGGTGATCCAGGGCCACTCGCCGCTGCTGGCCGGCTACCTGACCGGCATCATGTCTTGCGGCTGGACCCTGGCGGCCTTGCTGTTCTCCAGCTATAGCGGCGCGCGCGCGAAATTTGTCATGAAAGCCGGCCCGCTGGTGGTGATCGCGGCATTGCTGGCGCTGTCGTTCATGCTGCCGTCGGCCGCCGCGCTGGACGACTATGGCCTGCTGCCCTTGTGCATCGCGCTGGTGCTGGTCGGTTTCGGCATAGGCATGGGCATGCCGCACCTGATGGCAAAGATATTGAGCAGCGCGCCGTCGGATGAAGGTAACCTGGCGGCCTATTCGCTGACGACGGTGCAGCTGTTTGCCACCGCCATCGGCGCCGCCCTGGCCGGCATGGTGACCTCGCTGGCGGGACTGGCCGACCCGGGCGGTTTGCCTGGCGCCGCAAATGCGGCACAATGGCTGTTCATCTGTTTCGCAGCGGCGCCGCTGCTGGCCTTCTTCACCGTGCGCCAGGCCTTGCGCCTGAACCCGCCCGCCGCCTCCGGCGCGGTGCGCGGCGGCGGACAACTACAGGAACCCCTGCCATGAGCAGCACGCCACCGAAAACCCCGGTTTCCCAGCTCAAAGCCAGCACCGAGACCGTCACCAGCGTGCATTACTGGACCGAGAAGCTGCTGTCGTTCCGCACCACGCGCCCGGCCGGCTACCAGTTCACGCCGGGACAATTTGCCCGGCTGGGCGTGACCGCCGGCGCAGAAACGCTGTGGCGCGCCTACTCGGTGACTTCGGCGGCCACCGAAGACGAACTGGAATATTTCCTGGTGCAAGTCCCCGGCGGCTTGTTTACCGAACAATTGAAAGGGTTGAAGCCGGGTTATCCGATCCTGGTGGAAAAATTCAGCTATGGCTTCATGACCGTGGACCGTTTTGTGGATGGCGAAGATTTATGGATGCTGGCCACCGGCACCGGCCTCGGCCCGTTCATCTCGATCCTGCAGGATCCCGCGGTATGGAAGAAATTCCGCAACCTGGTCCTGGTGCATTGCGTGAGAAACACCGAGGAGCTGGCGTACCAGGAACTGCTGTCGGCCCTGCCGCAGCGACCGGAACTGGCTGCCGGCGGCGCCAGGCTGCAACTGATACGCTCCACTACGCGCGATGTGCAAGCGGCCGGGCACGGCAACCTGCAAGGACGGATTACCGCCCTGCTCGCCAGCGGCGAGCTGGAAGCGGCGGCGGGCCTGGATATCACGGTGGAAAAATCGCGCATCATGATGTGCGGCAATCCGGAAATGATTACCGCGACCCGCGACATTTTCTACCAGCGCGGTTTGCGTCCGTGCAGGCGCGCGGTGCCGGGGCAATTCGTGACCGAAGATTACTGGTAACCTAGACTTCCAGCCATTTCTGCCGCGCCTCTGGATGCGCGCGCAATTCATCCGGCGTGCCGGCAAATACAATCCGCCCATGCCCCATCACCAGCACACGGTCGGATATGTCCAGCGCGATGCCAAGTTTCTGCTCGACCAGCAACACGCCCAGTCCTTGCGCCCGCAACGCCAGCAAATGCTGCACCACCGATTGCACCACCTGCGGCGCCAGGCCTTCGGTCGGCTCGTCCACCATGACCAGCCGCGGCTTGCCAATGAGACTGCGGCACAGGCTGAGCATCTGCTGTTCGCCGCCGGACAACAGGCCGGCGGCCACATGCCTGCGCGCCGCCAGCTGCGGCATCAGCCGCCACATGTCGTCCATCGCCACCCGCTCGCGCTGCTGGCCCAGGAGCAGATTCTGCTCTACCGTCAGGGTCGGAAACACGGCTCGCTCTTCCGGCACGTAAGCCAGGCCCTGGCGGGCGATGCGGAAAGTTTTCAAGCCGTTCAGCTCGATCCCGTCGAAGCGCACCGAGCCGCTGCTGCGCAGCATGCCCATGATCGCTTTCAGGGTCGAGGAACGGCCGGCGCCGTTGCGCCCCAGCAGGCTGACGATCTCGCCTGGCCCGACATCCAGATCGACGCCGTGCAAGACATGGCTTTGACCGTAGAAAGCGTGCAAGCCGCGCACTTCGAGCATGGCCGTCACGGCGCCGCCTCCGCATTGCCCAGGTAGGCGGCCTGCACCGCGCGGTTGCCGCGGATGGCCGCAGGCGTATCGCAAGCGATGATCCGTCCGTCGACCAGCACCGCGATGCGGTCCACCAGCCCGAACACCACATCCATGTCGTGCTCGATCATCAGCAAGGTCTTGCCGGCGCTGACGCTGCGGATCAGCTCGGCGGCGGCAGCCGATTCGTCCCGGCTCATGCCGGCGGTGGGTTCGTCCAGCAGGATCAGGCCGGCGTCGCCGGCGATCGTGATGCCGATTTCCAGCGCGCGCTGGGCGGCATAGCTGAGGTCGCCGCCGAGGGTGTCGCACTCGGCTTGCAAACCGCATTGCCGCAGCACTTCTTCGGTACGCTGGCTGACTGCGCGCAGGGCCGACAGGCGGCGCCAGAAAACATGACGGTAGCCGTGCGACGACAGCACCGCGGCACGCAGGTTTTCCCGGACGCTCAGCTGCGGGAATATATTGCTGACCTGAAAACTGCGCGCCAGGCCGAGCCGGTTGACCTGGAACGGACTGAGGCCGTTTATGTTGCGTCCGCGCAGCAGGATCTCGCCGCTGCTGGCGGCGGTACGGCCTGAGACCAGGTTGAACAGGGTCGATTTTCCAGCGCCGTTGGGGCCGATCAACGCCAGCCGTTCGCCCTGTTTCAACTGCAGGTCCGCGCCGCGGATGATCTGCGTATTGCCGAAATGCTTGCGCAGGTTGCGCAGCTCCAGGACGACCGGCAGGTCATTCGCGCTCATACACCGCCCGCCCGTCGGTACAGCATTTCAATCAAGACCACGGAGCAGCCTGCCAGCAGCAGCCACCCGGCCGAACGCAGCAAGGACGGCAGCGCCGGCCGCCGCCGCATCGCCAGCGCTTTCACCAGGGCGCCGGCGATGCCGCCGGGCGCAAACAGCACGACGATCACAAACAGCAGGCCAAGATACAGCTGCCAGCCTCGCGTGTATGTCGACAGGGCGGAAAACAGCACGCCTGCCAGCGCGCCTAACATCGGGCCGAAGAAATAGCCGATGCCGCCGATAAAGGTAAACAGCAGGATCTGCGCCGAACGCAGCAAACCCAGGTTTTCGGCGCTGGCGATTTCAAAGTTGATCGCCGCCAGCGCACCGCCGATGCCGGCAAAGAACGCCGACAGCATGAACATCAGGTAACGTACGCGGCGCGGATCGTGGCCGATGAATGCCGCCCGTTCGGGATTGTCGCGCACGGCGTTGGCGATGCGGCCCAGCGGCGTGCGCGTCAGCCCGTACATGGCGGCGGCGGATACGAACAGCCAGAAAGCGATCAAGTAATACACCTGCAGCTGCGAAGCAAAGTCGATGCCCAGCAGCGGCGCGCCGAGCACACGATCGGCGCTGATCCCGCTCTCGCCGCCGAACCATCCCGGCAGCATCAAGGCGCCGGCCGCCGCCAGTTCGGCCAGCGCCAGGCTGATCATGGACAAGGCAGTGCCCGCTTTACGGGTAGTGACAAAACCGAAAACAGCGCCGCACAGCAAACCGGCGCAGCCGCCGACCAGCGGCACCAGCACCAGCGCGGCGGGACTGCCGCCAGCCCATCGGTTCATCACGTGCACGGCGGCAAAAGCGGCCAGCCCTGAATACATGGCGTGTCCGAACGACAGCATGCCGGCCTGCCCGAGCAGCATGTTGTAGGAAAGCGTCAGGATCATCATGCTGCCGCATTGCGACAGCAGCGACAGCGCGGCGCTTTGCCGGAACACCCAGGGCGCGGCCAGCAGCACCAATGCAAACGCCATCCAGGCCCATTTTCGTGTCAAGCGCGTGTCCATCAGTCGCGCACCCCGGACAAGCCGCGCGGGCGCAGCAGCATGGCCAGCACCAGCAGCAGGTACGGCAACACCGGCGCCAGCTGGGCCAGCGTCAGTTGCAGCAGCGGGTAGGCGGCTGCATCAGGATTGAGCGCCACGCCCCAATGCGCCAGGGCGCTGGCCAGGGATACATCCAGCGCCACCGCGTACGTCTGCAGGATCCCGATCAGCAGCGAAGCCATGAACGCCCCGCGCAGCGAACCGAGGCCGCCGACCACCACCACCACGAAAATGATGCTGCCGACCCCGGCCGCCATGCCCGGCTCGGTGACAAAGGCATTGCCGCCGACCACGCCCGCCAACCCAGCCAGGCTGCAACCGGCCGCAAACACCAGTGTGAAAATGCGCGGCACGTCATGCCCGAGCGCTTCCACCATCTGCGGATGCGTCAGCGCCGCCTGGATCAGCAGGCCGATGCGCGAACGTTTCAGCAGCCAGGCCGCTGTCAGCAAGACCAGCAACGCCAGCAGCATCATGAAGCCGCGGTAGATGGGAAACGTGGTGGCATAAAACGTGAATAGCGGGCCATCCAGCTGCGCCGGAATCGCATACGGCAGCGCCGCTTTGCCCCAGGCCAGCTGCACCAGCTCGACGATCAGGTACGACAGGCCGAAAGTGAACAGCAGCTCCGCCACCTGCCCATGGCGCCGCACATGGCGCAGTCCGAAGCGCTCGACCAGCGCCCCCAGCAGGCCGGTCAGCAGCGGCGCCAGCAGCAGTGCCGGCCAGAAGCCAAGCCTGGTGCTGATCGCATAGGCGAAATACGCGCCCAGCATGTAAAAACTCGCATGCGCGAAATTGAGCACGCCCAGCATGCTGAAAATCAGCGTCAGTCCCGACGACAGCAGGAATAGCAGCAAGCCGTAGCTGAGGCCGTTGAGCAAAGTAATGAGGGTAAATTCCATTGCGCAGGATGATGAGAGACGGTAATGACAGGCAGTGCGGCATTCTACCGGTTTGCCGGCCACCGGTTCGTCGGCCGCCGGTTTGCCGGCCATGGTTAATGTCAGTCGAATATTTTTACCAAGGTAATATTGACCTCTCAATTAAACCCGGGTAATATTCACTCACCCAAACAGATCACGAGAATCCGATGAACCAGATTACCCCGCACCAGGTTATCGCCTTTGCCGGCGCCAAGCGTATTGCTTCCGGCCAGCTGGAGCTGGTGGCGCTGAAAGCAAAAGAACTGATCGACCGGAACGACTCGGCAAGCATCTTGATCTTCGACGGCCTCACCAGCGAACAGGTCGAAATCGATTTCCGCGGCAGCGCCGAGCAGGTATTGCAGCGCCTGTCCGCTACGGAAGCCGTCGCCGCGGCAGCAGAAACAAGCGTCGACGCGCAGGAAACTGCGCGTGGCCCGGGACGTCCGAAACTGGGCGTCGTTGGCCGCGAGGTCACCCTGCTGCCGCGTCACTGGGCCTGGCTCAACCAGCAGCCGGGCGGCGCTTCGGTGGCGCTGCGCAAGCTGGTCGAAGATGCGAAACGCCGCAGCGAAGAACGCGACCAGGTACGCAAGGCGCAAGAATACGCTTACCGTTTCATGTCAGCCATGGCCGGCAACCAGCCCAATTTTGAAGAGGCGACGCGCGCCTTTTTTGCCGGCGACCAGTCGCGCTTCGAAGAATTGAGCGAACCATGGCAGATCGACATCCGCGATCACGCCAGGACCTTGGCCGCCAGAGCCTTCGCTTCAGCCGAATAAAAACGGTAAACGGCCGCCGTGCGATACTTGGATTTTCCCTTCTTGCCATCAGGATCAATGCAGTCATGAACAACCGCCTGGCTTTCCCCGAAGCGACCGGAATCGCGCATCTACGCTTCGCCAACTCATTTGCCAGCCTGCCCGCTGCCTTTTATACAAGGCTTGCACCGACACCGCTGCCCGCGCCCTACCTGGTCGCCGCCAGCGAACAAGCCGCGCAGCTGATCGGACTGGCGCCGCCGGCATGCGCCAGCGAGGACTTCATCCAGACGTTCTCCGGCAACCGCGCCGCCGCCGATTCACAGTCGTTGGCGGCAGTCTATTCCGGCCACCAGTTCGGCGTCTGGGCCGGGCAATTGGGAGACGGCCGCGCCATCCTGCTGGGCGACGTCGCGGCCAGCGACGGCGGGCGGCTGGAGCTGCAGCTCAAAGGATCCGGCGCAACGCCTTATTCGCGCATGGGCGACGGCCGCGCCGTGCTGCGCTCGTCGATCCGCGAATACCTGTGCTCGGAAGCCATGGCGGCGCTTGGCATCCCTACTTCGCGCGCCTTGTCGGTGATCGGTTCCGACCAGCTGGCGATGCGGGAGCGGCCCGAAACCACCGCCGTGGTGACGCGCATGGCGCCCAGCTTCGTGCGCTTCGGTTCGTTCGAGCACTGGTATTACAACAACCGCCGCGAGGAACTGAAAACCCTGGCCGACCATGTGATCGCCGGTTTTTACCCGGAACTGCAGGCGGCAAGCAATCCTTACCATGCGCTACTGGCCGAAGTGACTCGCCGCACCGCGCAGCTGATGGCGCAATGGCAGGCGGTCGGCTTCATGCACGGCGTGATGAATACCGACAACATGTCGATCCTCGGCCTGACCCTGGATTACGGCCCGTTCGGCTTCATGGAAGCCTACGACCCGGGCCATATCTGCAACCATACCGACCAGCAGGGCCGCTACGCCTACGCCAGGCAGCCGCAGATCGGCCATTGGAACTGCTTTGCCCTGGGCCAGGCGCTGTTGCCGCTGATCGGCAGCGTCGAGGAAACCGAAGCTGCGCTGGGCAACTATCAGGCCATATACGGCGCCAAGCTGGATGAATTGCTGCATGCCAAGCTGGGCCTGGCGTCGCGCCAGCCTGACGACGATAAATTGCTGGACGCCATGTTTGCCCTGATGCAGGGCAGCCACGTCGATTTCACCCTGTTTTTCCGCCGGCTCGGCAATTTGCGCCTGGACGGCAGCGGCGGCGATGAAGCCCTGCGCGACCTGTTTATCGACCGTGCGGCATTTGACGCCTGGGCGTTACAATACCGGGCGCGCCTGAAACTGGAAAACAGCCAGGACCGGAGCCGCAAGCTTGCCATGGATGCAAGCAACCCCAAATATGTGTTGCGAAACTATTTGGCGCAAACCGCTATCGAAAGAGCGCAGGAGAAAGACTTCTCGGAAGTCAGGAAACTGCAGCAGATTCTTGAAAACCCGTTTGACGAACAGCCGCAACATGCCCGGTACGCCGAATTGCCCCCTGACTGGGCGCGCGGGCTGGAAGTCAGTTGTTCGTCCTAGATTGGATTAAAACGTTATGAGCAGCAAAGTCATCAAAACCGACGCCGAATGGCGCGCCGCGCTGGAACCGATGGAATACGAAGTAACCCGCCACGCCGCCACCGAACGGGCGTTCACCGGCAAGTTCTGGGATCATCACGAGCATGGCGTCTATACCTGCGTATGCTGCAACACGCCCTTGTTCGAATCGGACGCCAAGTTCGATTCCGGCTGCGGCTGGCCGAGCTATTTCAAGGCGGTCAATCCTGACAATGTCGAAGAGCGCGTCGACCGCAGCCATGGCATGATGCGCACTGAAATTTTATGCAAGGTGTGCGACGCCCATCTCGGCCACGTATTTCCCGACGGCCCGCCGCCAACCGGCCTGCGTTACTGCATCAATTCGGCGTCGCTGCGTTTTGATCCCGCCGGCTGATGCACGCGCTGGCCACCATTTATCCTGACTGAAAGCAAAAACACCCATGAAGTTCCTGTTCGACCTGTTCCCGGTAATCCTTTTTTTCGGCATCTTCAAATGGAGCGAAGGCAACGCCGATGCTGCCCAGGCGCTGGTCAGCCAGTACCTGTCGGGTTTCGTGTCCGGCGGCGTGGTCACCGCCACGCAAGCGCCGGTGCTGCTGGCTACCGCGGTGGCGATCGTCGCCACGATTGCGCAAATCGGCTACCTGCTGCTGCGCCGGAAAAAAGTCGATGCGATGCTGTGGGTATCCCTGGTCATCATCTGCGTCTTCGGCGGCGCCACCATCTACTTCCATAACGAAACCTTCATCAAATGGAAGCCGACCGTCTTGTACTGGGCATTCGCGGCGGCATTGCTGATCAGCCAGGTGCTGCTCAAGAAGAACCTGATCCGCTCCATGATGGAAAAGCAGATCGCCCTGCCAGACCCGATCTGGCCGCGGGTCGGCTTTGCCTGGATCGCCTTCTTCATCGCCATGGGCTGCCTGAACCTGTACATCGCCTTCAATTTCCCGACCGCTACCTGGGTCAACTTCAAGCTGTTCGGCGGCATGGGACTGATGTTTGCCTTCGTGATCGGCCAAAGCATCCTGCTCTCCAAATACATCAAGGACCCAGATGAACCCAAGACTTGATACCATTCGTAACAAATTGACAGCGGCGCTGGCGCCGTCGGAATGTATAGTTGAGGACGAATCGGCGCTGCATGTGGGACACGCCGGTGCTGCATCAGGCGGCGGGCACTATAAAGTACGGATAGTTTGCGCAGTTTTTGAAGGACAAAACCGCTTAAATCGGCATAGGCTGGTGTATGATTGCTTGGCTGATATGATGCAAACTGAAATTCATGCATTGGCTATCACTGCACTGGCTCCATCTGAAACCAAAGCTGCGTAAAACATAAGTGATCTTAAAGAATAATTGCCCTTCAAACACACTTCAGTTATTCTGCCCTTGCCTCGCATTGATTTATTAACAACCTCCCCAATTTAGGATTTGATAATGACATTTAAACCTTCACGTTTACTGGTGGTACTTTTTGCAGCAGCGACTTTGCCTGTTATGGCCCAAAACCTTGCAGTCGTGAATGGTAAGGCAATCCCTTCGTCGCGCGCCGACATGATGGTCAAGCAATTGTCCGCGCAAGGCGGCCAGGCCGACACCCCGGAACTGCGCAGCATGGTCAAGGACGAACTGATCAACCGCGAAGTGCTGATCCAGGAAGCCGACAAGCTGGGTTTGGGCAATAACGCCGACGTCAAGGCGCAAGCCGACATCGCCCGCCAATCGATCCTGATCCGCGCCCTGGTTGCCGACTTCGTCAAGAAGAACCCGATCAAGGATGCCGACATCCAGGCTGAATACGACAAGTTCAAGGCGCAAGCCGGCGACAAGGAATATCACGCTCGCCATATCCTGGTTGAAAACGAAGCCGATGCAAAATCCGTCATCACCAAGCTGAAAGCCGGCGGCAAGTTTGAAGACCTGGCCAAACAATCGAAAGATCCAGGTTCGGCAGCCAACGGCGGCGACCTGGGCTGGGCGACTCCAGCTTCTTTCGTGAAGCCTTTCTCCGATGCGCTGGTGGCTTTGAAGCCTGGTCAATTGACCGAAACGCCGATCAAGACCCAGTTCGGCTACCACGTGATCAAGCTGGAAGAAGTGCGCGCAGCCAAGATCCCTACTTTGGCTGAAGTCAAACCGCAAATCACTGAAGCCCTGCAACAGAAAAAACTGCAAGCTTACCAAGCTGATCTGCGCGCCAAAGCCAAGGTGCAATAAGACCCCGGCAACAGCAAAACCGCAGTAAATGAAAAAGCGCTCCTCGGAGCGCTTTTTTTATGCCCCGGCCATGCCGCGAACGGCATGGCCGGCCGGCCTGGCGATTATCCCACCCACTTGCGCGCGTTGCGGAACATGCGCATCCATGGCGAATCCTCGCCCCACGAATCAGGGTGCCACGATTGCTGCACCGTGCGGAACACCCGCTCGGCGTGCGGCATGCAAACCGTGAAGCGGCCGTCCGGCGTAGTCACCGCGGTGATGCCTTGCGGCGAACCGTTCGGGTTGTACGGATAAGCTTCGCTCACCTGCCCCTTGTTGTCGACAAAGCGCATGGCGACCAGCGCTTCCTTGATATCGCCGGTTTGCGAGAAATCGGCAAAACCTTCGCCGTGGGCGATAGCGATGGCGCTTTGGGTGCCGGCCATGTCTTGCAGGAAAATCGACGGCGACGACTCCACTTGCACCATCGAGAAACGCGCCTCGAATTTTTCCGACTTGTTGCGGGTGAACTTCGGCCATGCCTGGGCGCCGGGGATGATCGCCTTCAGGTTGCTCATCATCTGGCAGCCGTTGCAGACGCCCAGCGCAAAGGTGTCGCCGCGCTGGAAGAACAGCGAGAACTGCTCCGCCAGCTTGGCGTTGAACAGGATCGTCTTGGCCCAGCCCTCGCCGGCGCCCAGCACGTCGCCGTACGAGAAACCGCCGACCGCGATGAAACCCTTGAAATCGTCGAGCCGCGCGCGGCCGGCGATGAGGTCGCTCATGTGGACGTCGACCGCGGAGAAACCGGCCTGGTGCATGACATAAGCAGTCTCTACATGCGAGTTGACGCCCTGCTCGCGCAAGATCGCCACGCGCGGCTTGGCCGCCAGGTTGAGGAAAGGCGCGGCGATATTGTCTTGCAGGTCGAACGGCACGACCGGCGTGATGCCAGGATCGGCGGCATCCAGGATGCGGTCGTATTCGGCATCGGCGCTGGCCGGATTGTCGCGCAGGCGGGCGATGCGCCAGCTGGTTTCGCTCCACAGGCGCTGCAGCGCTATGCGGGTCTGGCTGTAGATGGTCTTGGCGTCGCGGCTGAACTCGATGACGTCGCGCGTGTTCGGCTTGCCGATGATGTGGCTGCAAGCGCCGAGGTTGAAGCTGCGCAGCACGTTCATGACTTCCGACTTCTGTTCGGCGCGCACTTGCAGCACCGCGCCCAGCTCTTCGCTGAACAGCGCGCGCAAGGTCAGTTCATTGCGGCGCTCGGCCACCTGGCCGGTCCAGTTCTTGGAATCGCCCCAGTCGGCTGCGTGCTCGCTTTCCATGGTCAGGATATCGAGATTGATCGACAAGCCGCTGTGGCCGGCGAACGCCATCTCGCACAAGGAAGTGAACAGGCCGCCGTCGGAACGGTCATGGTAAGCCAGCAGTTTCTGTTCACTGTTCAATTGCTGGATCGCGGCGAAGAAAGCCTTCAGGTCTTCCGCGCTGTCGACGTCCGGCGTTTCATTGCCGATCTGCTGCATCACCTGGGTCAGCGCCGAAGCGCCCATGCGGTTCTTGCCGCGGCCGAGGTCGACCAGGATGATGGCGGTATCGCCAAGATCGGTGCGCAGCTGCGGCGTCAGCGAACGGCGCACATCGCTCACCGGCGCGAATGCGGAGACGATCAGCGACACTGGTGAAGTCACAGCCTTGGCCTGGCCGTCGTCATTCCAGGTAGTGCGCATCGACAGCGAATCCTTGCCGACCGGGATGCTGATGCCCAGCGCCGGGCACAACTCCATGCCGATCGCCTTGACGGTATCGAACAAGGCGGCGTCCTGGCCTGGCTGGCCGCAGGCAGCCATCCAGTTGGCGGACAGCTTGACGTCGGAAATATCGGCAATCGCCGCGGCAGCGATGTTGGTCAAGGCTTCGCCGACCGCCATGCGGCCCGATGCGGCGGCATTGATGACCGCCAGCGGCGTACGCTCGCCCATCGCCATCGCTTCGCCCAGGTAGCCCTCGAAACTCATGCTGGTGACCGCGCAGTCGGCCACCGGGACCTGCCACGGACCGACCATCTGGTCGCGCACCGAGGTCGCGCCGACGGTGCGGTCGCCGATGGTGATCAGGAAGGATTTGTCGGCCACCGCCGGCAGCTTCAGCACGCGCTGCGACACTTCCAGCAGGTCCATGCCGGTCAGGTCGACCGCGGGCAAGGTCGGATTCAAGCGAATGACGTCGCGCTGCATCTTCGGCGGCTTGCCGAGCAGGACGTCCATCGGCATGTCGACCGGATTGCTCATTTGACTATCACTGTGCTGCGGATCGATCACCTTCAGCTGGCGCTCTTCGGTAGCAGTGCCGACCACCGCGAACAGGCAGCGCTCGCGCTGGCAGAAATATTCGAACAGCGGCAGGCTTTCCGGCGCGATCGCCAGCACATAGCGTTCCTGCGATTCATTGCTCCAGATTTCCTTGGGCGCCATGCCGCTTTCTTCCAGCGGCACTTTGCGCAAATCGAAGATCGCGCCGCGCTTGGCGTCGTTGGTGATTTCCGGGAAAGCGTTGGACAGGCCGCCGGCGCCGACGTCATGGATCGACAGGATAGGATTCTTGTCGTCCATAGCCCAGCAGGCGTTGATCACTTCCTGCGCGCGCCGTTCCATTTCCGGATTGCCGCGCTGGACCGAATCGAAATCGAGGTCGGCGGTATTCGAACCGGTCGCCATCGACGATGCCGCGCTGCCGCCCATGCCGATGCGCATGCCGGGGCCGCCCAGCTGGATCAGCAGGCTGCCGACCGGCAGTTCGTTCTTCTTGGTGTGCTTGTCCGAAATGCTGCCGATGCCGCCGGCGATCATGATCGGCTTGTGGTAACCCTGCACATTGCCGCCGACGTTCTGTTCGTAGGTGCGGAAATAACCGCCCAGGTTGGGACGGCCGAATTCATTGTTGAACGCAGCGCCGCCGAGCGGACCGTCGATCATGATCTGCAAGGCCGAAGCGATGCGCTCCGGCTTGCCGTACTGGCTTGCATCCGGCTGGCCGGCAGCGGTGACGTCAGCCGCATTCTCCCAGGCTTGACGTGCATCCGGCAGCTGCAGGTTGGATACGGTGAAACCGGTCAGGCCAGCCTTCGGCTTGGCGCCGCGGCCGGTTGCACCCTCGTCGCGGATCTCGCCGCCGGCGCCGGTGGAAGCGCCGGGAAACGGCGAAATCGCGGTCGGATGGTTATGCGTCTCGACCTTCATCAGGATATGCGTCAGCTCATCCGAAGCACGGTAGGTATTGCCTTCCGCCGCGCCGCGCGCGTAGAAGCGCGACACGGTGGCGCCTTCGATGATCGAGGAATTGTCGCTATAGGCGACGATCGTGCCTTTCGGCTGCAGCTGGTGGGTATTCTTGATCATCGCGAACAATGACTTGTCCTGCGCTGCGCCGTCGATAACCCAGTCGGCGTTGAAAATCTTGTGGCGGCAATGTTCGCTGTTGGCTTGCGCGAACATCATCAGTTCGACATCGGTCGGATTGCGCTTGGCGCTGGTGAACGCAGCCAGCAGGTAGTCGATTTCATCGTCAGACAGCGCCAGGCCCAGCTCGCTGTTGGCTTGCTCCAGGGCGCCTTTGCCGCCCGCCAGCAAGTCCACGAACGCCAGAGGCTTGGCATCCAGTTCGCTGAACAGGCCGGCCGCCTGCTCGGCGCTGCGCAAGACGGTTTCCGTCATGCGGTCATGCAGCACGTCGGCGATGGCGCGCACGCTGTCGTCGCCGAGTTTCTTGGCGCCGCCCAGCAAGCCGCTCTTCAGTTTCACCTGGTAGGCAATGCCGCGTTCAATGCGCTTGATATGGGCCATGCCGCAGTTATGGGCGATGTCGGTGGCCTTGCTGGCCCATGGCGAGATGGTGCCGAAGCGCGGAATCACGATGAATTCTTCGCCGCCTTCGCCGGCAGTGAACGGATCGCCATAGGTCAGCAAGGCGTTCAGGCGGCCGATATCGTCCTGGCTGAGCGCGGTCGAGGCATCGACAAAATGGTCGAAACGCCCGGTCACTTCGACGACATTGCTGTCGATCGCTTGTAACTGGGCTAGAAGACGTTGGGAACGGAAGGCAGGCAGAGCGTTGGAACCGGGCAAAATCAACATGGCGAGGAGGGAGTTGATGCAGCGTTGCTGCGGGTTAAATCAGAAGCCGCCATTATACAGTGCCGGCCCGTCCAGCGCCCCAGGGTTGATGACAAAATCACCTTGCCGCCAAACCGGACAAAAGCCGCGGCGAGCGTATAACTCGTTGTTTTAATTAAAACTCGCTGAAGCGATATAGGCAAAAAGAATAAAAAATCGGCTAGGACAAAGGCAGGCTACCCATCCATGTTAATCTTTTACTAATTGCAATCCATCTACTCCGCGCGATGCCCCACCCCTCTCCAGCCTACATTCCTGCAATCGACGGCCTGCGCGCCATCGCCGTGCTCTCCGTCATCATCTTTCACGCCAACTTCCTAGGCATTCTTCCTGGCGGCTTCACCGGCGTCGACATGTTCTTCGTGATCTCCGGTTATGTCATCAGCCAGTCCCTTTCCGAGCGTTTCGAGCGGGCCGACTTGGGATTTGCCGATTATCTGAAGGATTTTTATCGCAGGCGTTTCCTGCGCATCCTGCCTGCGCTCCTGGTTGTCCTGTTTGCCAGCTTCCTGGCATCGGCGATGTTCATGCCGCAATTCTGGCTTAGCGAACTGATGAACCGCACTGGACTTGCGGCCTTCTTTGGATTCAGCAATTTCGTGCTGGCCTGGAACACGGACACTTATTTTTCACCGAGCGCCGAGCTCAATCCCTACCTGCATACCTGGTCGCTGGCCGTGGAGGAGCAGTTCTATGTCATCTTTCCCGCGATTTATTTCGTGTGGCTTCGATATAGGAAACAGACCACGATGGTGTGGGCTATTCTGCCGGTCCTGGCCCTGGCCTCGCTGGCGATCAGCGCCTTCCAGACACGCGCCGAGCCGCTCTCAGCCTTTTACCTGCTGCCAAGCCGGTTCTGGGAATTGGCGGCGGGCGCCATGCTCTTCCAAGTCATCGGCGCAAGGCGCTTTTCAGCGCGACCCGGATGGCTGGCCCACGTCTTGCTGCCGGCCGGCCTCGCGCTCGTTATGGCGGGGTTTCTTTTCGCCGGGCGCAATCAGTTCCCCTTCCCCTGGGCGCTGGCAACAGTGTCAGGCTCGCTGCTGATGATCGCGGCGCTGGTGCTGCGGGCCGAAGGTCCCTTCTCCCCGCTGCAGCGCCTGCTGCAATCGCCGTTGGCGACCTATATTGGCCGGCTGTCCTATTCGCTCTACCTCTGGCATTGGCCGGTCGCCGTGTTCTTGCGCTGGACAACGGGACTGGAGCACCTCGCCGTCCAGCTCCTCTATCCCGTGATTGTCGTAGCGCTCGCCGCCGCCTCCTATCACTGGATCGAGACGCCGATCCGCAGCGGCAAGTCGCTTTTGCAGCGCCGCGCGTGGGTCGCTTTCGCGTCAAGCTTCATGGCGCTCGGCCTGTTCTCATGGACCGCGCTGTGGGTCTCGGACAACCCTGACCACCTGTCGCTCAGCCAGACACGCGACACCTACACCTGGTATGCGTACCGGCATTTTCCTCGGGAGGAAATCAGCAAGATCGATGATCCACAGGTGGCGGGGCGCCAGCTGTTTGTCATCGGCGACTCGCATACCGCCGCCTATCGCACCATGCTGAAGATCGTATCGCTGAAACTCGGCATCAAGGTGCTGGAATACGAACAGGGCGGTTGTGGCGTGGTCACGCTGATCGGTCCCGATCCGGCCAAGTGCGCCCAGCGCCGGGAAACCGACCTGAAAGCCATCGAGGCCAAGGCAAAACCGGGCGACATCGTATTCCTGGCCTCTCTCAGGATGCCCGAACTCGACGGCCGCGAGTGGCAACGCGGCGAGAATGCCGTCGTCAATGAAGCACTGGCCGAGCTGACACCTTCGATGAACGAAGGCGCCCGAAGCTCCGCCGCAGCCATCCTCGCGCGGCTGGAAGCAGCACAAGTGCAGGTCCTGATCGACGCGCCCAAACCCTTGTTCAAGGCGCCGCCCAACCGCTGTTCGGACTGGTTCAACAAGATGAACCCTGTTTGCGCTCCCGGCCTGACGATGGAACGCGTCCAGCTCGAACGCCTGCGTGCCCCGCAGATGCAACTCCTGGACTTGCTGCAACGGGAACATCCCGGCCTGACTGTCTGGGACCCGTTGCCGCTGCTTTGCCCCGGCGCTACCTGCTCGGCCTACGACGATCGCGGCAAGCCGCTCTATTTCGACTCAAATCATCTCAGCGGCCACGGCAATCGTGTGCTTACATCCTCATTCACAGAAAGCCTGCTGTCGATCTGGAGGAACCTCGCGTTCAAGAAAAATCCTTGAGCACGATCTTGCCGATCGCGCGCCCGCCTTCCAGCGTGGCATGGGCCTGGCGCAGGTTGGCCGCATTAATCGGCGACAAAACCTGGTTCACCGTGGTGACAATCACCTGGTTGTCGATCAGGCGCGCCACCTGGTCCAGCAGGTTGCCTTGCTGCTGCATGTCGGCAGTCTGGAACATCGAGCGGGTGAACATGAATTCCCAGATGAAGCCGGCGCTCTTGGCTTTCAGCAGGCTGACGTCGAGCGGCGCAGCGTTTTCGACGATGGTGCAGATCATCCCCTGCGGCGCTACCGCTGCTGCCGCCGCCGGGAAATGGCGGTCGGTGTCGTTCAGGATCAGCACATAGTCGACGTTGTCGAAACCTTCCTGCTTGAGCTGCGCCGGCAGGTCGCCGAAATGGTTGATGACATGCTGCGCGCCCAGCTCGCGCACCCATTTTTCCGACTCAGGCCGCGATGCCGTGGCGATCACCTTCAAGCCGGCGACCTTGACCGCCAGCTGGATCGCAATCGAACCGACGCCGCCGGCGCCGCCTATGATCAGGATGGATTTGGCCGACGCCGTCGCTGCGGGCGGCACATGCAGGCGCTCGAACAACGCTTCCCAGGCGGTGATCGTGGTCAGCGGCAAGGCGGCGGCCTGCTCGAATGACAGCGATTGCGGCATATGGCCGACGATGCGCTCGTCGACCAGCTGGAATTCGCTGTTGCTGCCGGGGCGGGTGATGTCGCCCGCATAAAACACCCTGTCGCCAGCCTTGAAACCGCTGACCTCGGGTCCGACCGCCTGCACCACGCCGGCGGCATCCCAGCCCAGCACGCGCGGCGCTTTTTCGATGGCGTCCTTGGGCGCCCGCACTTTGACGTCGACCGGATTGACGCCGATGGCCTTGACCTCGACCAGGATGTCGCGGCCTTGCGGCGTCGGCTTGTCGAGCTGGACGTCGACCAGCGATTCGGGGTTCTCGATGGGCAGGTATCGGGTCAAGGCGATGGCTTTCATTTGCGGGCTCCTGAAGATAAACACAGATTCACGATCAATCCGATCGAATGACAGCCATTATGATAATGTTGAATTATTTTATAAACAGCCTTGGATTTGATTCACTTTCAATCCATATTTGATAATGTATTCGACCACCGACCTCCAGCTTTTCATTCACACCGCCGATCTCGGCAGCCTGTCGAACGCGGCGCGCCAGCTCGACCTGCTGCCGGCCACCGCCAGCGCCAGCCTGAAGCGGCTGGAGCAGCAGCTCAACACCAGGCTGTTCGTGCGCTCGACCCGCAGCATGCGGCTGACGCCGGAAGGGACCCTGTTCCTGGAATACAGCCGGCAGGCGCTGGCGCTGCTGCAGGAAGGCCAGGCCCTGCTCACCGCCGGCGGCCCGGTCAGCGGTCATTTGCGGCTGTCGATGCCGTCCGATGTCGGGCGCAATGTATTGCTGCCCTGGCTGGACGCCTTCCAGGACAATCATCCGCAAGTGACCCTGTCGCTGCAATTTTCCGACCGCGTGGTGGACCTGTTCCGCGATCCGGTGGATGTGGCTTTTCGCTACGGCCCGCTGGACGACTCGACCCTGGTGTCGCAGATCCTCGCGCCCAGCCGCCGGGTGGCCGTGGCGGCGCCCTCCTACCTGGCAAAACACGGCCGGCCCAGCGTGCCGAAGGACCTGGCCAGCCATAATTGCCTGCTGTACTACCTGCAGCACGGCTTGTTCAACAACTGGCGCTTCTACACCGGCAAGACCGCGGTCGACGTCAAGGTGCGCGGCGACCGCATGACCGACGACGCCGCCATCGCCAGGACCTGGGCGGTCGCAGGCGTAGGCATCGCCTACAAGTCCTGGCTGGACGTGCGGCAGGATGTAGCCGACGGCCGCCTGGAAATCATCCTGGAACAGTTCACCGGCGAAGAAACACCGCTCAGCATGGTGTATCCGCATCGCAGCAGCATGTCGCCGTCGCTGCGCGCTTTGCTGGCATTCTTGCGCGCGCAGTTTGCCGCGCTAGGGGCCGTTAGGGAATAAGTTGGATATTTGGGCGGTCGTAGCTGGATGCGAAGCAAGGCAGACGACGCGCCGCAGTGCGAGCACTGCAAGCGGCGGCTAACGCAGCGGCGCGCTGGCTACGGCCAGCGCAAATGTTCAACTTATTCCCTAACGGCCCCTTAATCCGGCGCCGTGAACGATCCGGCGTCCCGGCCGAAATGTTCGACCACGAATTCGATGAACGACGTCAGTTTGGGCGTCATCTTGCGGTTCGAGGCAACCACGATGTGCATGGCGCGGTGCTCCAACTCATAGCCAACCAGCAAGCGCCGCAGCCGTCCCGCGGCAATTTCCCCGCACAGCAAGGCTTCCGGCTGCATGATGATGCCGATGCCGTTGAGGGCCGCGGTGCGTAGCGCCAGGCCGTTGTTGGCGCGGAAATTGCCGTGCACTTCCACCTCCTGCTCCACGCCGTCCTTGGAAAAGCGCCAGCGGTTGTAATGGTTGCCGTGCACGAAGCTCATGCAATTATGATCGCGCAATTGCTGCGGAGTCTGCGGCGTGCCGCAACGCGCGAGGTATTCCGGCGCCGCGCAAACCAGCGCCCGATATGGCTGCAAGGGGCGCGCGACCAGGGTCGAATCGGGCAGCGCGCCGATCCGGATCGCCACCTCGAACCCCTCCTCCACCAGGTCGACCACGCGGTCGTTCAGGGACAGGTCGAGTTCGACATCCGGGTAACGTTCCAGGTAGGCGCGCACCACGGCGGCCAGCATCTGGCCGCCGAAAGTGGCCGGCGCGGTCACCCGCAGCACGCCGCGCGGCAGCAGCTGCATCTGCTTCACCGAAGCGTCGGCCGCTTCGATTTCCAGCAGGGCTTGCTTGCAGCGCTCAAAGTACAGCTGGCCGATCTCGGTCAGGCTTTGGCGGCGCGTGGTGCGGTTCAACAGGCGCACGCCGAGCTGCTCCTCCAGCTGGCGCACGTGCTTGCCCACCATGGTGGGCGAAATCCGTGCTTCTTCCGCTGCCGCCGAAAACCCGCCTTTTTCAACCACGCGGACGAAAATCTGCATGCTGGTCAGTCTGTCCATATTTCTTATTACGCACCAATGGTTTTAAGTAATATGAATATTACGCTGTTTATCTACCACAAAGAAGCAATCACAATGAACGCTGGATCTCCTTCCTTACCCACTTTTTACGGAGCACATCATGAAAATCGCAGTTATCGGCGCCACAGGCACCATCGGCAAGGCAGTCGTCAAACAACTGGCCGGCCGCCATGAAATCATCCAGGTCGGCAACAGCAGCGGCCAATTCCAGGTCGACATCACCGACATCCGCAGCGTCGAAGGCTTGTTCGCGCAGATCGGCAAGATCGATGCGATCGTCTCCACCGCCGGCAAACTGCATTTCGGCCCGCTGCAGGAACTGACGCCCGAGAAATTCGAAGTCGGCCTGCGCGACAAGCTGATGGGTCAGATCAACCTGGCGCTGGTGGCGCAGCACCACCTGAACGACGGCGGTTCGATCACGCTCACCAGCGGCATTCTCAGCGACGAACCTATCCTGCAAGGCGTCAACGCCAGCACGGTCAATGCGGCGCTGGACGGTTTTGTGCGCGCCGCCGCGATCGAACTCAAGCGCGGCATCCGCATCAATGTCGTCAATCCGACGGTGCTGGAAGAATCGCTGCCTGTCTACGGCCCGTTCTTCTACGGTTTCGAGGCGGCCCCGGCAAGCCGCGTGGCCCAGGCATACAGCCGCAGCGTCGAAGGCGCACAGACCGGGCGCGTGTACCGGGTCTGGTAAACCAGGACTGCCTCTGAGGAAGCCGCATCGTTCTTGTCAGCATTTTGTCAAGATGATGCAGTAAGATTGGCACTGCTCCAAAGCAACCGATCCCATCCTCAAGAGGCGTGCCATGGTGAATGTAGTAAAGCGCATCCAGGAATACAACGCAGGCCGCGATCCGCAGCGGCTGCAGCTGAAATACAAGAATATCCGCAACGATCCGTTCACTTTCCTGCGCGGGACCTGCCACTTGTTCTATGAGCGCCTGCCGCAAAGCGGCGTGATGCGTTCTGCGCCGCTGGCCTGGATCTGCGGCGACCTGCACCTGGAAAATTTCGGCAGCTACAAGGGCGACAACCGCCTGGCTTATTTCGACCTCAACGATTTCGATGAAGCCGCGCTGGCGCCGGTCAGCTGGGAACTGGTGCGGCTGCTGACCAGCGTGCTGATTGCGGCCGATGCCGCACCCAACGGCGCCGCCGATAGCCGGATCCTGTGCCGCAGCTTCATCGACGCCTACGGCGCCGCCTTGACGCTGGGTAAACCGCGCTGGGTCGAGCGCGATACCGCGCAAGGCATGGTCGGTGACTTGCTGAACAGCTTGCGCGGCCGGCAGCGCGCCGATTACCTGAATGCCCGCACGGTACGCAAAGGCAAGCTGCGCGTACTGAACACGGATGGCAAGAAAGCGCTGCCGGCTTCAGACAAGCAGCGTGCCAAAGTCACTGCATTCATGAAGCGCTTCGCCGCCGAACAGCCCAATCCTGATTTCTACAAGGTGCTGGATGTGGCGCGCCGCATCGCCGGCACCGGCAGCCTGGGCGTCGACCGCTACACCATCCTGGTGCAGGGCAAGGGTTCGCCGGACGGCAACTACCTGCTTGATTTGAAGCAGGCGCTGCCCTCATCGTTGGCGCCTTACCTGAAGGCGGCCCAACCCAGATGGAAGAACCAGGCGCAGCGCGTGGTGTCGCTGCAGCGGCGCTGCCAGGCGGTGTCGATGGCGTTCCTGCAGCCGGTCATGCTGGGCAAGACCGCTTATGTGCTGCGCGGGCTGCAACCCAGCGAAGACCGGGTCGCGCTCAAGCAGCCGCGCCACACGCTGGCCGAAATCCAGCAAGTCATGACGGTCATGGGCAATATTGTCGCCTGGGCGCAATTGCGCAGCTCCGGCCGCCAGGGATCGGCGATTGCCGATGAACTGATCGCTTTCGGAGAAGGCAAGAAATGGAAAAAACAGTTGCTGGATGCGGCCCAGGATTGCGCGGCGCAAGTACGCAAGGATTGGCAGACCTACAGCAAGGCATATGACGCCGGCGCATTTAAGTTATAGCCACGTTGGGCGGGCCCTGGCTCAAGTGCACATTCGAACAAACATGGGGCGCCATGCCCCGCCCCTGCCTGAGTTAACCAAACCGCCGGCGACGAGGTAATTGTGCATTCTGCTGTCCTGTCATCAAGTAATTCAAGGTATGATTCTGGTCGGCTGCAACGCGTCGTGCCGCGCAGAACCCCTTGAGAACAATAGTGATACAGCAGCAGACACAGAAACAAATCGTGGTTATCGGCGGCGGCGTGATGGGAGTCTGCAGCGCTTATTTTCTGGCCGAAGCCGGGCACCAGGTTGCCGTAGTCGAACAACGCAGCAATGTCGCGGAGCAGTCGACGCTGGGCAATTCCGGCATCTTGTCGGCCGGCGCCGCGCTACCGTGGGCAGTGCCGGGCATGCGCCGCAAGATCCTCTCCGGCATGTTCAACCAGGAAGCGCCGAACGTGCTCAACGCCCGCTTCAGCCCTGCGCTGTGGCGCTGGATGCGGCGCTGGATGGCGGAATCGGATATCCAGCGCTTTCGCTCCCACGCCCGCCAGATGCAAAGACTGGCTTCCTACAGCCAGGATCTGCTGGAGCAGATACAACAGCATTTCCAGCTCGACTTTGAGCAGAGCCCGGGCTTGCTGCGCCTGTTCCGCAGTGAAGCCGAACTGGCGGCGCTGGCTCCCGCCCGCGAGCTGCTGGCCGAATGCGGCGTAGCGCACCAGCTGCTTGACGAGGCTGCCGTGCGGCTGCAGGAACCGGCCCTGGCCGGCGCCGGCAAGCTGGCCGGCGGCTTGTATTTCCCCGACCTCGGCGCCGGCAATTGCACCCTGTTTACCAAGCAGTTGAAAGCCATCCTGCAAGGACTGGGAGTACAGTTTCATTTCGACAGCAAAGTCTCCGCCGTCGCACCGCAAGGCGCGCAAGTCGCTCTGCATATCGACGGCAACGTGCTGTTGGCCGATGCCGTGGTGTGCGCCGCCGGCGGCGCCAGCGCGGAACTGCTGAAACCGCTGGGCCTGCGCCTGCCGCTGCACGCGATCAAGACTTACACCGCTACCGCCACCGTAAAGAACTACGACGTCGCGCCGCAGACGGCAGTGCTGGACGGCAGTTACCAGGTCACCATGGCGCGCATCGGCGACCGTATCCGACTGGCAGGGATTGCCGAGTTCGGCGCCCAGGACATGTCGTTCGACGACAAGGCCATGCGTACACTGCTGAAAGTGGCGCAGGACTGGTTCCCCGATGCCGCCAATTTCAACAGCGCCAGTTTCTGGTGCGGCCATACGCCGATGCTGGCTGACGAGGTACCGCTCATCGGCCATACCGGCGCCAGCAACGTATTTGTCAATATCGGGCACGGCGGTTCGGGCTGGAGCATGGCGCTAGGCGCCGCCAAGGTGCTGGCCGACCAGATCAGCGGGCTAGTACCCGAGGTTGACCTGGACGGATTGACTGTCGCGCGCTATCGCTGACAAAAACGGTCAGCCGAAGGCGGCGTTTCTTTTGCTATATGCTGGAAGCTCCAGGCTGCCCTGGCTCCTGCTAACGGACAACACACCATGAGCGCCATCTATCCCGTCGCCGACATCCGCAAAATCGAACAGTCCGCCTTGCGCGCGCTGCCGCCGTACAGCCTGATGCAACGCGCTGGCCAGGCGGCGGCGCAAGCGGCCTTGCGCATGCTCCCGGGCCCGCCCCATACATCCACGATCCTGGTCCTGGCAGGCCCCGGCAACAACGGCGGCGACGCCCTGGAAGCCGGCGCTGTCCTGGCCAAGGCCGGCGCCGAAGTGGTGGTGCTGCTCAAAGCCGCACCGTCGCAACTGCCTGCTGACGCCTCCCAGGCGCTGGTCCGCGCCCAGCGGCACGGCGTGCACCTGATGCCGCCGGAGCAGTTTGCCGAAATCGACAGCAACCAATGGTCGCTGGTGATCGACGGCCTGTTCGGCATCGGCCTGAGCCGGGCGCTGGACGGCGGCTGGCGCAGCCTGGTGCAGGCCATCAACGCCATGGCCTGTCCGGTGCTGGCGCTGGACGTGCCGAGCGGCCTGGATGCCGATACCGGCACCGTGGTGGGCGGCACGGCCGGCATCGCCGTCAAGGCCAGCCACACCGTCACGTTCATCGCTGACAAAGCCGGCCTGCACACCGGCGACGGTCCCGATTACGCCGGCCAGGTCGAAGTAGCGGCGCTAACCATCGCAGACAGCCATTTCCCCGCGCCGCACATGTGGCTGAGCCAGCCGAGCCTGTTCAGCGACTACCTGCGGCCGCGCCGGCGCAATTCGCACAAAGGCAGTTTTGGCGATGTCGCCGTGATAGGCGGCGCCGCGGGAATGGCCGGCGCGCCGATCCTGGCGGCGCGCGCCGCCGCCAAGTGCGGCGCCGGACGAGTGTTTGTCGGCTACCCTGAAAACCCGCCGGCCTACGACAGCGCGCAGCCGGAACTCATGTGCCGCCTCGCGGCCGACCTCGATTTTTCATCGGCGGTGCTGGTGGTCGGCCCCGGCCTCGGCATGGCCGATACCGCGCTGGCCTTGCTCGGCCGTGCGCTCGATGCGCTCAGCTGGCTGGTGCTGGACGCCGACGCCTTGAACCTGCTGGCGCGCCAGCCGCAGCTGCAAACCCAGGCAGCGCAACGCCAGCACGCCGTGCTGATGACGCCGCATCCGCTGGAAGCCGCGCGCCTGCTGGGTGTCAGCACCAGCGACGTCCAGGTCGACCGTGTCGCCGCCGCCCGCACCCTGGCAAGCCGCTTCAATGCGGTAGTCGTGCTGAAAGGTGCCGGCAGCGTCATCGCCCGCGCCGATGGCGCAGCGGTAGTCAACTCGACCGGCAACCCTGCCCTGGCCACCGCCGGCAGCGGCGACGTCTTGTCGGGCATTTGCGGCGCCTTGCTGGCGCAAGGCTGGCCGCAATGGGAAGCGGCGCTGGCGGCCGTATGGCTGCACGGCCGCGCCGCCGATCAGCTGGTAGCGCAAGGCATCGGGCCAATCGGCTTGAGCGCCAGCGAACTGATCCCGGAAGCCAGGCTGGTGCTGAACCAGCTGCTGCAAGAGCGCTGACCGGCCGGACCGGCCGTCATGCTCCCCAGGGAACCACCGCCACGCCCATCAGCCGGCGATGGAACGTCATCACCAGCAAAGCCAGCAGCAAGCCTGAGATACAGGCAATCACATCGAATTTCAGCGCCGGCGTAAACGGCTTGTAGCTCTGGCGGCGGATCACGGAAAACAGGTCGACCACGGCATAAGCCAGGAACGCGGAAAACAGCAGCGTGGCTTTGGCATGCCCGTTCGCCAGCAAATGCACCAAGGCCCAGATCGTCAGGCCAAGCAGCATCGGGTGCCTGACCCAGGCCCGGATATGGCTTTTCATGTTGGCCGCGGCTAACAAAATGAAACTGACAACCATCGCCAGCGGCGCGGCATGGATTGCGCCGACAGAAGATGCGAACAGTTGCGGCCCGGCCGGCGCCCTGGCGTATCCGGCCACTACCAGGACCAGCCCCAGTGCGGCCAGCAAGGCGAACAGGCCTTTGTAGCGGTTTTCACCGAAAACGCCGACCAGCTGCGCTTTCAGGGGCGGGACAACGGGAATCAGATGGATGCCGATAAAGAGCAGCAGCCCCAGGCTAAGCATTTCCAAAATCATTCTCCTTCCATGACAATCACTCGGCCGGAATCGCCGCCGGACAGATGTAAGACAGATGTAATGCAAAATCCCTCCCGGCGGCGCCGCCGGGAGGGATTCATTATAGATACAAACTCACGGCCCCTGGCGCAGTTCTGCCAGGCCAGCGTGATTTCAATGCGCCTGGATTTCCTTGACCAGGTCGGCACCGCCATAGACCTTGCCCAGCGTTTCCAGGATGGCGCCGCTATGCACGGCGATCGAGCGGTTATCACGCGGATCGAACCAGAATGCGCCGCCCAGCGAGTGGATGTTGCCATCGAAAATCAGGCCGACGATCTCACCGTTGCGATTGATCATCGGGCTGCCGGAATTGCCGCCGATGATGTCGTTGGTGGTGGCAAGGTTGTAGCGTTGCGCCAGGCTCAGCTTGCTCTTGGCGGCGTGCCAGGAAGCCGGCAAGGCGAACGGGTCGGCGCCGGTGTCACGCTCGAAGGCGCCGCCGATCGTGGTGAACGGCGGAATCTTCTTGTCGCCTTCCTGCCATCCTTTGACTTCGCCATATGAGAGGCGCAAGGTGAAGGTGGCGTCCGGATAAGCGCTGGTGCCTTGCTGGGCAAAACGCGCCTGCGCGATCAGCTCGGAATTCTTCTGCTGCACGGAATCCACTTCTTTTTCGTAGCGTGCGCGGATCGCACGCGCAGCCGGATCGAGCGCCAGCTCCTGCTTGATGAACGGATCGTCGGATTTCAGGATCGCTTCCTTGCCGCCCTGCCACAGCGCCTTGCGCACCGCCGGATCGCCCAGCTTGGTGTGGTCGATCAAGGCGTCGCTGAGCTGTTCAGGCGACTGCTTGCCGAGCACCTGCTTCACAAACGGATCGTCGGTGCCGAGCATCTCGCGCAGCTTGGTGAACGAAAGCGACAGCATCACCTTTTCGTATTCCGGATATACCGGTGCGGTGGAAAACAACTCTTGTTCCAGCTCCGGCAGCTTGGCGTCGGCATATTCAGGCAAGCGTTCGCCGTTCGGCTTGGCGCGCTCTTCCGCGCCGCGCACAAGGACCCGCGCATAACCGGAGTACTTGCTGGAGAAACCGCGGCCGCCTTCGATCAGGCCGTAAGGCGCTTCGATCTGGCGATACGCTTGCTGCGCCGCAGCTATGGCGTCCCAGGCGCCGCCGACCTTGGCTTGCAGCGCCGGCTGCTTGGCCACGAACTGGCGCAAGGCAGTTTCCTCATCCTGCTTCTGCTTCATCAGCGCCGGATCCTGCAAGGCGCTCAGGCGTCCGCGAAACGCCTTGTAGGCATTCTCCACGCCGAACAAGGTGTTCTCGGCGTTACGCGCCGCTTCCGGACTGTTCTTGCTGTATTGTTCCAGCACGCCGCGTATTTCCGCCAGCCGGATCAGGTTGTTGACCAGCGTCAGGTCACGCAAGGTAGTCAGCTGCGACACCGTCAGCTGGCGTTGCGTCGAACCCGGTTGGCCAGTCACGAATACCATCTCGCCTTCTTGCGCGCCGCTTTTGCTGAACGGGAAATAGTTCTCGATCTTGGCCGGCTTGCCGCCTTCGTAGGCGCGCAGCAGGGTGATGTCGAGGTCATAGCGCGGGAAATTGAAGTTATCCGGGTCGCCGCCAAAGAAAGCCGCAGCTTTTTCCGGCGCCCACACCAGGCGCGTATCCTGGAAGCGGTGGTATTTGTAGACCTGGTACTGGCCGCCGTGATACAGGTCGACGACGTCGCAGCGCACGGTTTCCTTGTCGTTGCCGACACAGGCTGAAGTCAGCTTCGCCTTGATCGCATTTTGCGCATTCTTGAATGCCGCGCCGTCCAGGCCCGCGGTGGCATTCTTGACTTCGGCCGTGACGTCAGTGATTTGCTCCAGGCGGTTCAATTCAATTTCCGGGCAACTCAGTTCCTGCTCGCGGCCCTTGGCCAGGAAGCCATCCTTGATCAGGTTCTTTTTTGCCGTCGACAATTGGTCCAGGCACTCGGAGGCGCAATGGTGATTGGTCATCACCAGCCCGTCTTTCGAGACAAAGGATGCCGAGCAGCCGCCGGCAATCCGTGCCGAGCCCAGCATGGTGCGCTTGATCCAGCCCTCGTTCGGGGTGAATCCGTATTCGGCCTGCATCTTCGCCTTCGGCAAATTGTCCAACGTCCACATCCCCTCCGCTGCCATCGTCATGCCTGGAACCAGCAGCGCGGCAAAAAGCCAATGAATTCGCATCGTCTTCCCTATCAGTAATGAATTTTTAGGAGTGAAACATTACCACATCGAAACACGGTGCGTCATCATCGGCTGGCGCCGCATTGCCTATTGCAAATGCTGCAGCAGCGACGGGCCAAACACTTCCTGCCGGATCTGGTGCGCTGCCACGCCGCGCGCCAGCAAGGCATCGCGCTGGACCTGCATGAATGGCGCCGGTCCGCACAAGAAGTAGGAACCGTCATGCGGCAGCAAGGCGTCCGGCAGTTGCGCCAGCTGCAGATAACCCTGCTGCTGGTAATCCTTTTGCGGCCGATCGTCGGCGCCCGGTTTTTCGTAGGCGATGTGCGAACGTATCTGGCCATGGCGGCGGCGCAAGCTGTTCAATTCACCCTTGAGCGGATGATGGCGGCCGTTCAGCGCGGCATACAGGAAATTGACCGGCCGCTGCGGACTCTGCTGCAGGCTGCCGTGCAGCATGCTCATCATCGGCGTGACGCCGACGCCGGCGCTGATCAGCACCAGCGGCCTGCGGTCTTCTTGCGCCAGGACAAAATCTCCGCATGGCGGACTGACCTGCAGTACATCGCCCTCATGGTATTCATCGTGCAGCAGGTTCGACACCAGGCCGGCCGGATAAGGACCGTCTGCGGCGACGTTCTCCGGCTCGCGCTTGACGCTGATGCGCCAGTGGCCATTGTCCGGCGCATCGGACAAGCTGTAGTGGCGCAACTGGCGCAGGGCCAGCTGTTCGATATCCACCGCGACGCTGATGTACTGGCCTGGCTGGAAGGCCGGCAGCGCGCTGCCGTCGGTGGCGCGCAGATAGAAAGAGGTCACGCTGTCGCTCTCCTTTTGTTTGCGGGCCACGGTGACCGAGAGATATTCGCCAGGCGCGATGCCATGCGCCTGGTACTGCTTGCGTTCTTCCGCAACCAGGGCCGCGGCCAGCAAGCCATAGGCTTCGGCCCAGGCTGCCAGCAGTTCCGGCGTGGCCGCCGCGCCAAGGATTTCCGCAATCGCATCCAGCAAATGCTTGCCGACGATCGGATAGTGCGCTTCGCTGATCCCCAGGCTTACATGCTTTTGCACAATGCGGCTGATCACCGGCGCCAGCGCGTCGGGATTATCGATGTTGGCGGCATAGGCGAAAATGGCGGCCGCCAGCGCCTGCTGCTGCGTGCCGGCCTGCTGGTTAGGCATGTTGAACATGTTCTTGAGCTCAGGATGAGCGGCAAACAGGCGCTGGTAGAAGCAACGGCTGATGGCGACGCCGTGCTCGCGCAAGACGGGAACGGAAGCAACGATATAAGGACGGGAAATGGCGGAAATCATATAAACACTCCTATTGTTACATTTAAAATACTACAATTAATCCAAAAAAATGCGCCCTGCCTTGGCGGGCGCCCGGTTATCGCATCAGTGCACCGGCATCGGCTGGAACTGCATGCGTGCAATCGTGCTTGAAGTCGGCGGCATGACCAGCTCCGCCAGGTTGTGCCGGTTCATGCCGGCATAAAATTCCTGCTGGCCGATATCCAGCACCCGTTTCAGGTGGCAGCTGCCGCGCAAGACGCAAGGCGGCTTGTCGCAATCGACCAGGCCGCCGTCTCCTTCCAGCGCGCTGAGAATATCGCCCAGGTGCAGGCTCGCCGGCGCTTGCGCCAGCCGCAGGCCGCCGTTGCGGCCCGGCGTAGCGCTGATCCAGCCCAGCTTGACCAGGCGGTTGACCACCTTGTTCAGGTGGTTCTTCGGCACGTCAAAATAACTCGCCAGCTCACCGACGGTAATCACGCCTTGTTCCGGCGTCGCTGCCAGGTACATCAGGACGCGCAAGCCAAAGTCGGTGAATTTGGTAAATTGCATGGTTATCTTTCCTGCTGAAGATGGATTGCGATGCCATCATCATATTATTGTTGCATTTAAAAAGCAACAATAAGACAGGAAACAGAAACACATTTGTTGACAGCAATACCTCTTCCAAAAAACCTGATGAATATTTATGTTTTTCACAAAAAACAAAATGTCTTGACGTACTTCTCCTATGACGCCAATATGAACAAAAGAAAATATTTCCCAAAGGAAAATATCGAGAGAGAGGATGCCGTATTGAATGAATGTCCAGGTGACCTCCTGGACTTCCGCAACACAAAAAAAATGCCAATCGGGAGATTTGTCATGAAAAGGTTTGTTCGGAACGGTATTTTGATTATCGCATCGACAACTATTTGTAGCGGCGCCTCGGCGGCCACCGCCACTGCCACCATGACCAATACGGTCACCATCAGCAATAATTGCAGTATCTCCACCCTTGGTTTCACGACGACTTACGACCCTATCGTCGCCAACGCCACCACCAACCAGGACGTGACAGCCAGCGTCACCACCACCTGCACTATCGGCGCGTCTCCCGTGATTACCCTGGGACAAGGCGCAAACGCCAACACTGGCTCGACCGACGCTATACCGCTGCGTCGCCTGAGCAGCGGCGGCGGCACTCCGGTCTTCCTCAACTACAGTTTGTTCTCTGACTCCGGCCGCACTGTCACGTGGGGCAACACAGTCGCCACCGCGCCTGCGGCAGTCACCGCTACCGGCAGCGCCACGCCGATCACCATTTACGCCCGGGTGCCGTCCGGCCAATCAGTCAAAGCAGCGACTTACACAGATACCGTAGTCGCTACCGTCACCTTTTAAGGCGGCCGATGATGCCCAAGCTAAAGCCATGGCCGGCTGTTGCTTTTGTCTTGTGCCTGGTTTGTGCACAAGATATGAACGCAGCCTCGTTTAACGTCAATCCGATCGGTTTCGACCTGAGCGTGGAACGCGCTTCCGGCGTGCTGCAAATCAAGAACACCGGCAATGAGCCCGTGCGGATACAGGTCGGCGCCGTCGACTGGAGCACCGATGGCCGCCAGGAAGTGATGGCGGATACTGAAGCCCTGCTGTTGAATCCGCCAATCTTTGCATTGGAGCCGGGACAAATCCAGTACCTGCGCTTCGGCGTGCGCCAGCCGGTCAGTTCGGCAACCGAAAAGAGCTACCGGCTGCTGATCGATGAAGTACCGCCCAGCGGGCCGCAAGCACCGGGCTTGAAGACTTTGCTGAGAGTCAGCATTCCCGTGTTTATCGCGCCGCAAAAGAAACAGGAAAAAATCTCCTGGCAATTAAAGCATGACAACAATGGCCTGCTGCTGGTGGCCGCCAACGACGGCAATGTCCATGCCAAGATCATCCGCGTCCAGATCAGCAACGGCGACGGCAAGGACGGTCTGCAAATCGGCACACCTGCCTACGTATTGCCGGGCCAGCACAAACAATGGTCTTTGGCGAACGGGAAGATCCACGCCGGACCGGTCCGGCTGCAAATTCAAACAGACAAGGGCGAGCTTGAAGAACATCTCATGCTGGAGGCTGACCAAGTATCTAGCCGCTAGCCTGATCGCTTGCCACATCCCGGCTCTGGCGGCAGCAGACAAGTCAGTGACAGAACAGGAATTCATATTGGCGGTGACCGTCAATGACAGGAAATTGACGGACGCAGCGCTGATCGTGCGTACTGTGGCCGACGGCATTATCGTGCCGGCACAGTTATTGACCGACGCTCGCCTGCGCTTGCCGGACGTCGCCGCCATCAGCAGCCACCAGCAGCGCTATTATCCGTTGGCGGCGTTGCCTGGCGTGCGTGCCGAAATCGAGGCCGGCACGCAGACGCTGAACATCCAAGCGCCGCCGAGCGCGTTCATCGATTCGGCATTCAACCTTGGCGCTCACCAGCCCTTGCTGCTGCAGGCCGCGGAAACCGGCGCTTTCCTGAACTACGATGTCAACTACGCCAAGGGCCAGAACCAGACCAATCTCTCGGGCCTGGCGGAGGTTGGCATATTCAGCGGCGGCGGGATCTACACCAGCCGTTTCGTCGGCCAGGACCTGACTGGCCAGCGTTCGCTGTTTCGGCTCGACAGCCAGTACACGCGGGATTTCCCGCAGCAGCAGGCGACCATGGTGGTCGGCGACAGCATCACCGGCGGCAGCGCCCTGTCGCGCCAGGTATATTTCGGAGGCATTCAGTGGCGTACCAAATTCTCGACCATCCCGGGCTACCAGGCGATACCGCTGCCGGCGTTCAGCGGCACCGCGGCGGCGCCGTCCGTGGTCGACATCTACGTGGATAACATCCTGCGCCTGAAACAGCCGGTCGACACCGGTCCGTTCACCATCAACAACCTGCCCGTGTATGCCGGCCAGGGCAATGTGCAGATGGTGGTGCACGATGTGCTGGGGCGCCAGCAGGTCTACACTCAGGGCTACATCACCAGCGCCCAGCTGCTGCGGCAAGGCAGCAAGGACGTCTCTTACGAAGCCGGCGCGCTGCGCAACAATTTCGGCAGCAAGGACAGCGACTACGGCCGGGTGTTCAGCTCCGCCACCGTGCGTTACGGCGTCAGCGACAGCAGCACCGTCGAGGGCCACGGCGAGATCATGCGCGGGCGCCAGTCGCTCGCTTTCGGCGCCGCCGTCGCCGTCAGCGATATCGGCTTGCTGAGCGGCGGCCTGGTTGCCAGCAACTCGGAGCGCGGCAACGATACCCAGCAATACCTGCAGTTCGACCGCCAGGGCAGCCGCTATGCCCTGACCCTGCGCGCGCAGACGGCCGGCCCGCGCTTCTGGCAGCTGGGCCTGCCCGACGACATCCTGGCGCCGGCGCAGCAGATCCAGGCGCAAGCCAATGTTTCGCTAGGAGAACGCGCCAACGCGGCGATCGGCTACCTGAGCCAGGTCAACCGCGGCCAGGACAATGTGCGCGCAATCAATGCCGGCCTTAATTTCAACCTGCACCAGAACGGCAGCATCAGCATCGGCTTGCTGAAATCGCTGACGCAGGATCGCCAGCTGTCCGCCAACCTGGTCTGGGTCATGCCGCTGGAACACCAGAGTTTCCTGCAGGTGGTGGCCAGCGGCCAGCAGGGCAGCAAATACTTCAGCACCGAGTACCAGCAAACCGCGCCGCAGGAAGGCGGCTGGGGCTATCGCGCGCGCAAGGCCTTGTTCGACAACGGCGGCGAAGACATCGGCGCCAACTACATCGGCACCAGCGGTGAATACATGCTCAACGCCAATCACGTGGACGGACAAAACAACCTGCAGCTGGAAGCGCGCGGCGGCATCGCCCTGCTCGGCGGCCATGTCCGGGCCACGCGCTGGCTGGACCAGAGTTTCGCCATGGTGGAAGTGCCGGTCGAGCAGCCTATCGATATCTACGCCAACAATATCAAGGTCGGCCAGACCGACAAATACGGCGTCGGCTTCGTTCCGCGCCTGGTTCCCTACGAATCCAACACGGTCTCGCTGGACGACGCCGGGCTGCCGCTGTCGATGACGCTGGACCTGGCGCATAAATCGGTCACGCCCGGCTACCGCACCGGCAGCCTGCTGAAATTCAGCGCGCAGCAGAACCGCAGCGCGACCTTGGTCCTGGTCGACGAGAACAACAAGGCGCTGGCCACCGGCACCCGGGTGTATGTCAACCGCAGTACGTCGGCAGCAGAAGTTGCCTTGCGTGGGCAAGTCTTCGTGGAGTCGATCGACTACCCGGCCGAGGTCGTCGTGCGCGACAACGGTTCCGGCATACGCTGCCGCTTCAGGATCGAAGCATCGCCTCAGGCCGGCGCCTTCCCGGTACTCGGGCCTTATGTCTGCGCTCAGGAGACAAAATGAAACCTGCTCTGAAATGGCTGGCTGCTGCCTGGCTCCTGGTGCTGCCCTTCAGCGCGCATGCGCTGCTCGCCACCTGCACCGTCGCCACCACCGGCATCGCATTTCCCGCCTATGCATCGCCCGGCAGCACCGACGCAGACAGCACCGGCGACGTTGCGGTCACCTGCTCCGCGGTAGTGGCCGGGCTTGGCAGCTATACCATTTCGGTCAGCACCGGGGCCGGCACCTATGCCAACCGCAAGCTGTCCTCGGGCGCCAATTTCCTCAACTACAACATGTTCACCGACACAGGGCGGACGATAGTCTGGGGGGACGGCACCGCAAGCACCCAGACGGTAAGCGACAGCTACCTGATCCTGGTCGCGCCAACCGTCCGCCATTACACAGCGTATGGGCGCGTGCCGGGAAGCCAGAACAAGCCCGCCGGAACCTACACCGATACAGTGACCGTCACCGTTACTTATTGACATTGAACGCCGGCATCGGCAACCGGCCGAGGCGAAAAAAAAACCGATCTTCCGATCGGCTTTTTTGCCAGGCAGGCTGCTTTGCCGCCCGCGGACTTCGATTTAGATTTCTTCGTTTAGATTTCTTCGTACAGCGGCAAAGTCAGGAACTCGGCAAACGAAGCCGAGGTCGACATTTCCTTGAAGATCGCGGCAGCGCGGTCGTAGGTCGCGCCATCGCCAACCAGCGCCTTGACCTTGGCCAGCTCTTCCGGAATCATCGCGACCACCATCTCGGCGGTCACTTTCTTGCCGTCGTCGAGCACGCCCTTGGTCGAGCGGATCCATTGCCATACTTGCGCACGGCTGATTTCCGCCGTGGCAGCATCTTCCATCAGGTTATGGATCGGCACGCAACCGTTGCCGGCCAGCCAGGCGCCCAGGTAATGGATGCCGACGTTGATGTTGTAGCGCAGGCCGGCTTCGGTGATCGGCGCTTCCGGCTTGAAGTCGAGCAGGTCGGCGGCGCTGACGTTGACGTCTTCGCGCTGCTTGCTGATCTGGTTCGGCTTGTCGCCCAGCACCTTCTTGAATTCGGTCATGGCCAGCTCGACCAGGCCCGGGTGGGCAACCCAGCCGCCGTCGTAACCGTCGGTGGCGTCGCGTGCCTTGTCGACGCGCACACCGCCCATGGCGATGTCGTTCTTCTCGGGATCGTTCTTGATCGGGATCAGTGCAGCCATGCCGCCGATCGCCGGCGCATTGCGCTTGTGGCAGGTTTTCAGCAACAGCAAGGCGTACGAACGCATGAACGGCGCGGTCATGGTGACCTTGGCGCGGTCGGCCAGGCAGAAATCCTTGTCCAGCTTGAATTTCTTGATGCAGGAGAAGATGTAGTCCCAGCGGCCGGCGTTCAGGCCGGAGCTATGCTCGCGCAGTTCGTACAGGATTTCATCCATTTCGAAAGCCGCCAGGATGGTTTCGATCAGGACCGTTGCCTTGATCGTGCCCTGCGGCAGGCCGAGTTCGTTTTGCGTCATCACGAAGATGTCGTTCCACAGCCGCGCTTCCAGGTGCGATTCCAGCTTCGGCAGGTAGAAATACGGGCCGGCGCCGCGCGCCAGCTGTTCCTTGGCGTTGTGGAACATGAACAGCGCAAAATCGAAAATGCCGCCGGAGACGCGCTTGCCGTCGATCAGCACATGCTTTTCATCCAGGTGCCAGCCGCGCGGACGGACCACCAGCGTCGCGACCTTGTCGTTCAGTTTGTACGACTTGCCGTTCTGTTCCAGCGAAATCGTCTTGCGGATAGCGTCGCGCAGGTTGATCTGGCCGGTGATCTGGTTATCCCATACCGGCGAGTTCGAATCTTCGAAGTCGGTCATGTAGCTGTCGGCGCCGGAATTGAAGGCGTTGATCACCATCTTGCGCTCGACCGGGCCGGTAATTTCGACGCGGCGGCATTCCAGCGCAGCCGGGATCGGCGCGATCTTCCAGTCGCCGTTGCGGATGTGCGCGGTTTCAGGCAGGAAGTCCGGACGCTCGCCGGCGTCCAGGCGCTTGGCGCGTTCGACCCGCACTGCCAGCAATTCCTGACGGCGCGTTTCGAATGCGCGGCTCAGCTTGGCGACCAGCGCCAGCGCTTCGGGGGTCAGAATCTCTGCGTATCCGGCGCCGATTGCGCCCTTGATTTCCATGCCGGCGGGCAGTGTCAGTTGCGTCATGCTTTACTCCTGTTGGTTCTATGAATTGATTGGTGTCTTGGGCCAGTTCGCTGCACCAGCCATTGTGCAGCGCTACATTCTGTTTTTTACCATGCCGGATATGCTAAATCCTGAATGGCATTATCTAATTTTTACGCTATATAGTATATTTAAACCAAATCATCATAGGTGGAACGATTTATCATTTGATCTATGCGTTTTAGTCACAAGTGGACGTATTATAGCGCCAGCTATTGCCCGGGCCTTCAACAAACCAGCAAACCAGTTCGGCTACATGGATCAATTCAAGCAGATTTCCACTTTTGTCGAGGTAGCCGCCAAGGGCAGCCTGTCCGCGGCTGCGCGCGCCGAAGGGATCGCCCCTGCCATGATCGGCCGGCGCCTGGATGCGTTAGAGGAACGCCTCGGCGTGAAGCTTTTGCAACGCACCACCCGCAAAATCGCGCTGACCAACGAAGGCGAAGCCTTCCTCGAAGACTGCCAGCGCATCCTGTCCGACCTGGAAAACGCCGAATCGGCAGTCTCGGAACGCAGCGCCCATGCCAGCGGCCACTTGCTGATTTCGGCGCCGGCCGGTTTCGGACGGCAGCACGTGGCGCCGCTGATGCCCTCTTTCCTCACCGAACACCGCGACGTCACCCTGACGCTCAACCTGAACGACCGCGTGGTCGACCTGATCGGCGAAGGGATAGACGTCGCCATCCGCATCGCGTCGCTGTCGGATTCGTCGCTGGTCGGCGCCAAGCTGGCAGACAACAAGCGTATCGTGGTGGCCTCCCCTGCCTACATCAAGCGCCACGGCAAACCGCTCACGGTCGACGACCTGCAAAAGCACAACTGCCTGGCGATCAGCAGCGAAGGCAGCCAGCGCGGCTGGAGCTTTCGCCAGAACGGCAAGACCGTTACCGTCCGGGTGGCCGGCAACATGGTCTGCAACGATGGCCAGGTACTGCATGACTGGGCGCTGGCCGGCAAGGGACTGGCCTGGCGCTCGATGTGGGAAGTCGGCAGCGAGATCGAATCCGGCAAGCTGGTCACGGTGCTGGACGAATTTGCCGCGCCAGGCAACGATATCTACGCGGTATTCGCACAGCGCCGCCACCTGCCCTTGCGTATCCGGGTGTTTGTCGACTTCCTGCGGCGCGCCTATGCCCAGCCCGACTATTGGCGCCACGGCTGACTCCTTGCTTTTGGAAAACTGGTATATAATCACGCTCAGTCGCACGGCAACGCGCGTGCGACGCCCTCTCAAAGGGGAGTAGCTCCTGAATATTGCATGACGCGTAGGTTTACGCGTCGCCCAATGTTTTGCAAGGTAGTCGTCATCACGGAACAGGCACATCGCCTGCACCCGGTTACCTTGGCAGCATCGCTGTTGAGCAAGACCTTTGTCAGCATGGATTCCATGCAGGCAATGTGTCGCCCAATTTTCCAGATTGGCTCCTCACCACTCCTGTTGTCGTCCATGCCTGAGGTTAATCGTTAACCCTGTTGGAGACTTTATGGATTTTTCTGGTTTACTTTCAATGCTGGGCATGGCCGACTGGAATGCCGGCGCCTTCTTCGCGGCGCTGCTGGCTATCGTCGTCATCGACCTCGTGCTGGCCGGCGACAATGCCATCGTGATTGCGATGGCAGCCCGCAACCTGCCTGACAACCTGCGCCGCAAAGCCATCATCTGGGGCACCATGGGCGCGGTCGTGACCCGGGTGCTGATGACGATCGGCGTGGTGTGGCTGCTCAAGATCCCAGGCTTGCTGCTGGTTGGCGGCGTCGCCCTGCTGTGGATCGCCTACCGCTTGCTGACCCAGTCGGACGACGGCGAAGCGCATGGCGCGCAAGCCACCACCATGGCCGCCGCGCTGAAAACCATCATCATCGCCGATACCGTGATGGGCATCGACAACGTGCTGGGAGTGGCCGGCGCCGCCAAAGGCAGCATGGCGCTGGTGATCATCGGCCTGCTGATTTCGGTGCCTATCATGGTCTGGGGTTCGACCCTGGCGCTGAAGCTGATAGAACGCTTCCCGGTCACGATCTTTATCGGCGCGGCAATCCTGGTGTATACCGCGATGCACATGATCGTCACCGAGCCAATCGCGCAGCCGCTGTGGAACAGCGTTCCGGGATTGAACTATGCTGCTTACGTGATTGGTTTCGTCGTGGTGCTGGGCGGAGGCTGGCTGGTTTCCAGGCGGCGCGACGGCGCCAGGGCCGCCGAATAAGATCGGAAATGACATGTAAAAGCCCCGCCAAGCCAGGCGGGGCTTTTTTTCGGCTCAGGATGCCGTGCCCAGTATCCGCTGGTGGAACGCCAGGTGATCTTCGATCAAGGTCGAAATAAAATAATAGCCATGGTCATAAGCCGCGTGGCGGCGCAGCGTCAGCTTTTGCCCGGCCTGCGCGCAAGCAGCTTCAAACCGTTCCGGCAATAACTGCTCGGCCAGGAATTTATCGCCCAGGCCCTGGTCGATCAAGATCTCTTGCGGAAACGGCTGCGGCAAGTTCAGCATCAGTTGCGTGGCGTCGTAATCCTGCCATGCCGCCTGGTCTGCCCCCAGGTAATTGCCGAACGCTTTCTGCCCCCATGGACAGTGGCTGGGTGCGGCAATCGGTGCAAACGCCGATACCGAACGAAACACATCCGGATTGCGCAAGGCCAGCACCAGCGCCCCATGGCCGCCCATCGAATGGCCGAAGATGCCGATGTTGCCGGCTTGCGCCGGAAATTTTTGCACGATGGTTTGCCGCAACTCATGCAATATATAAGAGTACATCCGGAAATGCGCTGCCCATGGCGCTTGCGTCGCATCCAGGTAAAAGCCGGCGCCGTGGCCGAAATCCCAGCTGGCGTCGGCTCCGGCGATGCCGGTATCGCGCGGGCTGGTGTCGGGCGCCACCAGCATGATGCCGTGCTGCGCCGCGTAGCGTTGCGCGCCGGCCTTGATCATGAAAGTCTCTTCGGTGGATGTCAGCCCGGCCAGGTAAAACAGGACCGGCACCGGCGCCGATTTGGCTTGCGGCGGCTGGAACACCGAAAAACGCATCGGCAGGCCGATTTCGGCCGAGGCATGGCGGTAAAACCCTTGCGTGCCGCCGAAACAGGCGTGTTCGCTGATCAGCTCCATCAGTAGATCACCACCGAACGTATCGATTCGCCGCTCTTCATCAGGTCGAAGCCTTCATTGATACGCTCCAGCGGCAGGCGGTGCGTGATCAAATCATCGATGTTCAGCTTGCCATCCATATACCAGTCGACGATCTTGGGCACGTCGGTGCGGCCGCGGGCGCCGCCGAAAGCCGAGCCCTTCCAGACGCGCCCGGTCACCAGCTGGAACGGCCGGGTGCTGATTTCCTGGCCGGCGGCAGCGACACCGATCACGATCGACTGGCCCCAGCCCTTGTGGCAGCACTCCAGCGCCTGGCGCATGGTAGTGGTGTTGCCTATGCATTCAAAGCTGTAGTCGGCGCCGCCGTCGGTCAGGCCGACGATGGCGTCGACCACATTCTCGACTTCCTTGGCGTTGATGAAATGGGTCATGCCGAACTTGCGCGCCATCGCTTCACGCCCCGGGTTGATGTCGACGCCGATGATCTTGTCGGCGCCGACCATGCGCGCAGCCTGGATCACGTTCAGGCCGATGCCGCCGAGGCCGAACACCACCACGTTGGCGCCGGCTTCGACCTTGGCGGTGAACAGCACCGCGCCGACGCCGGTAGTGACGCCGCAGCCGATGTAGCAAACCTTGTCGAACGGCGCATCCTCGCGGATCTTGGCCAGGGCGATTTCCGGCACCACGATGTAGTTGGAAAACGTCGAGGTGCCCATGTAATGGAAAATCGGCTTGCCGTCGATCGAAAAGCGGCTGGTGGCGTCCGGCATCAGGCCGCGGCCCTGGGTCGAACGGATCGACTGGCACAGGTTGGTTTTCTGCGACAGGCAGAATTTGCACTGGCGGCATTCCGGCGTATACAGCGGGATCACATGGTCGTCCTTTTTCAGGCTCTTGACGTCAGGCCCGACATCGACCACCACGCCGGCGCCTTCATGGCCCAGGATGGAAGGGAAAATACCTTCAGGATCGGCGCCGGACAACGTGTAATAGTCGGTATGGCAGATGCCGGTCGCCTTGATCTCGACCAGCACCTCGCCGGCGCGCGGGCCGCCCAGTTCGACTTCTTCGATAGTCAGCGGCTGACCGGCTTTCCATGCAATGGCTGCTTTGGTTTTCATATGGGTGACCTTTACCAGAATGTATTTGGGAACACAGGATTATTCGATATTCACGGCAATCCTGCCATTTACTCAGCGTCGCGTATCTTGCTCAAAGCGTCATCGATACGTTCGACGCCGATCACTTTCAAACCTTCGATCTCTTGTTTGGGCATGTTTGCCTTGGGAATCATGGCGATGGAAAATCCCAGCTTGGCGGCTTCTCGCAGGCGCTCCTGGCCGCGCGGCGCCGGACGGATTTCGCCCGCCAGGCCAACTTCGCCGAACACCACCAGGCCGCGCGGCAGCGGCCGGTTGCGCATCGATGAGTTGATCGCCAGCAGCACCGCCAGGTCGGCTGCCGGTTCGGTGATCTTGACGCCGCCGACGGCATTGATGAACACGTCCTGGTCGAAAGCGGCAATGCCGGCATGGCGATGCAGCACCGCCAGCAGCATGGCCAATCGGTTCTGCTCCAACCCCACCGACAGGCGGCGTGCGTTCGGCACGTGCGAGGCGTCGACCAGCGCCTGTATTTCCACCAGCAGCGGCCGGGTGCCTTCCTGCGTCACCATCACGCAGGAGCCGGGCACCTGGTTGTCATGCTGCGACAGGAACAGCGCCGACGGATTGGACACGCCCTTCAAGCCTTTTTCGGTCATGGCAAACACGCCAAGCTCGTTGACCGCGCCGAAGCGGTTCTTGAACGCGCGCACCAGGCGGAAACTGGAATGGGTATCGCCCTCGAAGTACAACACCGTATCGACGATATGCTCAAGCACGCGCGGCCCCGCCAAAGCGCCTTCCTTGGTCACGTGGCCGACCATGATGATGGTGATGCCGGACTGCTTGGCAACCCGCGTCAGCTGCGCCGCGCATTCGCGCACCTGGGCCACCGAACCGGGAGCCGAACTGAGCGCGTCCGAATAGACGGTCTGGATCGAATCGATCACCGCCACTTCGGGCTTATGCTCGACCAGGGTATTGAGGATTTTTTCCAGCTGGATTTCAGCCTGCAGCTTGAGATCCTTGGCGTCCACCGCCAGCCGTTTGGCGCGCAGCGCGATTTGCGCGCCGGATTCCTCGCCGCTCACATACAGCACTTTTTTCAGTTTCGACAGGTTCGCCAGCGCTTGCAGCAGCAAGGTCGACTTGCCGATGCCGGGATCGCCGCCGATCAGCACCACGCCGCCGGCTACCAGGCCGCCGCCCAGCACGCGGTCGAATTCCTCGATCCCGGTGCCGAAACGCGGCACGTCGATCGCTTCGATGTCGGCCAGGGTCATCACCGGCGCTGTCTGCGCCAGGCCCTGGTGCTGGTTGGAGAAACGGTTGCCGACCGCCTCCACGATGGTTTCCACCAGCGTGTTCCATTGCCCGCAAGAGGGGCACTGGCCGGTCCATTTATTGGCGACGCCGCCGCATTCGGTACAGGTGTAATTGGTTTTAGCTTTGGCCATGCGGTTCTGCAATCATGTTGGTGGTGGACTTACTATCCCTAGCGGCGGGCGGACCTGCAATGACGATTACAAGTCCACCACTTTAACCCGTGGAGCCAAAGCGCACAGCAGTTCATATCCGATGGTGCCGGCCGCATGCGCGACCTCGTCGACCGGCAGGCCGTCGCCCCACAAGGTTACCGCGCTGCCGATCCCGGCCCCTGGCACAGCGGTGAGGTCAACCGAGAACATGTCCATCGATACCCGGCCGACGGTGGCGGTGCGCACGCCATTGACCAATACCGGCGTACCGTTAGGCGCATGGCGCGGATAGCCGTCGGCGTAGCCGCAGGCGACCGCGCCTATGAGCATAGGCGCCGAGGCGACGAAGCGGCTGCCGTAGCCGATCGCCTCGCCGGCGCCTATGCGCTGCACGCCAATGATCTTGCTGCTGAGCGTCATCGCCGGTTTCAGGCCGAACTGTGCGGCGCTGGCGCCGCCGGGCGTGGCGCCGTACAGCATGATGCCCGGCCGCACCCAATCCGACTTCAGCTCCGGATGCATCAGGTCGGCGGCGGAATTGGCGATGCTGCGTTCGCCGTTCAGGCCGGCGACGCCCTGCTCGAACTGCTGCACCTGCTGCTGCAGCGGCAAACCAGGATTGAGCGGATCGTCGGCATTGGCAAAGTGGGTCATGAGCGTGATCTTGCGCACGGCGGGAATCGCCTGCAAGCGCTGGTAGGCAGCGCGATAGGCTTCCGGCTTGAAGCCGAGCCGGTTCATGCCGCTGTTCATTTTCAGGTGGATGTCCAGCGGCCCCTTCAGCGCGGCCTGTTCCAGCCAGATGATCTGCTCGTTGCAATGCACGGCAAAATCGAGCCTGGCCCGCACTACGGTCTCAAGGTCGGCGGCGTCGAAAATGCCTTCCAGCAGCAAGATCGGCTTTTGCCAGCCCAGCTCGCGCAGGCGCAGCGCGTTTTCCGGTTCGATCAGCGCCAGTCCGTCCGCTTCCGCAAAACCGCGTACGCCGCGCTCCAAGCCATGCCCGTAGGCATTGGCCTTGACCACCGCCCAGATTTTCGCGCCGGGCGCATGCGATTTGGCAATACGCAGGTTGTGATGCAGTGCAGAAATGTCTATGGTGGCGACTAGGGGTCTGGGCATGAATGTGCGGAATTTGTGAAGATTCGTAGAGCGTTCTATTTTACCGGATGCACCGCCGGCGATGGATCGGCAATCCCCATAATTCGACGGAACGTTTTCTCTTTTGCATCTCTCATAATCACGAATCGGTCATATTTTCATGGTATAAAGCAGGCCGGGGACACATTGTTACATTCTGGGATGCGGATGAATCGCGGTTTTTACACCATCATGGCAGCGCAGTTTTTTTCTTCGCTGGCCGACAACGCACTGCTCATAGCGGCAATCGCCTTACTGGCTGAAATGTCCTCGCCCGGCTGGATGACGCCGCTGCTGAAACTGTTTTTTGTCCTGTCTTACGTGCTGTTAGCTGCTTTTGTCGGCGCTTTTGCCGATTCGCTGCCCAAAGGCCGGGTGATGTTCATCACCAACATGATCAAGATCGCCGGCTGCCTGATGATGTTTGCCGATGTCCATCCCCTGATCGCGTATGGCGTGGTCGGCTTCGGCGCAGCTGCATATTCGCCTGCCAAATATGGCATCCTCACTGAATTGTTGCCGGCGGAAAAACTGGTGGCCGCCAACGGCTGGATCGAAGGCTTGACCATGGCTTCGATCATCCTCGGCACGGTCCTCGGCGGCGCGCTGGTCAGTCCCCATGTCGTTTCCATCTTGCTGCAATGGCACATCCCCATCATCAACTGGCACCTGAACACGCCGACCCATGCGGCGCTGATGGTGATCGGCATGCTGTACCTGATCGCTACCGTCTTCAACCTGAAAATCCCTGACACCGGCGCCCGCTATCCGCACCAGCAGCGCAGGCCGAGCAAGCTGATCGTCGATTTCGCCAATTGCAACGCAATCCTGTGGAAAGACAAGCTGGGACAGATTTCGCTGGCCGTCACCACCCTGTTCTGGGGCGCCGGCGCAACCTTGCAGTTCATCGTATTGAAATGGGCCGAGAAGTCGCTCGGCATGCCGCTCGACAAGGCTGCCATCCTGCAAGGCGTGGTGGCGTTTGGCGTGGCGATCGGCGCCGGGGCGGCGGCGCGCATGATCCCACTGAAAAAATCGCTGACCGTCATGCCGATGGGCATCGTGATGGGCCTGGTGGTGATGGCCATGACAGTGGTGCACTCGGTATGGGTCGCTTACCCGCTGCTGATCATCATCGGCGCCTTGTCGGGTTATTTCGTGGTGCCGATGAATGCGCTGCTGCAGCATCGCGGCCATGTGCTGATGAGCGCCGGCCACTCGATCGCTGTGCAGAATTTCAATGAAAACCTGTCGGTGCTGACCATGCTGGTGCTGTATGCATTGATGATCAAGATCGACCTGGATGTCAATATCGTCATCCTCCTGTTTGGCTCGTTTGTCGCCTGCATCATGTTTCTCATCATGCGCAAGCATGCGGCCAATCAGCGCGAGCATGATTCGCTGGCCTTGATTGGCGAAACCAAGCACTAACACCGGCAGAAAAATCCAGGCAGCGATCAGCCTTGGTCGCCCATCCTTGCATGACGCTGGGCCGCCGCCCGCTCCGCCCAGTCGTCCGGCACCACAAAACCTCTGTCGATTTCCAGCCCATACCCATCCTCGGCGCGCAGGGTCGCCAGCAGCACCGGCGCGGCATCGCCGGCAAAATGCTGCGACAAGGCCTGTTGCGCGTCTGCCGCGCTGAGCGCGTGTCCAAGCGCGATTTTTGCCGGCGCCAGCCAGCGCCGGCGCGGCAATACCAGGTACAAGGCTGACTGGTCCAGCTGCAACGCAGAGAGGCTGCGCCAATATCCCCGGCAAGCGTTTGTGGATACGCCGAGCGCGTAGGGCGAGGGTAAATCGTCATCCGGATAAAACAGCCAGCCCTTGACCAGTGCCTGGGCAGAAGCGACCGGTTCACTCAGGTGTATCTGCGAAGCCGGATGCTGCGACAGCACCAGCTGGCACTGCAGGATCTTTTGCATTTTGGCGCCCAGCGAATCGGCCAGGTTAGGACCCAGGAAATCGTCCGGCTGCAAGCTGCCGCCGCCAGTCTCCAGCAGATAGAACTTGGTCGCGAACTCCCAGTGGACCAGGTCGCCGTTCAGCCGCAACAGGAAATCGAATTCGCCTATCGTGTCGTTTTTGCTGGCCCTGACCTGCACGCTGTGCGCCACCAGCATCTGCCGCTGCTCAAAATAAAACGCCATCAATTTTTCCGCGTACAGGCCCAAGCGCGTCGATGGCAAGCTGCCGATATAGCTGTGCAATGCCTGCAATTTTTCCGGCGCCTGCTCCAGCGCGCTCAGCCATGCAGCCAGGCCGGCGTCAGCGTAGCTGGCGATTTTTCCTTGCCACTGTGCGGCCTGGGGATCAAGCAGGTCGGGCGCATCCAGCAGCCAAGCCAGCGCCCTGACGTGCGGATCGAACAGATGGTTCCAGCGCAAGTGAAACTGTTGCTGGCAAGCGCCGGCGTGCGCCGCGGAAGAATCATTCGCCGGCGTTGGCATACGTGCTCATGGCCAGGCACAGGTCGCTCCAGACTTTGCCCTTGTCGCCCAGCTGGCGCAGCAGATAAGCCGGGTGATAGGTCACCACCAGAGGACGGTCGGCGTAGCGGTGCACGGAGCCGCGCAGTTTTGAAACCGGAGTGGCGGGATCCAGTCCCAGCAGCGACAAGGCAGCGGTCTTGCCCAGCGCGACCAGGACGGTTGGCTGGATCAATTCGATCTGGCGCTGCAGATACGGCAGGCAGGCCGCCACTTCATCCGCCGCCGGTGGCCGATCGCGGCCGGTGCCGTCGGTGGGGCGGCACTTGACGATATTGGCGATGTACGCGTTTTCGCCGCGCTTCAAGCCCATCGCCAGCAGGATATTGTCGAGCAGTTTACCGGCCGGGCCGACGAACGGCTCGCCCTGGATATCCTCGTTGCGTCCGGGACCTTCGCCGATGAACAGCCATTTGGCCTTGCTGTCGCCGATACCGAACACGGTATTCTTACGCCCCTGGCAGAGCCCGCAAGCTGTGCAGCCTGCCACTGCCTTCTGCAACTGTCCCCAATCCATTGCGGCGGTGGAAATCCCCGCCTGGACGGCTGCCTGCGGTACGGATACCGGTTCGGCGTCGGCCCAGGCTGAAACCGCAGGGTTATCCTGCACGCGGCTCGCCATCGGCTCGACCCGCTGCGGAACCGGCACGGCGGGAATTTCCACCGCCGGCGCCACATCCGCTTTTATCAGTTCTGCGCCTGCCAAGCCGGCGCCGCCATCGCGCCGCAGCCACAGCGGGCCGAGGCCGATCTCGTCAAGGAAAACGCTGCGCCTGCTCATCTCGCTCATAACGGCAGCCTCATTACGATGGCTTCTTCACGCTTGTCGCCGGCAGCAGGATAATAATCGCGGCGGCGGCCGATCTCGACGAAACCGTAGCGCTGGTAGATCGCAATCGCACGCGTATTCGATGGCCGCACTTCCAGCAACACCGACTGCATCTGCTGCTGATGCGCCAGGAGGCATACCTTATCGAGCAGCATCTTGCCGATGCCGCGCCGCTGCATGTCGCCATGCACGCTGATATTGAGCAGATGCGCCTCGTCCAGCGCCTGCATCATGAAAAAATAGCCGAGCAAGGCCTGCTTCGCATCGCGCAATACCCAGCATTGATAACCGCTCTGGATCGAATCGACAAAATTGCCATGGGTCCAGGGATGCGAATACACGGTCTTTTCGATCGCCAGCACCTCGTCCAGGTCTTCGATACGCATGGCGGCAAACGCAAGCGGCCGCAACAGGCCGGCCGCCGGCTGTGCATTGGCGTTCATGGGTTCACCTTGGCGGCGCGCTCGGCGGTGGTGAGCGCTACCTTGTTACGCAAATACAAAGGCTGGGCCTGCACCGCGCTCAAGCCCCCGCCTTGGGCCAGCGCGACGCTGCCCAGCTGGGCGATCTGGCGCGCGCTCGGCATCACCGCCGGCAAGCCGCCGGCCGCGAACGGAGCAGCGGAAAACGCTTCCGCATATGCCGCCAGGCCATTGCCGCAGGCTTGCAGCACGCCGCTTTGCGCCGGCAGGGGCAATACCTGCGACGGCGCCGACAAAGCCGGTTCGGCAATTACCTGCCAGCCATCGCCGGCAAAGCGATATTGGGCCCAGTAGACTTCGCCCATGCGCGCATCCAGCACCGCCAGCACTTCGCCGGCGCCGTTGAGGTCGCGGCAAGCCTGCGCCATGGCGGCCAGCGTCACTACCGGCAACACCGGCAGGTCGGCGCCGAACGCCAGTCCTTGCACGATGCCGCAGGCGGTGCGCACCCCCGTGAAGGAGCCGGGACCGACGCCGAACGCCAGCGCGTCGCACTGGGCCAGGCTGATCCCGGCCTCGGCCAGCAAGTCTTGCACCATCGGCAGGATGGCAAGGGAATGGGTTTGGACGCCCGCCGATTCGCGGGTAGTCACCTGGCCGTCGCGCAACAAGGCGGCGGAGGCCAGTTCGGTAGATGTTTCAATGGCAAGAATGGTCTGCATGGGCCGTATTTTACCGCGCTCGACGCCGCTTCGGCTGCACTCTGCGCGATTGGCCGGGCCAATCCTGCGGCAAAGGCCCCAGGAACCGGCAAACCAAGGGTATTCATGCAAGATCCAGCGCACACGCTGTAAAATATCGCGAATGCTGATCCTCACTCTCGATAACGACAATCACCAGGAACTTGCCACCACCCTGTCGGAGGATGGCTGGGTGGCGGCTTGCCTGTGCGCCGCCTGGTGCGGCAGCTGCCGGGAATATTTCGCGAATTTCACGGCGTTGGCGCAACGCCATCCGCATGTGCAATTCGTCTGGATCGATATCGAAGACCAGGCAGAACTGATCGGCGACCTGGACGTCGACAATTTCCCTACCTTGCTGATCCAGCGCGGCGACGTCGTGGCGTTCCTGGGCCCGGTGGAAATGGATTTGCGCCTGGCCGAAAGAATCCTGCTGGCGCAAATGGAAAAGAGCACCCCTGAGCTGCAGGCCGAAGCCCAGAGCAGCACGGAACGCCGTCATTGGCAGCTGGAAGCCAATCTATTGCGGCGCCTGGCGGATATTTAGGATGCCAGCCAGGGGTCGCAATCCGGATGCGGAAACTGCGCCATCATGAAATCGACAAAACTGCGCACCTTGGCCGACAACAGGCGCCGGCTGGGATAGACCAGGCGCACTGCCACCTTGTTGATCTGGTAATCGGGCAGCACCCGCACCACGCGCCCCGCCACCATATCGTCGCCCAGCGTATACGAGGTGCGCATGGCGATTCCCATCCCTGCCAGCAAACACTGGCGCAGCAAATCGGTATTGTTCGACATCACCTTGCTGGTGATCGGAATGACCGAGGCGCCCTGCTCCGACTGGAAGGTCCAGTGATGGCGCAGATGTTCCATGGAAAAATTGAGGCATGAATGCTGCGCCAGTTCCTCCGGCGTCTGCGGCACGCCATGTTCGGCAATATAAGCCGGCGAGGCGCACAGCAGCACTTCCGCGATGCCCAGCTGGCGCGCCACCATGCCGGCGTCGAATTTCTGGTTGACCGAAAAAATGCCGACGTCAAAACCTTCTTCGATCAGGTCGACAGTACGGTCCGACAAGGTCACATCCAGCCGCACATCGGGATACTGCTTCGAATACAGCGGCAGCAGGCGCGCCAGCTGGGTCTGGCCGAAACCGATCTGCGAATAGATGTGCAAGGTGCCGGCGGGTTTGGTCGACAGCACGGAAGCAGCAGCTTCTGCTTCGTCGATTTCATCCAGGATCTGCTGCACCCGCTCCAGGTAAGCCTGGCCCGGTTCGGTCAGCGCCATGCGGCGCGTCGAGCGGTGCAGCAGGCGGATCCCGAGATGGTTTTCCAGGTCGGCCACCAGGCGCGTGACCACCGCATTCGACATGTCCAGCACCTGGGCGGCGGCGACAAAGCTGCCCTGCTCCACTACCTTCGCAAAAACCCGCATTGACTGCAAGCGATCCATATTCTTTTGTCCTATCTTATTCTCTGCCGCTCATTTACTCAGCAAAGCCGTGAAGGCGACCACCAGGGCCAGCGCGCTGAGGCCCAGCGCCAGTCCGCACAGCACGCCGGCGCGCCGCGATTTTGCGCCGGCTTGCAGCGCCTCTTGCCGCATTTCCTGCTCAAGCAATGGCAGCGCGGTCTTGAGTTGTTCGGCAAGCGCCTTGATGTCGCCGACGTTTTGCAGCGACGCCGCCTGCAGTTCGCTTACCTGCTGCTGCAAGATCTGCAGCCGGCTCTCTTCCGTATTACCTTTGCGCCGGGTGAACACCGGCGCCGCCACGGAAATGATGTCGCTGATATACGGAAGCACAGCCTTTGTTACTGAAAGCCAAGCCGACATGCACTACCCTCCACCTTCTTTTTTCGCTTATTGAAATATCTGCGCATCGGCAGCGCTGGTATCACCCGGGCGCAGCAGACGGCCGGCGGCGATCGTGATGGTCTGGCGGCACTGCATGGCGATCGAGGTATCGTGCGTCACCAGCACCAGCGTTGAGCCGCGTTCCTGGTTCAGGTCAAACATCAGCTGGATCACCGCGTCGCCGGTAGCCGCATCGAGGCTGCCGGTAGGCTCGTCAGCGAACAAGAGCGGCGGCTCGGTGACGAAAGCACGCGCCAGCGCCACCCGCTGCTGCTCACCGCCCGACAGGTATTTCGGATAGTGCTGCAGGCGCGACCCCAGCCCGACCCGTTCCAGCTTGGCCTGCGCCTTCTCTTTGGCATCCCTGTCGCCACGCAGTTCGAGCGGCAGCATGACATTTTCCAGCGCGCTCAAATGGCTCAGCAACTGGAAAGACTGGAAAACGAAACCGAGCTTTTCCTTGCGCAAGCCGGCGCGGCCATCCTCGTCCAGGGCAAAGATATCGCTGCCGTCGATGTGCACAGTACCCGACGATGGCGTGTCCAACCCCGCCAGCAAGCCCAGCAAGGTCGATTTGCCGGAACCGGAAGCGCCGACAATCGCCAGCGTGGTACCGCCCTGGACGTTAAAATTGATATCATCAAGAATCACCAGCTCGCCGCTGGCGTCGGCAACACGCTTGGTCAAGCGCTGGACGTCTATGGCTGGGGCTATTGCAGGATTAACAGAAGAGGACTGATGCATGCAGATTATCGACTCCGGGTTGGGGAATGGTTTTCAGGACTTGGCCGAGGGCTGGCGCCGCAAATTCGGCGTTCGCTTGCGGCTAGCCGCCTTGCTGTTTGGCCTGCTCGGCCTAGTATGGACGAACAATGCCTATTCTGCATCAAAATCGATACTGGTGTTAGGCGATAGCCTTTCCGCAGAATACGGACTGGCGCGCGGTAGCGGCTGGGTATCCTTGCTGCAGCAGCGCCTGAAGACAGAAAACCTTGGCGGCAGCGTCGTCAACGCCAGCATCAGCGGCGAAACCAGCAGCGGCGGCAAAACGCGCTTGCCGGCGCTGCTCCAGCAACGACCTGACATTGTCATCATCGAACTGGGCGCCAACGATGCCCTGCGCGGCCTGCAATTGAACGCCACCGAAAGCAACCTGCGCGCGATGATCAGCGCGGCGCAGCAAGCGAAAGCAAAAGTGCTGCTGGTGGGTATGCGGATTCCGCCCAACTACGGCCGCGACTACACCGAAAAATTCTTTGCGCTTTATCCGATGCTGGCCAAACAGGCCAAGGTGCCGCTGGTTCCGTTCCTGCTGGACGGCGTCGCCGACAAACCGGACATGTTCCAGGCCGACCGCATGCACCCTGTAGCGCAGGCGCATCCGATCATATTGAACAATGTCTGGCCGGAATTGAAATCGCTGCTGGCGAAATAACATCCAGCAATAAAAAAGCCACTTTCCAGTGGCTTTTTATTCTCTACCTTAGTGACGGCATCGATCAGTTCTGCTTGTCGTCGCCGCCAGCGGTGATGGTTGCCACCGGTTTCAGTATCTTGACCTTGGCCTTCTCTTTCAGCACATCCACATACGCCAGCATTTCCTGCTGTCCCAGGACACTGGTGATCTGCTGCTGTTCAGCAGTACGCCGCGCCTGGTCCTGGGCCGCCGGCTGGCCGACCTTGGCGATCCGGTAAAGTCCGTAACCCTGCTGCGGCAGCACCACGCCGACATAGGCCGGCAGTTTATTCACATTGGCCTTCATCAGCGCCTCGAACGCCACCGGATTGACACCCTGGTTCTTGACGCGCGACACGGTTTGCACCGCGCCGAAACCGCTGGCGCTGTCTTGCGCTTTCAGCGCAGCCAGTTTTTCTTCGCCGGCTTTCTTGGCCAGCGCGGCTTCTTCGGTACGCGTGACCTTGTCGCTGATGATTGCCTTGACCTCGTCGAACGAACGCTTGGTCACCGGCTTGTACTCGACTACATGGCCGGCGATGAACGTGTTCGGCGCTATCTCGATCGCTTCGGTATTGTGCTTGTTCTTCAAAGCTTCATCCGAGTACAGCGCGGCCAGGAATTTCGGGTTGTTGTACGGAGCGGTGGCTGGCGCAGCGGCAGGATTCGGCTGGCGACCGAGGTTCGCGGCCGACTGGATCTGCAGGTGCATCTTGTCGGCGACAGGCTTCAGGCTGTCAGCTTGCTCGTATACCGTGTTGCTGAAAGCTTCCGCCAGTTCCGTGAACTTGCGCGCTGCCAGCTGTTTCTTGATCTCCGCACCGATATCGGCCTTGACTTCATCGATCGGCTTGATCACTGCAGGCTTGATGCCGGTCACTTCGATAATGTGATAGCCGAAATCGGATTGCACCAGGCCGCTGATCTCGCCCTGCTTCAGCTTGCCGGCTGCGTCCTCGAAAGGCTTGACCATCATGCCTGGGCCGAAATAACCGAGATCGCCGCCCATTTCAGCGGACGCGGTGTCTTGCGAATTGGCCTTGGCCACTTTGGCGAAGTCGGCCGGATTCTTGCGCACCTCAGCCAGCAAGCCTTCAGCCTTGGCTTTTGCCGCAGCCAGTTCCGCCGCCGGCGCGTCTTTCTTCACCGAGACCAGGATATGGCTGGCGCGGCGTTCTTCCGGCGTCGTGTAACGGCTCAGGTTATTGTCGTAATAGGACTTGATGTCGGCATCGCTGACCGTTACCTGGGCTGCAACCGCAGCGCTGTCGAGCACGACATAGTCAGCCTTGATCTGCTCAGGGATTTCGAATTCCTTGGCGTTCTTGACGTAGTAGTCCTGCAGCATGGCGTCGGTGACTTTCACTTGCGCGGCATAGTCGGCAGTCTTGAACAGCAGCTCCTGCACGTCGCGTTCCTGATCGTTGATGTCCGACAAGCGCGTGGCGACTGTTTTCGGCGTAAACGCGGTGGTTTGCACTGCGCCGTTCAACTGCTGCATTGCCATGTCCTGGCGCAGGCGCGCCTCGTACATGGTCGGCGTCATGCCCTGCGCCGCCAGCAATGCCTTGTAGCGTTCATTGTCGAATTTGCCGTCGGCGCCATGCAATTCCGGCACACCCATGATGGCTTGCTGCAGGCTTTGATCGGATACCGACAAATGCTCGCTGCCCACCGCCGCGACCAGCACGCGCTGCGCGATCAGGTTATCCAGCACGCCTTGCTTGGCTTGCGGCGTCTCGACCATCTTCGGGTCGAAACGGTCGCCGAATGCCTGGCGCATGCGGTCCATCTGCTGGCGCAGGGCGGCGTCCCATTCCTGCTGGGTGATCGGCTGGCCGGCGACTTTCGCCACCGTGTTGGCGCCGTCGCCAAAGCTGCTATAGCTTTGCAGCCCGACTAATGCAAACGAAGGGATGATCAGGAGCAGCAGCAAGAACTGCATCAAGCGCTGATGGGTACGGACAAATTCAAACATGGTCGGCCAATCAAGATCAAAAAGGAAGGCTGCAATACAAACCGGATGTACATAAGAAAAAAGGCGAACTCTCGTTCGCCTTTTTTGTATTTTGGCGGAGTGGACGGGACTCGAACCCGCGACCCCCGGCGTGACAGGCCGGTATTCTAACCAGCTGAACTACCACTCCTAAACAACTGCTTGTAAATCTCTTTTGGCGTTTGTCACCACGCCAAAAGACGCTAGTTTACAGCATCTTTCAACGCTTTGCCAGGCTTAAATTTAGGAACTTTCGCTGCCTTGATCTTAATTGCCTCTCCGGTACGCGGATTACGGCCGGTGCGTGCTGCGCGCTTGCCTACCGAGAACGTGCCAAAGCCGACCAAGGTCACTGAGCCGTTCTTTTTCAACGTGGTTTTAACTGCGGCGATCACGGCATCCAAAGCGCGGGTCGACGCGGCCTTGGAAATGTCTGCTGACTTGGCGATGTGATCGATTAATTCGGTTTTGTTCACTGAAGCCCCCTCACAGGAATTGAAATTCGAGATGATGCTTGTTCCGCATTTTGTGCGAAAAATCATCGCAGATGGACTGCAGAAAAAAATCTGCAGCTGGTATTAAACAAGCCGCAAAGCCTTGTGTCAAGCGCTTTCCCGGCGATACGGGGAGGTTTAACCTGATTTTACAAACTTGATATATTCAACATTAAATACATTTGCACATATGAAAAAACCCCAAAAGTTGTTGTCCAACTTTTGGGGTTCAGTTCACTCGCGAGCGCTTTTTTAAAACAGGAATCAGGCTGGCGAATCCGATAGCTTATCCGGATCCGGCGCCGGCTCAGTGCTTGACCACGCTGGGATCCGACTTCTCGCTGCTCTTGGCGACGGCAGCATCCAGCACTGCTTCCTCGTCGGTCAAAGGCACAGGCTGCCGCTCCAGGGCGATCTCGAGCACCTTGTCGATCCAGCGCACCGGTACGATTTCCAGCTTGTTCTTGACGTTGTCCGGAATCTCGGCCAGGTCTTTCACGTTCTGCTCTGGAATCAGCACCGTCTTGATGCCGCCGCGATGCGCTGCCAGCAGTTTTTCCTTCAAGCCGCCGATAGGCAGGACTTCGCCGCGCAAGGTGATTTCACCCGTCATGGCGACATCGGCCCGCACCGGGATCCCGGTAAAGATCGAGACCAGGGCGGTAGTCATCCCGACGCCGGCCGACGGTCCGTCTTTTGGCGTCGCGCCTTCCGGCACGTGGATATGGATATCGCTCTTTTCGAACGCCTCGCCCCTGATGCCCAGTTTCGCGGCGCGGCTGCGCATCACCGTGCGTGCAGCTTCGATCGATTCCTTCATCACGTCGCCCAGGGTGCCGGTACGGATGATTGCACCTTTACCCGGCATCTTGACGGCTTCGATGGTCAGCAGCTCGCCGCCCACTTCAGTCCACGCCAGGCCGACCACTTGGCCGATCTGGTTCTCTTTTTCGGCAACGCCGAAATCGAAGCGCCGCACACCGAGGAATTTATCGATGTTCTTGGAAGTGACCGCAACCTTCTTCTCTTGCTTCTTCAACAGCAGCAGCTTCACCACCTTGCGGCAGATCTTGGAGATTTCCCGTTCCAGCGAACGCACCCCGGCTTCACGCGTGTAGTAACGGATGATGTCGCGGATCGCGCTTTCAGCCAGGCTGATTTCCTCGACCTTCAAACCATTGTTCTTGATTTGCTTGGGCAGCAGGTAACGCAGCGCGATGTTGGTCTTTTCATCTTCGGTGTAGCCTGACAGGCGAATCACTTCCATCCGGTCCAGCAGCGCCGGCGGGATGTTGAAGGAGTTCGAAGTCGCCACGAACATCACATCCGACAAGTCGAAATCGACTTCGATGTAATGGTCCGAGAAGGTATGGTTCTGCTCAGGATCCAGCACCTCCAGCAGCGCCGACGACGGATCGCCGCGGAAATCCATGCCGAGCTTGTCGATCTCGTCCAGCAGGAACAGCGGATTGCGCACCCCGACCTTGGCCAGGCTTTGCAAGATCTTGCCTGGCATGGAGCCAATGTAGGTACGGCGATGACCGCGGATCTCGGCCTCGTCACGCACGCCGCCTAAAGCCATCCGCACGAATTTGCGGTTGGTGGCGCGGGCGATCGACTGCCCCAGCGAGGTTTTACCCACGCCAGGAGGACCGACGAAACACAGGATCGGCGCTTTCAGCTTGTCGACGCGCTGTTGCACGGCAAGATATTCCAGGATGCGTTCTTTGACCTTGTCGAGGCCGTAGTGATCGCCTTCCAGGACTTTTTCGGCATTGCCCAGTTCGTTGTTGACCTTGGATTTTTTCTTCCATGGCAAACCGACCAGCGTATCGATGTAGTTGCGCACCACGGTCGCTTCGGCTGACATCGGTGACATCAGTTTCAGTTTCTTCAGCTCGCTCTGCGCCTTTTCCAGCGCTTCCTTAGGCATCTTGGCAGACAGGATCTTCTTTTCCAGCTCTTCCAGGTCAGCGCCTTCTTCGCCTTCGCCCAATTCCTTCTGGATCGCCTTGACCTGCTCGTTCAGATAGTATTCGCGCTGGGATTTTTCCATCTGGCGCTTGACGCGGCCGCGGATGCGCTTCTCGACTTGCAGGATATCCAGTTCGCCTTCGAGCTGGCCGAGCAGGTGCTCGTAACGCTTGGCGATATTGAAGATTTCCAGGATGACCTGCTTTTGCTCGAGCTTCAGCGGCAAGTGGGCGGCGATGGTGTCGGCCAGGCGGCCAGCGTCATCGATGCCGGACAGCGAGGTCAGGATCTCCGGCGGAATTTTCTTGTTCAGTTTGACGTACTGGTCGAATTGCTGAACGATGGCGCGGCGCATCGCTTCCACTTCAGCCTCATCGCCCAGTTCGGATTCGACCGGCGTCAGGTCGGCGACAAAATGCGTGTCGAGTTCGCTGATGTGATGGATGCGCGCACGCTGCGCCCCTTCCACCAGCACCTTGACGGTGCCGTCGGGCAGTTTCAGCATTTGCAAGATATTGGCGACGCAGCCGATTTCATAAATATCGTCCGGCGACGGCTCGTCCTTGGCTGCGGCTTTCTGGGCCGCGAGCATGATGCTCTTGCCCTGCTCCATCGCGGCTTCAAGCGCCTTGATCGATTTTGGGCGACCGACGAACAGTGGAATCACCATATGCGGGAATACCACGACATCCCGTAAAGGCAAGAGAGGCAACTGAGTTTGTTCAGTAAATGTAGAAGTCGTCATGGTGAGCCCTATCAAAAAATCTTATTAATGATGTTGGCACGAGTGGCCGAAACTCAAGCCCCGGTTTCAACAATAAATCACCACTTCTATTTGCAACTAGTTTGCGATGGCCAATAAAAAAGCCACACGCGAAGGTAACTTCGGGTGGCTTTGCGATTGAAGCCAAATCGTATGTTTTGGCAAATTGTACTACTTTTGGCTTAAAAACCGGCTTAAACCCCTGCTTTTTACATGGCTTTACAAATTTCCCGGTTTTGCGCCGCCGCCAGGAACCGGCCTTTGGCAAGACCTGCTCCGGCAGGCAAACCTGACCGCCTTATTTCGCGCCGGACACCTTCGGCTGCTCATGGTAAATCAGCAACGGTTTAGCGCCGCTGTTGACGGTATTTTCATCAACCACGACCTTGGCGACGTTCTGCTGGCTTGGCAAATCGTACATAACGTCGAGCAGCACGTGCTCGAGGATGGAGCGCAAGCCGCGCGCACCGGTTTTACGCGCCAGGGCGCGCTTGGCGATGGCTTGCAGCGCCGCAGGGCGGATTTCCAGCTCGGCGCCTTCCATCTGCAGCAGCTTGGAGTATTGCTTGACCAGCGCGTTCTTGGGCGCAATCAGGATCTCGATCAGCGCTTCTTCGTTCAGCTCGGCCAGCGTCGCGATCACCGGCAAACGGCCGACCAGCTCTGGAATCAGGCCGAAGCGCGTCAAGTCCTCAGGCTCGGCGTCCAGCAGCACTTCGCTGGAGGTACGCTGGCTCTGGCTCTTCACATTTGCCGAAAAGCCAATACCGCTCTTTTCCGAACGCTCGGAAATGATCTTGGCCAGGCCGTCGAAGGCGCCGCCGCAAATGAACAGGATGTTGGTGGTGTCGATCTGCACGAAGTCCTGGTTCGGGTGCTTGCGCCCGCCTTGCGGCGGCACCGAGGCCATGGTGCCTTCGATCAGTTTCAGCAAGGCTTGCTGCACGCCCTCGCCCGAGACATCGCGGGTAATCGACGGGTTATCCGACTTGCGCGAAATCTTGTCGATTTCATCGATGTAGACGATGCCCCGCTGCGCCTTCTCGACTTCGTAATTGCAGTTCTGCAGCAGTTTCTGGATGATGTTTTCGACGTCCTCGCCGACATAACCGGCTTCGGTCAGCGTGGTCGCATCGGCGATCACGAACGGCACGTTCAGCATGCGCGCCAGCGTTTGCGCCAGCAGGGTCTTGCCGGAGCCGGTCGGACCGACCAGCAGGATATTGCTCTTCGCCAGTTCGATGTCGTCTTTCTTGCCAAGATGCTTGAGACGCTTGTAATGGTTGTACACCGCCACCGACAGGATCCGCTTGGCAGGCTCCTGGCCGATCACATACTGGTCGAGCAGCTCGCTGATTTCCTGCGGGATCGGCAGTTCCGATTTTTGACCATCCAGCGTTTCGACGTTCGATGCTTCATCGGTAATGATGTCATTACAGAGATCGATGCATTCATCACAAATGAATACCGATGGCCCGGCGATGAGTTTTTTCACTTCATGCTGGCTTTTGCCGCAGAAGGAACAATAAAGCAGTTTTTCGCCGCTGGAAGATTTTTTATCAGACATAAAGGCAGAGTTTAAGTAAAACTATAGAGGGTGGACCACAGCATCGATTCGCGGTATGGATTTTATCTTACCCGCGAAATCCGGATTCGTCACGCCTGGGCGATTTTTGAAAAGCAAAACGCCCGTACCTTTGGGGCCGGGCGTTTCATTCGTTACGCAGCAATCAAGCGCGTGTCGCCAGGACTTTATCGATCAGGCCATATTCCACAGCCGCATCCGCGGACATGAAATTATCCCGGTCCGTATCCTTGCTGATCTGCTCAATGCTTCTGCCGGTCTTGTCAGCCAGGATGCCGTTCAGGCGTTCCCGCAGGTAGAGGATTTCACGCGCCTGGATTTCGATATCCGAAGCCTGACCCTGGGCGCCGCCCAAAGGCTGGTGAATCATGATGCGCGAGTTAGGCAGCGAGAAACGCTTGCCCTTGGCGCCCGCAGCCAGCAGGAAAGCACCCATGGATGCCGCCATGCCGGTACACAAGGTGGAGACTTCCGGCTTGACGAACTGCATGGTGTCGAAAATCGCCATGCCGGCAGACACCGAACCGCCAGGAGAATTGATATATAAAGAAATATCCTTGTCAGGATTTTCGCTTTCCAGGAACAGCAACTGCGCCACCACCAGGTTGGCGGTCTGGTCGTTGACCGGGCCTACCAGGAAAATGATGCGTTCGCGCAGCAGGCGCGAATAGATGTCATAGGAACGCTCACCGCGGCCACTCTGCTCAATCACGATAGGCACCATGCCAAGCATGTCAGTATCCAGTGCCGAATTACGATTAAAGCCTGTCATATTTTTCCTTATGGAGAGCGCTCAAAACTTAATCAAACCACCGAACCGGCCCAGGCTTGCCGCCTGGACCGTGGTACTGCACCTGATTAAGCTTGTTGCCCGTTGTTGCTCATTAATTCATCGAATGCAACCGATTTTTCAGTCACTTTCGATTTGCCCAGCACATAGTTAACGACGTTTTCTTCCAAAACAAGGGCTTCGACCTCTGCCAGGCGGCGGCGATCGCTGAAATAATATTTCAGGACTTGCTGCGGGTCTTCGTAGCTTTGCGCAAAATCTTCCACTTGGGCTTTGACTTGCTCCGGGGTTGCCTGCAGCTTGTTTTCCTTGACCACTTCGGCCAGGATCAGGCCCAGGCGTACGCGACGCTCAGCCTGGGCTGTGAACAGCTCCGGCGGGAACGGCATGTCGTTGACCTTCATGCCGCGCTGCGCCATATCCTGGCGGGTCATTTCAACCAGGCGCTCGACATCCTGCTCGACCAGCGCTTTCGGCACTTCCAGGTCGCTGACCTTGATCAGTGCATCCATGACGCTGTCTTTGTTCTTGGCCTTGACGCGGGAACCGACTTCACGCTCCAGGTTGAGCTTGATGTCAGCGCGCATCTTGACCAGGTCGCCGTCGTCGATGCCCAGCGATTTAGCAAATTCTGCGTCGACTTCCGGCAGGTGCGCCCATTCCAGCTTCTTCAGCGTGATGGTGAATTCCGCGGTCTTGCCGGCGACATCCTTGCCGTGGTAATCGGCAGGGAAAGCCAGTTCAAACGTCTTGGCTTCGCCTACTTTCAGGCCGACGGTCGCGTTTTCGAACTCAGGCAGCATGCGGCCTTCGCCCAGTACGTAAGCGTAGTCGTCGGCTTTGCCGCCCTGGAATTCAACGCCGTCGATCTTGCCGACGAAATCGACAGTCACGCGGTCGCCGTTCTTGGCTGTCAGGTCGCTGCCGCCATCGCCGTGCGCGCCTTGCTCGCCCTTGACGTGGTAGTGCACGCGCTGCTTGCGCAGGATATCGATGGTCTTGTCGATTTCAGCATCGCTGACTTCGGCCTTGGTCTTTTCGACTTCAACGGCGGTCAGGTCGCCGATCTTGACTTCAGGGTAGATTTCGAAAGTCGCGTCGAACGCCAGCGTACCTTCAGCCACGCCTTCGCTGTTCTTTGGCTCGATCTTCGGATAACCGGCAACGCGCAGGTTGTTTTCATTGGCAGCGGTGTTGAAGGCATTGCCGACTTTGTCGTTCAGCACTTCGGTTTCGACCTGGTAGCCGTATTGTGCAGCGACCATCTTCATCGGCACTTTACCTGGGCGGAAGCCAGGCGCTTTTGCAGTGCGGGCGCGAACCTTCAAGCGCTTTTCGACTTCGGTTTGCACTTCGCTCACAGCGATAGTGAGGGTAAGGCGGCGTTCAAGTTTATCCAGAGTTTCGACTGCAGTTGCCATGTGGATCGTCCAAAAATTAAAAATTCCGTGGTGCGGCTAAGGTAATGCGGGGTAAAACGATGAAAAGTTGTCATTTCCACCCCAACCCTGCCGCGCTAAAGTCCGATATTCTATACGTAAAACAGGCGGTTGCGCCAAAACGCGTCGCTCCGCCCGGGCAATAAGCTTGCTTATTTGAGCGGAATCGGGTTGCCGACCGGCACCGGCACCGCCGTAACGCTGTTTTGCGGGCTGCCGTCGACCAATTTATCCGAATAGGTCAGGTAGACCAGTGTATTCCGCTTCGGGTCGACCAGCCGCACGATATGCAGGCGCTTGAACAGCACCGACATGCGCTCGGTAAACACATCTTCCTGCAACGGCAGCTTGGCGCTGAACTGCACCGCGGCAACCTGGCGGCAGGCGATCGAGGCTTCCGCCCTGTCCTCCGCCAGCCCGACGGTGCCCTTGACGCCGCCGGTGCGTGCGCGCGACACGTAGCAGGTCACGCCCTGCACCTTGGGATCGTCGTACGCCTCGACCACGACGCGGTCATTGCGCCCGACCCAGCGGAATGCGGTGCTCACCTCGCCCACCTGCTCCGATGCCGCTTGCGCAGGGCCTGCGGCGATTGCCGCTAAACCAAGCAAACCAAGTAAAGCGGCCACTCCCAGGGATTTTGTATGCATATTTATTCCAGGAAAGAAATTGCGATTGTATGCCGAACAAACGATCCGCCGCTCGGCATTTCACGACCATGCGCGCAGACGTAAAAAAACCCTCTTCAAGAGGGTTCTTCCATGCTTAGCCAGCCGCCAATACATCGATATCATCGACACAGCTGGTGCGACCGAGAGGACTCGAACCTCCACAAGATTGCTCTCGACAGGACCTAAACCTGTTGCGTCTACCAATTTCGCCACGGTCGCATTTCCAACAAATACAGTGCAATCCCGCATTGCAGGATTGGACAGCCCGCTATTCTACTGCAAGCCATCCGATATGGCGAGAGGCTGCCTCGTTTTCTCGCCATATTTCTACGCGCTTAACCGTGGTTGTCCGCAGCGGTCTCCGGCTGCGGCTTCTTGACCCGGAACCAGGCCGCATACAACGCCGGCAAAAACAGCAGGGTCAAGCCGGTCGCCACAATCAGGCCGCCCATGATCGCCACCGCCATCGGCCCCCAGAACACCGAACGCGACAAGGGGATCATCGCCAGCACCGCTGCCGCCGCGGTCAGCATGATCGGCCGGCAGCGCCGCACCGCGGATTCCACAATCGCATTCCACGGCGCCACGCCGTTGGCGATATCGTGCTCGATCTGGTCGATCAGGATCACCGAATTGCGGATGATCATGCCAAACAGCGCAATCACGCCCAGCTGGGCGACGAAGCCGAACGGCCGCTGCAGCAACAGCAACGCCGCCGCCGCACCCGCCACGCCGAGCGGCCCGGTCAGGAACACCAGCAAGGAGCGCGAAAAGCTGTGCAACTGCAGCATCAGCAAAGTGAAGATAATGAAAATCACCAGCGGCACATTGGCGGCGATCGAATCCTGCGCCTTGCCGCTGTCATGGGCGGCGCCGGCGACGTCGATGATATAGCCGGGCGGCAGCTGGGCCCTGATCTTGTCGAGCTGCGGATCGATCTGGGCGGTCACCGTCGGCCCTTGCACGCCGTCGATCACATCCGCCTGCACCGTGATCGCCCAATTGCGCCATTCGCGCCACACCACGCCCGGCTCCCACACCAGCTTGACGGTGGCGACCTGCGCCAGCGGCACCGACTTGCCGCTGGCGGTCGGCACGTTGGCCTGGTTCAGGGCGTCGATGGTGGCGCGCTCGTCCAGCGGCTGGCGCACCACGATATCGATCAGGCGGTCGTGTTCGCGGTACTGGCCGATGGTGGTGCCGGTCAGCATGGTGTTCACCGTCTGCATCACGGTTTGCGAACCGATGCCCAGCGTGCGCAGCTTATCCTGGTCGAGGTCGATCCGCAGCACCTTGACCGACTCGTTCCAGTTGTCGTTGAGGCCGGTGATATTCGGATTGCCGTTCATGACGCTCTTGACCTGGTCGGCAATTGTCCTGACCTTGGCGGCGTCGGTGCCGCTGACGCGGAACTGCACCGCATACGGCACCGGCGGGCCGCTAGGCAGCAGCTTGACGCGCCCCCGGACTTCCGGGAAACCGTGCTTGAACGCTTCGGTAATGCGCAGGCGCAAGGCGTCGCGCGCCGCCAGGTCCTTGGTCAGCAGCACCAGCTGCGCCACATTGGTCTGCGGCAGGATCTGGTCCAGCGGCAGGTAAAAACGCGGGCTGCCGCTGCCGACATAAGTGGTCATGCTTTCCAGTTCGGGCGCGGCATGGATATACGCCTCGAATTTCTTGGCCTGGGCTTCGGTGGCGGCAAACGACGAACCTTCCGGCAGCCACAGCTCGATCATCAGCTCCGGCCGGCTGGAATCGGGGAAAAACTGCTCTTCGATAAACTTGAAGCCGAACACGCCCAGCGCAAACACCATCAAGGTCAAGGCGATGGTGGTCTTGCGCCACTCGACGCACCAGTTGACCGCGCGCCGGACGCGTGTATAGAACGGCGTATTGAACAATTCATGGTGGCCGTCGGCGCCGGCCGCCGGCTTCACTTTCAGCAGCAGGAAGCCGATATAGGGCGTAAACAGCACCGCCACCAGCCACGAAATCAGCAGCGCCAGCGCATTCACCGAAAACATGGAAAAGGTATATTCGCCGGCGGCCGACTTGGCCAGGCCGATCGGCAGGAAGCCGGCGGCGGTGATCAGGGTTCCGGTCAGCATCGGCATCGCGGTGGAGGTATAGGCAAAGGTCGCCGCCTCCAGCCGCGACAAGCCTTCTTCCATCTTGCGCACCATCATCTCCACCGCGATGATGGCGTCGTCCACCAGCAGGCCGAGGGCGATGATCAGCGCGCCCAGCGATATCTTGTGCAGGTCGATGCTGAAAATGCTCATGAACAGGAAGGTTACCGCCAGCACCAGCGGAATGGTCAAGGCCACCACCAGGCCGGGCCGGACGTCGATGCGGAACGGCTTGGTATGGAAACCCAGCGACAGGAAACTCACCGCCAGCACGATCAGCACCGCTTCCATCAGGGTCTTCAGGAATTCATTGACCGATTCGGCGACGATTTTCGGCTGGTTCGAGACCCGCTCGAGGTCGATCCCGACCGGCAGCTTGGCCTTGATCTGGGCAGTCATCTTCTCCATGTCCTTGCCCAGGGAGATGATGTCGCCGCCCTTCGCCATCGACACGCCGAGTCCGATCACTTCCTTGCCGTTGAAGCGCATCTTGGTCTGCGGCGGATCCTGGTATTCGCGTTTGACGACGGCAAAATCTCCCAGCCTGAAGGTAGTGCTGTTGGCCCGCAGCTGCAGGTTTTCCAGGTCCTTGGGCGACGCCAGCGCACCGCTGACGCGGATCTGCAGGTTGTCGGTGGCGGTGGCCAGCACCCCGGTCGACTGCAAGGCGTTTTGCGCGCTCAGCTGGTTGACGATGTCTTGCACCGTAATGCCCAGCTGCGAGAATTTTTTCTGCGAAAATTCGATGAATATCTTTTCATCCTGGACGCCGAACAAATCCACCTTGGCGACCGAGGGCAAGGTCAGCAATTGCTGCCGCACGAAATCGGCATAGTCCTTGACGTCGGCATAATTGAAGCCGTCGCCGGAAACCGCAAAAATCGAGCCGTAGGTTTCGCCGAACTCATCGTTGAAGAACGGCCCCACCACGCCTGGCGGCAAGGTCTGCTTGATGTCGTTGATTTTCTTGCGCACCTGGTACCAGGCATCCGCCGTTTCCTTGGGCGGGGCCGATTCCTGCAAGGTCAGGATGATCAGCGTTTCGCCCGGCTTGGAATAGCTGCGGATGGTGTCGATGTGCGGCGTTTCCTGCAACTTCTTTTCCAGCTTGTCGGTGACCTGGTCGGCCATCTGCAAGGCGGTAGCGCCCGGCCACTGCGCCGACACCACCATGGCGCGGAAGGTGAACGGCGGATCTTCATCCTGCCCCAGGCGGCCATAGCTGAGGATGCCGCCGATCACCAGCACCACCATCAGGTAACGCGTCAGGGGTATGTGCTCCAGGGCCCAGCGCGACAGATTAAAACCGTTTTTTTTGTCATCGCTCATCGGGCTGCTCCGCCCGTTGCCGCCGCTGCGGAAGGTTCGGCATTATTGGACGCCAGCGGCGGGCTCGCCACCGCTTTGCCGGGCGGCAGGCTGCCTTCCGGCGCATTCAGGATCGTGACTTTCTGTCCCGGCTTGAGCTGGTTGACGCCGGCGGTCACCACCTGCTGGCCGGCGCGCAGGTCGCCTTGTATCCATACTTCATTGCCGTGCTGGCCGTTGATCTGCACCGGCACCTGGCGCACCTGGTGCACCGTGCTGCCGTCGACCACCCATACCGCGCTATGGTCCTGCACCCGCAACAGCGCGGTGAGCGGCACCTTGATCGCATTGTCGCTGGTCTTGCTGGTGAAACTGGCGTAGGCGGTCATGCCCAGCTTGACGTTAGGCGTATCGTCCGGGATCGAGATCTTGATGGCGTAAGTGCGCGTCACCGGATCGGCAATCGGCGAAACCTCGCGCACCGTGCCGCGGATCACTTGTTTTGGATCAGCCCACAAACGTACCTGCACATCGCTGCTGCCGCGCAATTTGTCGACTTGGTTTTCCGGCGCCCCGACCACCACTTCCTTGGCGCCCTGGCGAGCCACGCTGACCACCGGCGTGCCGGCCGCAACCACCTGGCCGGCTTCGGCGCTGATGGCGGTGACCACCCCGTCCACATCCGATTCCAGGGTCGCGTAAGCGGTCTGGTTCAACTGCCCCTTGAATGCGGCTTCGGCCTGGTCATAAGTCGCTTGCGCGGCCTTGTACGCGGTATCTTTCGCATCCAGCACGGCTTGGCTGACAAAGTTCTTGTCGCGCAGGTCCTGGTAGCGCTTCAGGTCGGCCTTGGCGGTATCACGGTTGCTGGCGGCCGAGCTGACGGCGGCCACCGCTTGTGCCTGCGCCAGCTGCAGGTCCTTGGGATCGAGCCGCATCAGCACCTGGCCGCGCTTGACGACCGTGCCGACATCGACCTGGCGCGCAATGATCTTGCCGGCCACCCGGAAACCCAGCTGCGATTCATAGCGGGCCTGCACCGCGCCCGGAAATTCAGAGGTGACGTCGGCATTGGCCGGATTCAGCACCACCACCCGCACCGGGCGGATATCTTCGACCTTTTCAGCGGGCTTGGAACAGGCAGCCAACAGTAATGTGCAAATAAGCAACAAACCGGGAGCGCGCATGCGCACCAAGGTAGCTGCGGACGGACGCGGATTTATCTGGGTCAACACGTTTTTTCCTTTACTATTCTGGGCGGTCGTTAGCTGTCGTTGCCGGTTTACGCAGCACCGTTCGGCACGCCATAAAACAATCGATTGCCGAAGCTTCTCACAAATTAATAACTTTCAGGTCAGTTATTATAATTGCGCCGGATTAAGTTTGACCAAAGCTTTTTTTATGCCGGACAATTAGAGACAAATAATGCTTTTTTGATAAAAATATTCTGCCCTCCCTAATGCCCACCAACCATTACGAAAATTTCCCGGTCGCCTCCCTGCTGCTGCCGGCCCGGCTGCGTCCCGCAGTCAGGGTGATCTACGCCTTTGCCCGCAGCGCCGACGACATCGCCGATGAAGGCGACGCCGCTCCCGAGCAGCGCCTGCGCGCATTGCATGCGTACGAGACCGCTTTGGACAGGATAGAACATAAGCAGGCCGCGGAAAGCAGCTTGTTTCAAGCGCTGGAACAGGTGATCGCGGAATACCGGCTGCCGCTGGCGCCGTTCCGCGACCTGCTGTCGGCCTTCAAGCAAGATGTGGTCACCACCCGCTACAGCCAGTTTCCCGAGCTGCTCGACTACTGCCGGCGCTCGGCCAATCCGGTCGGCGCCCTGATGCTGCACCTGTATGGGGCGGCGAACGAACAGAACCTGCGCGATTCGGACGCCATCTGTTCGGCATTGCAATTGATTAACTTCTGGCAAGACGTAGCGATCGACTGGGACAAGGCCAGGATTTATCTGCCGCTGGAAGACTTGCAGCGTTTCGGCGTATCGCAGGCGCAGCTTGCCAGCGGCACGGTGGACCACGCCTGGCGTCGGCTGATGCAGTTCGAGGTGCAGCGTGCACGCAACATGATGACCGGCGCCCAGGCGCTGGCGCTGCGGCTGCCGGGCCGGATCGGCTGGGAATTGCGGCTGGTGGTGCAAGGCGGCCTGCGCATCCTGGAGCTGCTGGAAGCGGCGGATTACGACATGTTCCGCCAACGGCCGAAACTGGGCAAAGCCGACTGGCTGCTGCTTGCCTGGCGGGCCCTGCGCATGAGATAAGCCAACAAAATCAGCAAACCACAACGCCGCTCTTATGCATTCTTACGTATACTTCGGGCAAATTGTTTTTTAAGCTGCTCCCCACATCCATGTCCCCAGACGATTACTGCCAGCAAAAAGCCGCCCAGAGCGGCTCCAGTTTTTATTACAGCTTCCTGTTCCTGCCGGCGGAACGGCGGCGCGCCATCACTGCGCTGTACGCCTTCTGCCGCGAAGTGGACGACACGGTCGACGATTGCACCGACGAAAGCGTGGCGCGCACCAAGCTGATGTGGTGGCGCAAGGAAATCGCCGCCATGCTGGCCGGCAATCCGTCCCATCCGGTCACCCAGGCCCTGCAACCTCACCTGCAGCCTTACGGACTGGACGGCAAGCACCTGCAAGCGATTATCGACGGCATGGAAATGGACCTGAACCAGACCCGTTACCTGGATTACCCGGGCTTGAAGCAATACTGCTGGCATGTGGCAGGCGTGGTCGGCATCCTGTCGGCCAGCATCTTCGGCGTAACCCAGCCGCAAACCCTGCAGTTTGCCGAAAAGCTCGGCCTGGCATTCCAGCTCACCAACATTATCCGCGACGTCGGTGAAGACGGCCGCAAGGGCCGCATCTACCTGCCGGTCAACGAGCTGCAGCAATTCAATGTCACCGCCGCCGACATCCTGAATGCGCGTTACAGCGAGAATTTTGTCAACCTGATGCGCTTCCAGGTAGCGCGCGCGCAGCAGGCTTACGACGAAGCATTTGCCTTGCTGCCCAAGGCAGACCGGCGCGCCCAGCGCCCCGGCCTGATGATGGCGGCCATCTACCGCGCGCTGCTGGGTGAAATCGAGCGCGACGGCTTCCATGTATTGAACCAGCGCATTTCGCTCACGCCGATCCGTAAACTCTGGCTGGCTTGGAAAACCTATGTGCGCGGCTGACTGCGTCGCATCGCGGCTCCTGCCCCTGCGCTGACATGGCCATGGAAATGCAACAGGTCGCAGTGATCGGCGCCGGCTGGGCCGGTTGCAGCGCTGCCGTCGAACTGACCCAGGCCGGCCACCAGGTAACCTTGTTCGAAGCCAGCCGCCAGCTCGGCGGCCGGGCCCGCCGCGTCGACATCAACGAAACCATACTGGACAACGGCCAGCACATCCTGCTGGGCGCCTACAGCCAGACCCTGCAAATGATGCGCAAGGTCGGCATCGATCCGGCCAGCGTCATGCTGCGCCTGCCGCTGCAGATGTGTTACCCGGCCGATAGCGGCGGCATGACTTTTGTGGCGCCGCGTTTGCCGGCGCCCTTGCACCTGCTGGCGGCATTGCTGCGCGCCGACGGCCTCGAGCGCCAGGACAAGCTGGCGCTGGCGCGCTTTTCTTCAGCGGCGCGCTGGATGGGCTGGCAACTGCATGACGATTGCAGCGTCAGCACGCTGCTGGAACGGTTCGACCAGACCGAGCGCCTGATCCGGCTGATGTGGCGCCCGCTCTGCATCGCCGCGCTGAATACCCCGCCGGAGCAAGCCTCGGCGCAGGTTTTCCTGGCAGTGCTGCGCGACAGCCTGGGCGCCCGCAGGAGCGCCTCCGACATGCTGCTGCCGCGTACCGATCTGAGCAACCTGTTCCCGCAACAGGCGGCTGCCTTCATCGAGGAACGCGGCGGCAACGTTGAATCCGGCCACAGCATCAGGCAACTGCAGCGCCACGGCGAACGATGGCAGCTGCAAGGCAGCGAGGCAAGCATGGATTTCGACGCCGTGGTGATCGCCACGCCGCCCGAAACCGCGGCAACGCTGCTGGATGGCTGCGCAGATGCGGCGCTGCTGGCAACCTTGCGCGGTTTCGACTACGAGCCGATCACCACCTGCTACCTGCAGTACCCGGCCGCCACGCGCTTGCCGCGCCCGTTCTTCGCCTTGCTGGACGATCCGGGAAACGCCGGCGACAGCGCCGCCTGGGGCCAGTTCGTATTCGACCGCGGCCAGCTCGATGCGGCCCAGGCCGGTTTGCTGGCAGTCGTCATCAGTGCTTCGTCCGAGGCTATACAGGCCGGCCATGAGGCGCTGGCAAAAGCGGTCGCCGCACAGCTGGCCACAGCCTTCAGGCAGCCACAGCTGGCGTCGCCCGCCTGGACCCAGGTCATTTCAGAGAAGCGCGCCACATTCGCCTGCACCCCGGGCCTGGCGCGGCCAGCCAACGACACCGGCCTCGGCAAGCTGCTGCTGGCCGGCGACTATACCGCCAGCGATTATCCGGCGACGCTGGAATCGGCAGTGCGCAGCGGCAGGCTGGCGGCGCAGGCATTGCTGGCGCAGATACGCGAAGCCAGGTGAAAATGCTTCATGCCAGGCGTCAATTGAATTGCACCGTGCATGCATTGTTTTCATCTAAGATAGTGGCAACAGCGCGGCAACAGCGACACACAACAAAATCTAGCGGAGAGCCCCCATGCCTGTAATCACCTGCGTCGAAGACCTGCGCGTACTGGCCAAGAAACGCGTGCCAAAAGCGTTTTACGACTATGCCGACAGCGGCTCCTACACCGAATCCACCTATCGCGCCAACAGCAGCGACCTGGCCGCCCTGCACCTGCGCCAGCGGGTCGCCATCAACGTCGACCAGCGCTCTACCCGCAGCAGCATGATCGGTGAAGAAGTGACGATGCCGGTGGCGATTGCCCCTACCGGCTTGACCGGCATGCAATGGGCCAACGGTGAAATGCTGGGTGCCATCGCCGCCGAAAAATTCGGCATCCCGTTCACCCTGTCGACCATGAGCATCTGCTCCATCGAAGATGTCGCCAGCGTGACCACCAAGCCGTTCTGGTTCCAGCTGTATGTCATGCGCGACCGCGGTTTCATCAAATCCCTGATCGAACGCGCCAAGGCCGCCAAATGTTCCGCCCTGGTGCTGACGCTGGACCTGCAGATTCTCGGCCAACGCCACAAAGACTTGAAAAACGGCATGTCGGTGCCGCCGAAAATGACCCTGGCCAACCTGCTCGACCTCGCCACCAAGCCAGGCTGGGCCCTGCGCGCGCTAGGCGGCCGCAAATCTTTCGGCAACCTGGCAGGCCACGTCTCCGGCGCCGATGGCATCATGACCCTGAGCAAATGGACCGCCAGCCAGTTCGATCCGACCCTGAACTGGGACGATATCGCCTGGATCAAGGAACAATGGGGCGGCAAGCTGATCCTGAAGGGCATCCTCGACGTCGAGGACGCCAAGATCGCCGCCACCACCGGCGCCGACGCCATCGTCGTCAGCAACCACGGCGGCCGCCAGCTGGATGGCGCGGTATCGTCGATCTCGGCGCTGCCGGCGATCGTCGAGGCGGTGGGCGACCAGATCGAAGTCTGGTTCGACGGCGGTATCCGCAGCGGCCAGGATGTACTGAAAGCGGTCGCCCTCGGCGCCAAAGGCACCATGATCGGCCGCGCCTTCCTGTATAGCCTGGGAGCGATGGGAGAAGCCGGCGTCACCAGGATGCTGCAGATATTGCAGCAGGAACTGGATGTCAGCATGGCGCTGACCGGCACTAAAGATATCAAGGATGCGGGCCCCCACATCCTTACTTGATTAATTAATCAAGGATTACAGCTTGCCGGCTTTCTTGAGGCGGCTGGTCAAGCCGTCGGCGATCTCGTCGTGGTCGAATTTCCTGGCCAGGTCGATGGCGGTCATGCCGAGATCGTTTTTCAGGGTGACGTCGGCGCCGCTATCTAGCAGCAGCTTGACGGTCTCGATCTTGCCGCCGCGCGCAGCCATCATGATCGGCGTCGTATTGTTGGGCGAGCCGGCGTCGATGTAGGCGGATGCGTCCAGCAGCATCTGCACGATTTCATTATTGCCGATCGCCGCCGCATAATGCAGCGCGGTCCAGCCGGTATTGTTGGGCTCGGCTTCCTTGTCCAGCAAAGCCTTCACCGCCGCCACATCACCTTTGTAGGAGGCCACCATCAACGCCGTGTCGCCGTTGCGTGTGCGCAGGTTGAGATCGATGTCTTTTGCATTGAGCAAAAGCGCGAAGACCTTCTTCGAATCTTCGTGCAAGGCCAATATCAGGCCGGTATCGCCGCGCTGTTTCTCCGCCAGGTTCGGGCTGACGCCCGCAGCCAGCAATTTCTTCATGCCGCGTTCGTCGTCCAGCCTGACCGCCTTGACATAGTCGTCGAGGTTGCTGGCCTGGCTCAATGACGGCAGGCAGCTCAGCGCCAGCAGCAGCAACATTGCCGAAAACCGCGAACCGCCGCTCCAGCGGCCAGATAAGTTAAGCATGCGCCTGATCCTTTGCCAGTTTGAACAAATTGAAAAAATTGTCGGTAGTCTGCTGCGCCACTTCGCTTGCCGGCACGCCTTTGAGATTCGCCAGGAACTCGCCGACATGCATGACCCAGCCCGGCTCGTTCATCTTGCCGCGATGCGGCACCGGCGCCAGGTAGGGCGAATCGGTTTCGATCAGGGTGCTGCTCAGCGGCACTGCCAGCGCCACCGCCTGCAATTCCTTGGCGCTCTTGAAGGTGACGATGCCGGAAAACGAAATGTAAAAACCCATCGCCATCGCCGCTTCGGCCACTTCCAGCGACTCGGTAAAACAGTGCATGACGCCGCCGGCGCCGCCGGCATCGGTGCCGGCGCCCTCTTCCTGCATGATGCGGATGGTGTCGGCGGAAGCGGCGCGGGTATGGATGATCAGCGGCTTGCCGGTCGCGCGCGAAGCCCGGATGTGGCGGCGGAAACGCTCGCGCTGCCATTCCAGGTCGCCCTGCAGGCGGTAATAGTCGAGCCCCGTTTCACCGATGGCGATGATTTTCGGATGGTCGGAAAGGCGGATCAGGTCGTCGACGCTGGGTTCCGGCGTATCTTCATAATCGGGATGCACGCCGACCGAGGCATAGATGTGCGGATAGGTCTCGGCCAGCTCCAGCACCTGCGGAAAATCGGGCAGGTCAACCGATACGCATAACGCATGGGTCACCTGGTTTTGCGCCATCTTGGCGAGCACTTCCGGCATCCTGGCGGACAGCTCCGGAAAATTGATATGGCAGTGGGAATCGATATACATAGGCAGGATTATATCGCTTGCGCGCGCGCATCATCGGCGATCTGCGCGCGCAGCCGATATTCAGCCTCGCGGTTTTGCCGGCGGAGGGACCTCAGTCGGCCAGGCCCAAAGCCTGTTTTTGCAGCTGGATCAGTTCGCCGATGCCGCCTTGCGCCAGGTCCAGCAAGCTGTTCAGCGTAGGACGGTCGAAGGCGACGCCTTCCGCGGTGCCCTGCACTTCGATGAAATGGCCGGTGTCGGTCATCACTACGTTCATGTCGGTGTCGCAGCCGGAATCTTCGACATAATCGAGGTCCAGCACCGGCGTGCCCTGGTAGACGCCGACCGAAATCGCCGCCACGAAATGTTTCAAGGGAATCGCGGCGATCGCCTTGTTCTCCAGCAGCCGGGCAAAGGCATCGTAAGCCGCCACCATGGCGCCGGTGATCGATGCGGTGCGGGTGCCGCCGTCGGCCTGGATCACGTCGCAGTCAAGATGCAAGGTGCGCTCGCCGAAAGCCTCCAGGTCAAACGCTGCGCGCAGCGAACGGCCGATCAGGCGCTGGATTTCCTGGGTGCGGCCGGATTGCTTGCCGCGCGCCGCCTCGCGGTCCATGCGGGTATTGGTGGAGCGCGGCAGCATGCCGTATTCGGCGGTCAGCCAGCCTTGTCCCTTGCCCTTCAGGAAACCGGGGACTTTTTCTTCCAGGCTGGCAGTGCAGATGACCTTGGTGTCGCCGAACTCGACCAGCACCGAACCCTCGGCGTGCTTGGTGTAGTTGCGGGTCAGGCGCACGCTGCGCAAGGCATCGGCGGCGCGGCCGCTAGGACGGGTAATGGTGGACATAATCAACTCATTTCTCAAATTTAATCGTTTATCTGACCAGTTGAGGACAGAGCCGCACGGGGAGTGTAATTCGCCGCGCTACGGTGGCTCTTAAACCCTACCCGGGCAGCTCTGTCCCGCAATAAAATCAAATATTTTTCTCAATCGCGCCGCGGATTTCCGCGATCGCCTGTTCGATGTCGGCATCGCTGAAGCCGTCCGGGGTATCTGTCGCGCCAAGCCGCGGCGCCTGGATGGTGGTGGTCAGGCTGCCGATCGGCAGCGTGTGGGTGACGATCGAACTGGCCGGATCGTCGATGTTCGGGTCGGCGCCCCAGGCCATTGCCAAAGCAGTAATATTATCGCTGGTTTTGCCGGCAATCCCAAGCGCATTGTTCACCAGTTCCGGCACCGCCCGCACGATGGTGCTGGTCTGCAGCCGTTGCGCCAGCACGTGGTCAGGCAGCATCGACCACAGGCCGTCGGAGCACAGCAGCATGACGTCGCCCGCCTGCAGGCTGACGCGGCGCGACAGTTCGACGATCGGCATGTTGGTCGCGCCCAGGCAGTTGAACAGCTTGTTGCGGTCCGGGTGGGTGGCGCGCTCCGAAGGATCGGCCTTGCCTTGCGCAATCAGGCTCTCGATGCGTGAATGGTCGCGGGTGCGCGCCAGAATCTGGCCGTTGCGCATCCAGTACAGCCGCGAATCGCCGCAATGCGCCCAGAACGCGCTGTTGTGCTGGATCAGGCAGGCCACCACCGTGGTGCGCGGGGTTTCCGACAGCTTGTGCACTTCCCGGTAGCGGTGGATTTCCATATGGGCGGCATAGAAGGCGTCTTCCAGGAAACGCTCCGGCTTCTTGATATACGGCTGGGCATTCTTCTGGAACAGCGAGCCGATGGTCTGCATCGCGATGCTGGCGGCGATCTCGCCGTGCAGGTGGCCGCCCATGCCGTCGGTCAGCAGCAGCAGCAAGGCGTCACGCGTGAAACTGTAGCCCATCCGGTCCTGGTTGACTTTGCGGCCGCCGATATGGCTTTCTTGATAAACTGAAAATCGCATGACTATGTCTGGTTCTTGCTAAAAATACAGCGAATGCTGGGGCAATGAAGCGGCGTTTTTTTACTTGTTTACTGCGTATTTTCCTGGATGGTCGTATCCGGGTTGCTCTCGGCCTTGCGGCGGAACTGGATATGCGTGAAGAACACGTTGCGTATCTTGCGCGTGACCATGTCGCGCACGCTGACCTCCTCTTCCTGCACCGGCTCCATCAAGGCGCGCTGCACCGCGAACACGCTTTGCGGCCGCTGCAGCGGGTCGATCATCAGGCACCAGCGCACCACCTGGATCAGCTCCGGCGAATACAGCCCCTCCAGCTTGCGGAAGTGGCCTTCCATCTTGTCGTTGACCTTGCGCTGGTCCACCGGCTGCGGCGGCGCGCCGACCATGCAGGCGAAAATCGAGGCGCCGATGCTGTAGATGTCGGTCCACGGCCCCAGGTTGCCATTCCGCTCATACAATTCGGCCGGGGCAAAACCCGGCGTATACATCGGATACAGCTTGGGCGAGTCGGAGCGCAGGGTCTGGCGGGCGGCGCCGAAGTCCAGCAGGATCGGCGTGCCGTCGGCGCGCAGGTAGATATTCGCCGGCTTCAAGTCCAGGTGCAGCAACTTGTGGGTATGCACTTCGCGCAAGCCGTTCATCACGTGGCGGAACATCTTGCGGATGAATTTTTCCGACACCAGCGGTTTCTCCCCCTTGTCGCGGCGGCGCAGGATGTGTTCCTGCAGCGAGCGCCCCGATTCGTAGGCCATCACCATGTACACGGTTTCATTGGCGCGGAAGAAATTGATCACGCTCACCACGTTCGGATGGGCGATGCGCGCCAGCGCGCGGCCCTCCTCGAAGAAGCATTTGAGGCCGATGCGGAAGGTCGGCAGGTTTTCCGGCGAGATGGCCGGCGCCAGTTCTCCCCATTGGCGTAAAGCCAACGAACTCGGCAGATATTCCTTGATGGCGACTGCGTTGCCATCCTCGTCGTATGCCAGATAGACAATACTGAACCCGCCAGAAGCAATCTTCTTTACAATGCGGTATCCAGCAATTTTTAGCCCGTCAGGCAATGGTGCATTGTTTTGCGCGGCCATGCGATCCTACCTTAATCAATGCTTAGTCAATGGTGTAAGGATTGTCTTGATAAATCGCTGAATTGTAAAGAAAAACCCTTGCAAACCAGAAACAAAGGACAGCATTTTGACTATCTGTAGCATGACAGGTTACGCCGTCAACAATCGCGAGACGGCAGCGGGCACGATTACCATCGAAATCAAGAGCGTCAATTCGCGCTTCCTCGACTTGCAATTTCGCATCAACGACGATCTGCGCTCGCTCGAACCGGCGCTGCGCGAGGCTATCATCGGCCGCGTTGCGCGCGGCAAGGTTGAATGCCGTCTGAGTTTCGGGCGCAAGACCGCGTCCGGCGCATCGCAGGCGCTGAACACCGCGCTGCTGGCCTCCCTGGCAGACCTGCAAAGCGCCGTGCGCCAGCAATTCATCGAAGCGGCGCCGCTCACCGTCAACGAACTGCTGCGCTGGCCGGGCGTGATCGAGGAAGCGGTGATCAGCCAGGACACGCTGCAAGCCGACATCCAGGCCGCCATGGGCGCCACGCTGGAAGCGTTTGTCGATTCGCGCGCCCGCGAAGGCGCTGCGCTGCAGGCCACCCTGATTTCCCGCATCGACGCCATGGAAGCCATCGTGCAAAGGATCACGCCGCTGGTGCCGCAGGTAGTGGCGCAGTTCCAGCAAAAAGCCATAGAGCGCATGCAGGAAGCGCTCGGCCTGGCGCAACAGGACGCCGGCAACTCCAGCCTGTCGCGCGAAGAAGCGCTGGACCGGATCCGCCAGGAAGTCACGCTGTACGGCATCCGCATCGATATCGCGGAAGAGCTGTCCAGGCTGGCGGCGCACCTGAGCGAAACCCGCCATATCCTGAAAAAAGGCGGCCAGGTCGGCAAGCGCCTCGATTTCATGATGCAGGAACTCAATCGCGAAGCCAACACCGTTGGTTCAAAGGCAGCGATCAAGGAACTCGCCGACGCCTCCATGGAACTGAAGCTGCTCATCGACCAGATGCGCGAGCAGGTGCAGAACCTCGAATGACAGCTGGGTCGCCAGCGCCCGGTCCTGCAGGCGGCGGCAATTACCATTAATACAAAATCTGCCGCCCCGCCCTGCGGCAGATGAAAAAAAACGCAGCAGATTATTCATCTGCTGCGTTTTTTTACGTTGACGCTGGAAGCGCCAATCATCTTCCATCAAGACAGGCGCTTAACCCAATTCTTCCAGGCGGATCTTGGTGACGCTGCCGACCACGGTCGCCAAGGCTTCGATCTTGGCAATCGCCGCTTCGACATTCTTTTCCTGGGTCTGGTGCGTCAGCATGATGATGTCGGTGCGGGTCTCGCCTGCCGCCGGTTCTTTCTGCAGCATGGCGTCGATCGAAATCGACGAATCGGCCAGGATCCGCGTAACATCGGCCAGCACGCCCGGCTGGTCGGCCACATGCATGCGCAGGTAATAGCTGGTGGTGATTTCCGTCATCGGCAGGATCGGCGTATCGGCCATGGCGTTCGGCTGGAACGCCAGGTGCGGCACGCGATGCTCGGGATCGGCGGTCGCCAGGCGCGTGATGTCGACCAGGTCGGCGATCACGGCCGAAGCGGTAGGCTCGGCGCCGGCGCCCTTGCCGTAATACAGCGTATCGCCAACCGCATCGCCGCGCACCAGCACCGCATTCATGGCGCCTTCGACATTGGCGATCAGGCGCTTGCTCGGGATCAGGGTCGGATGCACGCGCAGCTCGATGCCGCCGGCGGTGCGCTTGGTGATGCCAAGCAGCTTGATGCGATAGCCGAGCTGCTCGGCATAGCGGATATCGGTCGCCTGCAGCTTGGTGATGCCTTCCACATGCGCCTTGCTGAACTGCACCGGGATGCCGAATGCGATCGAAGCCATGATGGTCAGCTTGTGGGCGGCGTCCACGCCCTCGATATCGAAAGTCGGATCGGCTTCGGCGTAACCCAGGCGCTGCGCTTCTTTCAGCACGACGTCAAAATCGAGGCCCTTGTCGCGCATTTCGGACAGGATGAAGTTGGTGGTGCCGTTGATGATGCCGGCGATCCATTGGATGCTGTTGGCGGTCAAACCTTCGCGCAAAGCTTTGATGATAGGAATGCCGCCGGCCACCGCCGCTTCAAACGCGACGATCACACCCTTTTCCTGGGCCGCCTTGAAAATTTCATCGCCATGCGTTGCGATCAGCGCCTTGTTGGCGGTCACCACATGCTTGCCGTTGGCAATCGCCTGCAGCACCAGGTCCTTGGCGATGCCGTAGCCGCCGATCAGCTCGATGACGATATCGATATCGGGATTGTTGACCACCAGCCTGGCGTCGTTGACCACGGCCACTTCGCCATTGGTCAGCTGCCTGGCGCGTTCGACATCGAGATCGGCCACCATCGTAATTTCGATAGCTCTCCCTGCGCGCGCTGCAATCTCTCGCTGGTTGCGCTTCAATACGTTGAACGTGCCGGAACCGACCGTACCTATGCCAAGCAAACCTACCTTGATGGATTTCATGATCTCTGCTGTCTGTAAAAAAATCTGCTGATGCCGGGCCGGCTGCCAAGCCAGTCCGGCGGGTTCAATAAAAATTCTGCCTCAAGCCGCGTCAAGCCTTGCCGTGGCGCCGGCGATAACCTTCGAGGAAGCTGGCGATGCGCCCCATGGAATCGGCCAGGTCGTCGGTGTTCGGCAGGAACACCACGCGGAAATGGTCTGGCGTCGGGCAGTTGAAGCCGGTTCCCTGGACAATCAGCACGCGCTGCTCGGCCAGCAATTCGTAGGCGAAATCCTGGTCGTCGCTGATCGGGTACATCTTCGGATCGAGGCGCGGGAACATGTATAGCGCAGCCTTCGGCTTGACGCAGGTGACGCCCGGGATATCGGTCAGCAATTTATACGCCATGTCGCGCTGGCGCGTCAGGCGGCCGCCCGGCCCGACCAGGTCGTTGATGCTCTGGTAGCCGCCCAGCGCGGTCTGGATCGCATACTGGCCAGGCGCGTTGGCGCACAGGCGCATCGACGCCAGCATGTTCAAGCCCTCGATATAGCCTTTGGCATGTTTTTTCTCGCCCGACACCACCATCCAGCCGGCGCGGTAGCCACAGGAACGATAGTTTTTCGACAAACCGTTGAATGTGATGAACAGCACGTCGTCGGCCAGCGCCGCCAGCGAAGTATGGGTCTCGCCGTCGTACAGCACCTTGTCGTAGATCTCGTCGGCAAAAATGATCAGCTGGTGCTGGCGCGCCAGGTCGACGATCTGCTGCAGCAGCTCCACCGGGTAAAGGGCGCCGGTCGGATTGTTCGGGTTGATGACGACGATCGCGCGGGTATTGCTGTTGATTTTCTTCTTGATGTCTTCGATATCCGGGAACCAGCCGGCCTGCTCGTCGCAGATGTAATGGCGCGGGGTGCCGCCGGACAGGCTGACCGCCGCGGTCCAGAGCGGATAGTCGGGCGCCGGCACCAGGACTTCGTCACCGGTGTTGAGCAAGGCGTTCATGCTCATCACGATCAGTTCCGAGGCGCCGTTGCCCAGGTAGATATCGTCGATCGTGACGCCCTGGATCTTTTTTTGCTGGCAATAATGCATCACCGACTTGCGCGGTGCGAACATGCCCTTGGAATCGGTATAGCCGGAAGCGTTGCCCATGTTGAGGATCATGTCCTGCACGATTTCATCGGGCGGCTCAAAACCGAACACGGCCAGGTTGCCGATGTTCAGCTTGATGATCTTGTGGCCCTCTTCTTCCATTTGCCGCGCTTTTTCCAGCACGGGGCCGCGGATGTCGTAACAGACATCGTCCAGTTTTTTCGATTTTTGAATCGGTCGCACAGCGCAATCCCTTGTATTTTACGCAACATTATCCAGCGTTAAAAAGCTGTCTGGAAAATTGGGTTATGGTCACACACGGGTCAGTGCGCCGCACAAATGCTTGCGACAACCCCTTGTGAGGGCGCTCCAGGGCTCGACACCCCCGCATTTCACGACTTTTCAGACAGCTTTTCGGCAGTGCACAATTCACCGCCCGAACCACCCATTCTGCCGAAAGCGTGAGGTTTTATCAATCAATACCGCAAGTTCCTGGACGGAAAACGCTACAATGCAGCACTTTATTTTCCATTTTCCGGGAATTTGCACATCGTCTGCGGTCTATCCTTTGGTTCAGCTAAGTATTCGTGGATAGGATCAACCCCTCAACGTGTAAAGATAATGCAATGAAGCTACATACCACCCCGACCCAACAGTACCAGACAGTCACGGCCTACGACGACAAGGGCGTGGAAATCAACGCCGTCCGCTATGAACATAGCCTGCTGGTGCTGCCGGAAGCTGCGCCGGTGCCATGGCCGGTGAGCGGCTTCGACGCCCTCCATGCCGAACATTTCGCGCATATAGACAGCACCCGGCCCGATGTCGTGATCCTCGGCACCGGCGCGCGCCAGCGCTTTGTCCATCCGAAGCTGACCAGCGTGCTGACCGCGCGCCGCATCGGCGTCGAATGCATGGATAACAAGGCCGCCTGCCGCACCTACAACATCCTGATGGCCGAGGGACGCAAAGTCGCCCTGGCCCTGATTTTCAATACCGACGAGGAAACCGCCCAAGATGCGTGAACTGCATAAATCAAAAACTTTCGCCTGGCTGTTGTTCCTGCTGTTCTGCATCATCTGGTTTTACATGCTCGGCGCGCGCACGCTGGTGCCCACCGATGAAGGCCGCTACGCCGAAATGGCGCGCGAAATGGTCGCCACCGGCGACTGGATCACCCTGCGCCTGAACGGCCTCAAGTACTTCGAGAAACCCCCGCTGCAAACCTGGATGAACGCCCTCACCTTCGAGCTGTTCGGCCTGGGCGAATGGCAAGCGCGCTTGTGGACCGGCTTGTGCGGTTTGCTGGGCGTGGTATTGGTTGCGTTCACCGGCACCCGCATGTTCTCGGCCCGCATCGGCTTCTACGCAGCGCTGGTGCTCGGCTCCAGCTTCCTGTGGGCCGGCCTCGGCCACATCAATACGCTGGACATGGGCTTGTCCGGCATGATGACGATTTCCCTGTGCGCCCTGCTGCTGGCGCAGCGCAGCGACATCAGCCATGGCGAGCAGCGCAACTGGATGCTGCTGTGCTGGGCAGGCATGGCGCTGGCGGTATTGTCGAAGGGCTTGATCGGGCTGGTCTTGCCCGGCGCGGTGCTGATCCTGTATACGCTGTTCTCGCGCGACTGGTCGATCTGGAAACGCCTGCACCTGGTATTGGGCCTGATCCTGTTCTTCCTTATCACCACGCCATGGTTTGTCCTGATCTCGCTGAAGAATCCCGAATTCCCGCAATTCTTCTTCATCCACGAGCAATTCCAGCGCTTCACCAGCAAGATCCACAACCGCTACGGCCCGCCTTATTACTTCGTTCCAATCCTGGTATTGGGTATCGTGCCTTGGCTGGGCGTCCTGTTCCAGAGCCTGTGGAACGGTGCGCGCGAACAGAATGCGGCGTCAGGCTTCCAGCCGAAAAAGATGCTGCTGATCTGGAGCGTGTTCATTTTCGCGTTCTTCAGCATTTCCGATTCCAAGCTGCCGTCGTACATCCTGCCGATCTTCCCGGCGCTGGCGCTGCTGATCGCCTGCCACCTGGATAACGCCAGCAACAAGTCGGTGCAGGCTTCGGCGCTGTTGCTGCTGGCGCCGGCCGTGATCGGCCTGGCCCTGTCGCACAAGATCCCGAACCTGGCCAAGGATGCTTACAGCCTGCCCTTGATGCAAGCCCACGTGCCTTGGGTGTTCGCCGCATCGGCAGTCGGTTTCGCGGGCGCCGTCGCTGCCCTGCTGCTGGTGCGCCGGCAGCGCGAATGGGCCATCGTCGCCCTCGCCGCCAGCGGCTTCATCGGCGGCCAGCTGCTGATGTACGGCCACGATCCGCAAGGACGCTACTCGGCCGGGATCGACCTGGTGCCGGCCATCAATGCCGAAATGACGCCGCAAACCACGCTGTACGTGGTCGGCAAATACGAGCAGGCGCTGCCGTTCTACCTGCGCCGCACCATGACCATGGTGCAGCACATGGATGAGCTGGAATTCGGCATCGGCCAGCAGCCGCAGCTATGGATTCCGACCATCGATGCATTTGTCGTCAAATGGACGGCCGATCACGCTGCCGGCAAGAAGGACATTGCCATCATCCGCCCGGAAAACTATCGCGAACTGGAACAGCGCGGCCTGCCGATGCGGGTCATCGGCCAGGATCCGCGCCGGGTAGTGGTGACCAACCAGGGAATTGCTGCCGCCGCGCCCGCGGCGCCAGCCGCTGCTGCGAGCGAGGCGGCACCGGCTGCTTCGGCTGCGGCATCCACAGCAACTGCACCGTAACCCGCCGCATATATATGAACATCACCACTTTTGCCTTCATCCTCGGCGGCGTCTGCCTTAACGCCGTCGCGCAGCTGCTGCTGAAAGCCGGCACCAATGCAGTCGGCGTGATCCACCTGACGCCGCAGAACTGGCTTGCCACCGGCATCAAGCTGGCGACCCAGCTGCCGATCCTGGGCGGCCTGGCTTGTTATGTCATCTCGGTAGGGGTCTGGATCATCGGCTTGTCGCGGGTCGACGTCACGATTGCCTATCCGATGCTGTCGATGGGCTATATCATCAGCGCCGTCGGCGCCTGGTACTTCCTGGGAGAAGCGGTTTCGATGCAGCGCCTGCTGGCAATCGGCATCATCATCGTCGGCGTGGTATTGCTGACACGCAGCTAGTCAATGCATCGCGACTTTCCGTCAAACTTACATCGGATATCAAAACCAATATGAGCCAACAACCTTTCCTGCCGTTTGCCAAACCCACCATCGACGAAGCCACGATCGCAGCGGTCGGCGACGTCTTGCGCTCCGGCTGGATTACCAGCGGCCCCAAGGTGCAGGCATTCGAAGCGCAATTGTCGGAATATTTCGGCGGCCGGCCGGTGCGCACGTTCAATTCCGGCACCTGCACCATGGAAATCGCCTTGCGCATCGCCGGCATCGGCGCCGGCGATGAAGTCATCACCACGCCGATTTCCTGGGTCGCCACCGCCAACGTGATCATCGAAACCGGCGCCACGCCGGTGTTCGCCGACATCGATCCGGTCACCCGCAATATCGACCTGGCCCAGGTCGAAGCCGCCATCACGCCGCGCACCAAGGCCATCATCCCGGTCTACCTGTCGGGCCTGCCGGTCGACATGGACCGCCTCTACGCGCTGGCTAAAAAACATGGCTTGCGCGTGGTGGAAGACGCCGCCCAAGCCTTGGGCTCGACCTGGAACGGCCAGCGCATCGGCTCTTTCGGAGATTTTGCCTCGTTCAGCTTCCAGGCCAACAAGAACATCACTTCGTCGGAAGGCGGCTGCCTGGTGCTGAACAATGCCGAGGAAGCGCGCCTGGCGGAAAAATACCGCCTGCAAGGCGTAACCCGCAGCGGCTTCGACGGCCTCGATGTCGACGTCCTCGGCGGCAAATTCAACATGACCGACGTCGCCGCCGCCATCGGCCTCGGCCAGTTTGCCCATATCGAAGCGATCACCGCCCACCGGCGCGAACTGGCGCAGCATTATTTTGCCTGCTTCGGCAGCGATTTCGAGGCGAAACACGGCGCCCAGCTGCCGGTCGCCGACTTCGCCAACAGCAACTGGCACATGTTCCAGCTGGTGCTGCCGGAACGCCAGGACGGCAAACCGGCGCGCGCTGCCTTCATGGAACAGATGCAGGAACGCGGCATCGGCATCGGCTACCACTACCCGGCGATCCACCTGCTCAGCATGTATCGCGCACGCGGCTTCAAGGAAGGCATGTTCCCGGTCGCCGAAAAGGTCGGGCGCCTGATCGTCTCGCTGCCGATGTTCAATGCCATGACGAAGAACGATGTCGAACGTGCAGTGTCCGCGGTAAAATCCGTGCTTCAATAAATTGAACGATCGCTTGATGAAACCAGAACTTTCCGTCGTCATCCCGGTATATAACGAGGAATCGGGCCTTCCCAAACTGTTCGAGCGCCTCTATCCGGCGCTCGACGCACTCGGCATCAGCTATGAAATCCTGTACGTCAACGACGGCAGCCGCGACAAGTCGGCGGCCGTCCTGGCGGAACAGTTCCGCTTGCGTCCCGACGTTACCCGCGTAGTCCTGTTCAACGGCAATTTCGGCCAGCACATGGCGATACTGGCCGGTTTTGAAGCGACCCGCGGCGACATCGTCGTCACGCTCGACGCCGACCTGCAGAACCCGCCGGAAGAAATCGGCAACCTGGTCGCCAAGATGCGCGAGGGCTACGACTACGTCGGCTCGATCCGCCGCAAGCGCCAGGATTCGGCCTGGCGCACGATCGCCTCCAAGGCCATGAACCTGCTGCGCGAAAGGATCACCGGCATCAGGATGACCGACCAGGGCAACATGCTGCGCGCCTATGGCCGCAACGTGGTCGACCTGATCAACCAGTGCCAGGAGGTCAACACCTTCGTACCGGCGCTGGCATATACGTTTGCCCGCAAAGAGACTGAAATCGTGGTCGAGCATGAAGAACGCTCGGCCGGCGAATCGAAATACTCCCTGTATAGCCTGATCCGCCTGAATTTCGACCTGGTGACCGGCTTTTCGATCATGCCTTTGCAGCTGTTCTCGCTGATAGGCATCGTGCTTTCCTTCGCTTCCGCGGCACTGTTCTTCATCCTGGTCGCGCGCCGTTTCCTGTTCGGCGCTGAAGTACAGGGTGTGTTCACCCTGTTCGCGTTTGCCTTCTTCCTGATGGGCATGATCCTGTTCGGCATCGGCCTGGTCGGCGAATACGTCGGCCGGATCTACCAGCAAGTGCGGGCGCGGCCGCGGTATGTAGTGCAAGCCATGCTGGAACAGTCGTCGACGGACGACAAGCAGGCGTCATGAAAGCCGTCGTCTTTGCCTATCACAACGTTGGCGTGCGCTGCCTGAAAGTCCTGCTGGCGCGCGGCGTCGACATTGCTCTGGTGGTTACCCACGAAGACAATCCGCAGGAAACCATCTGGTTCGAATCGGTATCGTCGCTGTGCCGCCAGCACGGCATTGCCAGCATCGCTCCGAACGATCCCGCCGCGCCTGAGCTGCTGGCCCAGGTCGCGGCCCTGCAGCCGGATTTCATCTTCAGTTTCTATTACCGCCACATGCTGCCAGCCACCCTGCTGGCGCTGGCAAGACACGGCGCTTACAACATGCACGGTTCGCTGCTGCCGAAATACCGCGGCCGGGTGCCGATCAACTGGGCGGTGCTGCACGGCGAAACCGAAACCGGCGCCACCCTGCACGAAATGGCGGCCAAGCCGGACGCCGGCGCCATCGTGGCGCAAACCTCGGTGCCTATCCTTCCCGACGATACCGCTTACGAAGTATTTGGCAAGGTCGTGGTTGCCGCCGAGCAGACGCTGTGGCGGGTGTTGCCGGCCATGCTGGCAGGCAACATTCCCCGGTTGCCGAACAACCTGGCGCAAGGCAGCTATTTCGGCGGACGCAAGCCTGAGGACGGCAAAATCGACTGGAACCGGCCGGCGCAAGAAGTCTACAACCTGTACCGCGCAGTGGCGCCGCCTTACCCTGGCGCCTGGACTATTGTCAAAGAGCGCACGTTTATCGTCGGAAAAGCCTGTTTATCGGCCAAACTGATGGAAAACCTGCCGGCAAATTTGCCTCGGGGCTTGGCGGTAGTGGATAATCGCATTGTTGGCGTCTGCGGCGATGGCCGCACGCTGTTGATTAACGAATTGCTGGCGGACGGCCAAACCGTGACGCCAGAAGCCTTAAAGAACATCCTTTTATAAAACCGGCTGCTTTCGCAGGCGGGGCGGTTTCGGTGTCAGTTTGTCTACCGCGCCCTGCCCGGCAAGAACTGCAGCGCTTGAAATTCCGTTTTGCGGAATGCCAATCCAACAACAATAGATCACTATGAAAAAAGTCCTCATCCTCGGCGTCAACGGTTTCATCGGCCACCACCTGTCCAAGCGGATCCTGGAAACCACCGACTGGCACGTCTACGGCATGGACATGATGACCGACCGTATCCGCGACCTGCTGGACAACGAAGCTTACAAGTCGCGCATGCACTTCTTCGAGGGCGACATCACCATTAATAAGGAATGGGTCGAATACCACGTCAAGAAATGCGACGTGATCCTGCCGCTGGTAGCGATCGCCACGCCATCGACTTACGTCAAGCAGCCGCTGCGCGTATTCGAACTGGACTTCGAAGCCAACCTGCCTATCGTGCGTTCCGCCGCCAAGTACGGCAAGCACCTGGTGTTCCCGTCGACTTCCGAAGTGTATGGCATGTGCCACGATGAAGAATTCGACCCGGAGCAATCCGAGCTGATCTGCGGCCCGATCAACAAGCCGCGCTGGATCTACTCTTGCGCCAAGCAACTGATGGACCGCGTGATCTGGGGCTACGGCATGGAAGAAGGCTTGAACTTCACCCTGTTCCGTCCGTTCAACTGGATCGGCGCCGGCCTCGACTCGATCCATACGCCGAAAGAAGGCAGCTCGCGCGTGGTGACCCAGTTCTTCGGCCATATCGTGCGCGGCGAGAATATCTCGCTGGTCGACGGCGGCCAGCAGAAACGTGCGTTCACCTACATCGACGACGGCATCGACGCGCTGATCAAGATCATCGCCAACAAGGACGGCGTCGCCAGCGGCAAGATCTACAACATCGGCAATCCGGTCAACAACTACTCGATCCGCGACCTGGCCGACATGATGCTCAAGCTGGCTGCGGAATATCCTGAGTACGCCGATTCGGCGAAGAAGGTCAAGCTGGTCGAGACCACTTCCGCCGCTTACTACGGCAAGGGTTACCAGGACGTGCAGAACCGCGTGCCGAAGATCACCAACACCTGCGACGAACTAAACTGGAAGCCGACCACCACCATGGCCGACACCCTGCGCAACATTTTTGATGCGTACCGCGGCCAGGTAGCCGAAGCACGCGCCTTGATGGACTAAGACCCACGTTGCCGCCCGTGCAAGCCACGACGCTGTTTCGTGTGTTTCGCGGGCGCTGTTTTTCCTATTACTGCCAGACCAGACAACTTGCCCCTCCTCACCTTAAAAATCGACGCCGACACCTATCGCGGCACTCGTGAAGGAGTACCGAACCTGGTGCGCCTGCTGAGCAAATACCAGGCCCGCGCCACTTTCCTGTTCTCGCTCGGGCACGACCATACCGGCTGGGCCTTGAAGCAAGTGTTCCGGCCCGGCTTCTTCCAGAAAGTATCGCGCACCTCGGTGGTCGAACATTACGGCCTCAAGACCCTGATGTACGGCGTGCTGCTGCCTGCGCCGGATATCGGCAAGACGTGCGCGAGCTACATGCAGGCAGTGCGCGACGCCGGCTTCGAATGCGGCGTCCACACCTGGGATCACCGCGTGTGGCAAGACCATGTGCGGCAGCGCGGCGCCGAGTGGACCGCTCTGCAGATGCAGCGCTCGTTCGACCGCTTCACCCGGATTTTCGGCCAGGCGCCCAAGACCCACGGCGCCGCCGGCTGGCAAATGAATCCCCATGCCTTCGAGCAGCTGGAAAAATTCGGCATCGCTTATGCCTCCGATGGCCGCGCCATGCTGGCCGATGACGGCGCCCTGGCCGACCAGGCCGCCGGCCCGCATCGCTTGCAGGTCAACGGCAAGACACTGGCATGCATACAGCTGCCGACTACCCTGCCGACGCTGGATGAACTGCTGGGCAGGAGCTTCGGCGGCGTTGAACTGACGCCGGCGAATATCGCCGCCCATATCCTTGCCCTGACAGCCTCGCCGCGCGATCATGTATTTACTCTGCATGCAGAGCTTGAAGGGCAAAAACTCGCCCCCATATTCGAGCAGTTGCTGCAGGGTTGGAAGGCGCAGGGCTATGATCTGGTCGCGATGGAAGACTATCATCGACACGTCAAAGACCGGCAATTACCCACGGTCCCTCTTGCATGGGCGGAATTGCCTGGACGATCGGGCGAGATGATCATGCAGGCAAGCAGCAGCTGATCAGCGTGTACAGCAGGACCCTGATTGGCGACCGATTCATCATCATCTAATGAACAGGACAATACAGTGGCTGACCAACCTTCCATCACCAACATGACGGTGCCCGACTTCTCCGCAGCCATGACCGGCGGACAGACATTCAAGTTGTCGGACTATCATGGAAAAAACATAGTGTTGTATTTTTACCCCAAGGACAACACGCCTGGCTGCACCACCGAAGCCATGCAATTCCGTGACCTGCACCAGGAATTCGAACAGAAAAACACTTTGATATTTGGCGTCAGCCGCGACAGCATTCGCTCCCATGAAGGTTTCAAAGCCAAACTGGGGCTGCCTTTCGACCTGGTCGCCGACCCCGACGAAACGCTGTGCGCCATGTTCAATGTCATGAAAATGAAAAACATGTACGGCAAGCAAGTACGCGGCATCGAGCGCAGCACGTTTGTGATTGACGGCGTCGGCACATTGGTGAAAGAATGGCGTGGAGTGAAGGTGCCATCGCATGTTGAAGAAGTATTGGAGTTTGTAAGTCATTGAATTCAAAAAAAATAATTTTGGAAGCCGTTTGCGGAAAAGGCCTGAGGGCCTTCCCAAACGGCTTTTTTACTTTTTAATTTGTGTTTTGTTAGCCAGGCCGCTTCACTCCTGATGTTTTTTAAATATATTTAAGTCGTACCCGCCGTAGCTTCACCCGTTTGGTCCGGTTCGTGTTATCACCAAAGCGAACACTTTTTTCATCTTTAAAGCGAGGTTCTGATGCCCTTACCAAAATTACCGACCAAACCCGCTGCTTTACTCTCCGTTCAAGATTACCCAAAAGCGGAAGCCGGCAAAGCCGTCAAACCACGTATCGCCGTCGTTGAACCGATTACCCGTAACAAGGAAGTTGCTCCGCAAGCCCGCAACAAACCAGTAGAAAACCGCAAGACCGACAAGGCCCCCGCAGAGAATTCGCGTGCCGTTGCCGACAAACCTGCAAAACCGGCCGACAGCCGGCCGAAATCGAGCACCAGCCGCGCCGCCGACAAATCCGGCACGACCAAGCTGTTTGTGCTGGACACCAACGTGCTGATGCATGATCCAACCTCCCTGTTCCGGTTTGAGGAACACGACATCTACCTGCCGATGGTGACGCTGGAGGAACTCGACAACCACAAGAAAGGCATGTCGGAAGTTGCGCGCAACGCACGCCAGGTGTCGCGCTCGCTGGATGCACTGGTGGGCGATATCGTCGACGACCAGATCGACCATGGCATTCCTTTGTCGAAGCTCGGCAACAAGGACGCCAAGGGCCGCCTGTTCTTCCAGACCAAGCTGCAGAACGCAGACTTGCCTGAAGGCCTGCCGGTAGGCAAGGCCGACAACCAGATCCTCGGCGTAGTGCGCGGCCTGGAAGCCGAAACCCCGGGCCGTCCGGTGGTGCTGGTGTCGAAAGACATCAACATGCGCATCAAGGCGCGGGCGATGGGCTTGCCGGCGGAAGATTATTTCAATGACCATGTGCTGGAAGACACCGACCTGCTGTACTCGGGCATCCAGCAATTGCCGGACGATTTCTGGATCAAGCACGGCAAGGGCATCGAATCCTGGCAAGAAAACAAGCATGGCACCGGCTATACCTACTATCGCCTGAGCGGACCATTGGTGCCGACGCTGCTGGTCAACCAGTTCGTTTTCATCGAACCGAAAAACGGCGAACCGGCGTTCTACGGACAAGTCACGCAGATCAACGGCAAGACGGCGGTACTGCAAACCTTGCGCGACTACGGCCACGCCAAGAACAGCGTGTGGGGCATCACAGCGCGCAACCGCGAGCAGAATTTCGCGCTGAACCTGCTGATGAATCCCGACTGCGACTTCGTCACCCTGCTGGGCCAGGCCGGCACCGGCAAAACCCTGCTGGCGCTGGCCGCCGGCTTGGCGCAAGTGCTGGAAACCAAGACCTACAACGAAATCATCGTGACCCGCGTCACGGTGCCGGTCGGTGAGGATATCGGTTTCCTGCCGGGTACCGAAGAAGAGAAGATGGGGCCGTGGATGGGCGCCTTCGACGACAACCTGGAAGTGCTCAACAAGTCCGATTCGGATGCCGGCGAATGGGGTCGCGCCGCCACCCAGGACCTGATTCGCTCGCGCATCAAGATCAAGTCGCTCAACTTCATGCGCGGCCGCACCTTCGTCAACAAGTTCCTGATCATCGACGAAGCGCAAAACCTGACGCCGAAGCAAATGAAAACCCTGGTCACCCGCGCCGGTCCGGGCACCAAGATCATCTGCCTCGGCAATATCGCCCAGATCGATACGCCGTACCTGACCGAAGGCTCGAGCGGCCTGACGTATGTAGTCGACCGTTTCAAGGGCTGGTCGCACAGCGGCCATGTGACGCTGGCGCGCGGCGAGCGCTCGCGCCTGGCCGACCATGCCAGCGACGTACTGTAACAAGATGGCCTGAACGGCGGCGCAGCGATGCGCTTGCCGGATGGCAGAACGGGTGCAATTCAATTCCGGTTGAATTGCACCCGTTTTATTTGATAATACAATTTGATGATGTGATATCCCGCCATCTTCCGTGAAGAAAGCCGCCAATGAAACTCGCTATCGTCTCCGACATTCATGCCAACATTTGGGCGCTGGAAGCCGTCCTCGCGGACATCAGCAAACAAGGAGCGGACCTGGTCGTCAACGCCGGCGACATCCTGTCCGGCCCCTTGGAACCCTCGGCCACCGCGGACCTGCTGATGTCGCTGCAGCTGCCCACCATCCGCGGCAATCACGAACGCCAGCTGCTGGACTGCGAACAGCGCCCGGGGCATCCCAGCGACCAGTTTGCCTTCGAGCACACGACACAGGCGCAACGCGACTGGATCAGGGGATTGCCTGCCGCCCTCGCCATTTCGGACGAGATCTTCATGTGCCATGGCACGCCGGCCAGCGACCTGGTGTATTTCCTCGAACAGGTCGACCAGCAAAGCTGCCGCCTGGCCGAAGCAGCGGACATCGAAACCCATGCGGCGGGCATCAGCCACAGCCTGATCATTTGCGGCCATACGCACAAGCCGCGCGCCCATGCGATCTCCGGCGGACGCCTGGTGGTCAACCCCGGCAGCGTCGGCCTGCAGGCTTATGACGACGACCAGCCCTACTTCCACGCTATCGAAAACGGCAGCCCGCACGCCCGTTACGCCATCTGCGAAAAAACCGCCCACGGCTGGGATGTCAGCCATCTCAACATCAGCTACGACCACAACAAGGCGGCCGCGACGGCGCTGAAGAACGGCCGGGCCGACTGGGCGACGTGGCTGTCGACGGGAAGAATCCGGGCATAAAAAAACGGCGCATTTTTCAATGCGCCGCAACCTTAAGTCACTAATCTTCAGTTAAAACTAGAATGCCACAGGACGCCATTTAAGCAAACGTTTTTCCAGCGTTGTCAGCAAATAATCCGCCGCCAGGGCCACCACAGCCAGCACGATCATCGCCGCAAACACGCCGCTGGCGTTGAAAGCGCCCTGGGCGGTCGAGATCAGCAAGCCGATGCCTTGCTTGGAGCCTAGGAACTCCCCGACCACGGCGCCTACCAAGGCAAAGCCGAAACTGACGTGCAGGCTGGCCAGGATCCAGCTTAGCGCGGAAGGGATCACCACCGACATCGTTACCTGGCGCGGCGAAGCGCCAAGGATCTGGGCATTGGCAATCATGTAACGGTCCGCTTCGCGCACTCCTTGGAATGCATTGCCGAACACCACAAAGAACACCATCACCACCGCCAGCGCAACCTTGGAAGCCATGCCCAGGCCCAGCGCAATCACGAAAATCGAGCCCAGCACTACCCGTGGAATCGAATTGGCAACCTGGATGTAGATGCTGAAAACATCCGACAGCAATTTATTACGGCCCAGCAGGATGCCGCAGATCACGCCGGCGACCGAGCCGATCAGGAAACCGAGCACCGTCTCTTCCAGCGTCACCAGCACCTGGGTCCAGAGCGGGCCTTGCGAGGTGCCTTCCACGATCCAGTCATAGATCTGCACCACGATCAGCGACGGCTGCGAAAAGAAGAACGGATCTATCCACTGCAGCCTGGCAGCCAGCTCCCAGCCGCCCAGGGTCAGCACCAGGATGGCGACGCGCAGCGATATCACCAGCCAGTAGCGTTGCTTGATTTTTCGTTGCGCCTCTTGTTCGACAGTGGCCAGGCTGGCCGCGCTGAGTTTGTCGATTGTTTGTGCTTGATTCCGTACTTGACTCATATAATGCCTTTTTCCTTTCGCTTATGCGACATCCATATCTGCATAAGCGACGGTATGTAAATGGATGACAGCCTGTAATCAGCTGATGTGCACTTCTTCGCGCAGGTCCGCCCAGATCTTGCGCGAGATATCGATGAAGCGCTGTTCATAACGCACTTCCGACATCACACGCGGCCGCGGCAAGTCGATTTCATACACGCTCTTCAAGGTGGCCGGACGCGCGGTCAGCACGTAGACCTTGTCCGCCAGCGCAATCGCTTCTTCCAGGTCATGCGTGACGAACACCACCGAACCGGCTTGCGACGACCACAGCTGCAGCAGCTCGTCTTGCATCAGGGTGCGGGTTTGCATGTCGAGCGCGCTGAACGGTTCATCCATCAACAGGATCTCGGGGCTGTTGATGAATGTCTGCGCCAGCGCAACGCGTTTGCGCATGCCGCCGGACAATTGATGCGGGTAATGGTTGGCGAATTTATCGAGGCCGACGCGGCGTATCCACTCTTCCGCCAAGGCATACGCGGCATCTTTCGGCTTGCCGCGGAACAGCGGTCCGGCCGCCACGTTGTCGATCACGCTGCGCCAAGGAAATACCGCATCGTTCTGGAATACGAAACCGATGCGCGGGTCGATGCCGCTGACCGGCTCGCCCATGATGCGCACCTCGCCCACGGTCGGCTTGAGCAGGCCGGTAATCATGCTCAGCGTGGTCGATTTGCCGCAGCCGGTCGGTCCCACAACGGCCACGAATTCACCGCGCGCCACGCTCATGCTGAAATCGCGCAAGGCCACGGTGGCCTTGCCGTCAGGAGAGATGAAGCGGCACGAAACGTTGCGCAGTTCGATGGCGGGCGTGTCCCTTAAAACCTGGGACGCCGGCGAAGTTGCCGCAGGCGTGGCCGGTTGCGAGGCATGTGCTGCTTGAGTCATTTGAAATTCCTTTGCTATACAGGCCGAAGCAATTCGCTGGGCGCGGGTCTCCCCGCCCGGAAGCTGCGCTTCCGGCCTGCCGGATGGTTAAGCTTCGGCCTTACTTGGCCTGGCTGACAAACTCGTTGGTATAGGTCTTGGCAAGGTCGATATGCTTGCCCTTGACGTTAGGATTAAAACCCGACAGCACCTGCAGCACGGTTTCCGGGCCGCCTGGCGGCATCTTGCCGTCGGCCGAAAACATCGGCAGGGAATTTTGCAAGGCCTGCACATACATCGGCTTGTTATTGCCGTAGTAATCCTTCGGCATCTTGTCGGCGATTTCGGCAGCGCTATGGGTGTTGATGAATTTCAGCGTCTTGACGAAAGCATGCGCCAGCTTGGCCGCTTCGGCCTTGTGCGCCTTCAGCCATGGGCCCTGGACGTACAGGCTGGACGCCGGATACAAACCGCCCAGCGCCTTGACCGTGCCTTCGACGGTGCGCATGTCGACCAGCACCGAAGCCTCGCCGGTCTTCAGCAGCTGCGACACGGTCGGTTCGGTGGTCATGCCGGCGTCGATGCGGCCTTGCTTGATGGCGACGATGAACGTATTGTCGGCGCCCACCGGCAACACCGAATACTGGCTGGACGTGATGCCGGCCTTGGCCGCCAGGTATTGCGTCAGGAAATTGGTCGACGAGCCGAGGCCGGTCACGCCCAGCGTTTTGCCTTTGACGTCAGCCATGCTCTTGATGGTGGCGGCAGCCTTGGTCGACACCATTTCAACTTCGCCCGGAACCTGGCCGAAAACCGTGATCGCCGTGACTTCCTTGCCCTTGCTTTGCAAATCGATGGAGTGGTCGTAGAAGCCGACCACCGCTTGCACTGCCCCGGCCAGCAATTCATTTTCCGCATCCACGCCAGCCGGCTGCGATTGCAGCTCAACGTCCAGGCCTTCTTCCTTGAAGTAACCGAGCTGCTCGGTCAGCTTGGCCGGCAGGTAGATCATCTTGGTGATGCCGCCGACCATGATGGTGATCTTTCCTGAATCGGCCGCCATGGCCTGGCTGGCGCCAAGCACGCCGCTGCCAAGCAGCACAGCGGAAAGCAGGGAACCGCGGATGAGGGTATGCATTGAGTTGTCTCCGTTTGTTTTTTTGGGATAATGACCGGATCCGCAGGACAGCATGCCATTGTTCCAGTCTTGGGCGTATTCTAGGATGCGCTAACTTTCATCCAGCTTTCCAAAACCGCCTTATTTAACTTGCAGTGCAACATAAAGCGCCACATAAGCAACCACATCCATGAAACTACTCCTGATCGAAGACAATCCGCCGCTGGCGTTATGGCTCAGCAAGATTTTGAAGGAAGACAAATTCACCATCGACCTCGCCAGCGACGGCGAAGCCGCCGACCGCCTGCTGCAAAGCGAAAGCTACGACGTGGTGCTGCTCGACCTGCAGCTGCCGAAGATGAACGGCAAGAGCGTCTTGCGCCGGCTGCGCGAACGGCATAACAATGTGCCGGTCATGATCCTTACCGCCAGCGGCTCGGTCGACGAGAAAGTCGATTGCCTCGGCGCCGGCGCCGACGACTACCTGGTCAAGCCGTTCGAGGTGCGCGAGCTGGTCGCGCGGATCAAGGCCCTGATCCGCCGCCAGACGCCCGACAAGGCGGCCGAGATGCATTGCGCCGACCTGCGCTACGACAGCAACACCCGGCAGTTCTCGATTGCCGGCCAGCTGCTGGCGCTGCCCGGCCGGGAACACGATGTGCTCGAAATCCTGATGCTGAAGCAAGGCAAGACCGTCTCCAAGACCGCCTTGATGGACGGCGTGTTCGGCCTCGACGACGAACCCAGCGCCGACGCCATCGAAATCTACATCCACCGGCTGCGCAAGAAACTGGAACACTGCCAAGCCGCCATCATGACTTTGCGCGGACTCGGTTACCTGCTCAAACAGAAAGACGCCAATTGATCATCAGCCTGCGCCTGCGTTTGCTGTTATGGCTGCTGATTCCGCTGGCGGTGTTTGTCGCCATCAGCGCTTCGCTTTCCTATCGCAGCGCGCGCCAGACCGCAGACCTGATCCAGGACCATGCGCTGCTGGCGTCGGCGCAAGTGATCGCCGGCGAGATCCATTGGCTGGACGGCGTACCGCATGCCAGCATCCCGCCGGCGGCGCTGGAACTGCTGGTCTCGCCCAGGCAGGACCAGGTCTACTACCAGGTCATCACCGATAACGACAGCTTGCTGGCAGGCCGTCCCGATTTCCCGCAAGCGCTGCGTTTTCCTCTAAGCGCGCCGGCGTTCAGCACCATCGACTACCACGGCCAGGTACTGCGCGTGGTGAGCCAGGTGCGCACCCTGTACAACGCTGGCCAGCTGCGCAAGATCGCGGTACTGGTTGGCCAGACCACCGGCGCCCGCGACCAGATGGCGGCTGACCTGTGGCGCCCTGCCCTGCATCGCCAGATCGCCATGCTGCTGCTGGCCGCGGCATTGGTGGTGATCGGCCTGAGCATGGAATTGCGGCCGCTGATGCATCTGAAAAACCAGCTGGCCGCGCGCGATGCGACCTCGCTGTCGCCGATCAAGGCCGGCCAGCTGCAGCTGGAGCTGAGGCCGATCGTCGAAGCCATCAACCAGACCATCCAGCGCCTCAACACGCAGGTGTCGGCGCAAAAGCGTTTTATCGCCGATGCCGCCCACCAGTTGCGCACCCCGCTCACCCTGCTCGATTCGCAAATCCAGTTCGCGCACCGCCTGAGCGATGAAAGCCGGCGCGCCGAAGTGCTGCAGGTACTGCAGGCGATGCAGGAGAGCAGCCGCAACATGACCGAACTGACCAACAAGCTGTTGCTGCTGTCGCAGGCGGAAGCCTCCAACACCACGGCCTTCCTGCGCCAGCCGGTAGACCTGCTGGCGGTGTCGGCCACGGTGCTGGAAGAAATCGTCGACCTGGCGCAGCGCAAGAATATCGACCTCGGGCTGGAGACAGCAATCGAGCATGCGTGGGTGATGGGAAACGAAGCTTTGTTCAGCGCCATGATGATGAACCTGGTCGACAACGCTATCCGCTATACCCCGGTGGACGGCAAGGTGACGGTAGCCATCGCGGCGAGTGACGGACAGGTCGAGATCCGCGTCAGCGACAACGGTCCGGGCATCCCGGCCGAAGTGCGCGACCGCGTGTTTGAACGCTTCTTCCGCAACGCGGCTCCGGGGCAGGACGGCACCGGCCTCGGCCTTGCCATCGTCAAGGAAATCGTGATCGCGGCGCAAGGCACGGTGACGCTAGGCATCGGCGAGCAGCAGCGCGGCCTGACGGTGTTGCTGCAACTGCCCGCCTGTGCCACGCCAGGACCTGAACAACAATTCTAAAGTGTCGTCAGCAAGAAACTTTATTTTGCAGTATATTCTTGCCTAGGCAATGAATATTGAAGCAACAAGTCAAGCAAAACAAGTTGAGAAAATCGTGAGCACCCCCCCCCCATTGTTCACTCTGGATACTTACCAGATTGAAGAAAGCATAGGCTACCTGCTGGCGCGTTCGCGCGCCATGCTGGTCAAGAGCTCCGATGAATCTCTGATGCAGTACGGGATCACCCATGCGCAAGGCGCCATCCTCCTGATGTTGTCAACAGGAAAGTATTCGACGGCCGCCGACCTGGCCCGCGAGACGTATACCGACGCAGCATCCACCAAGCGCATGATCGACCGCCTGGTGGCGCGAGACCTGATCAAGCGCGAGCCCTGCGCAAATGACAGGCGGCTGATGAAACTGCACCTGACGGCAAGCGGCGTGGAGTTGTCGAAACTGGTGCCGCAGGCGTTTTGCGGCGTGCTGAACAAGCATTTTTCGGCGTTCAGCGCGGAAGAGATCGGCTTTTTGAAATCGATGCTCAGGCGGCTGCTGGCAAGCAATGCGCCGCCAGAGAAAACACATTGACTATGCAAGATTAATTTATTCAATATTACTTTTAAACAAGCAGCAGTTCCCGATAGTCTTTCTATTCGTGACCGCTAAACCAATCCGTCAAATCAACGCCGACATGAACTCTCATCCATCTTCAGCCCGACGCAGCCTGCCGAAACTCGGCACCCAGCGCCTTGTGATCAGCGCCGCCGTACTATTGCTGGCGGCATGCGCCAACTTCAGCGGCATCCACAGCACCGCCAGCACCAACAACCCGGACGACTACGCCTCCTCCGCTTCCCTGCCGGGACAAGGCGGTTTATGGCCGGCCAGCTCCTGGGTAAACGCGATCGGCGGCAGCCAGCTGCAGCAACTGGTGGATGAAGCGCTGGCGGGCAATCCCAACCTGCAGGCCGCCGCTGCCCGCATCGGCGCCGCACGCGCCATGGTCGAGGCAGCCGGCGCCACCAGCAAGCCGCAAGTCGGCGCCAGCCTGTCGGCCACCCGCGAACGGTTTTCCGAGAACAGCATTTATCCGCCGCCGTTCGGCGGCATGTATGTGACGGATTATGAAACCGCGCTGAATTTCTCCTACGACCTGGATTTCTGGGGCAAGCACAGCGCACAGCTGCGCTCAGCCATTTCACAAAGCAAGGCCGCGGAAGCTGAGCACTATGCGGCGCGCCTGGCGCTGACCGCCGGCATCTCGAAAGCCTGGCTGCAGCTGGGACGCCAGTACGCGCAACTGGACCTGACCAACCAGCAGCTGGTGCTGCGCGACAAGCTCGACAAGCTGACCCAGCAGCGCTTCGCCGCCGGCCTTGACACCCAAAGCGACAACCAGCAAAGCCGCCAGCAGGTAGCCGGCTTGCGCGCCGAGCAGGCGCAATGGCAGGAAGCGATCGCGCTGACCCGCAACCAGATCGCCGCGCTGATGGGCCAGGGTCCTGACCGCGGCCTGAAAATCGCGCCTCCGGCATTGCCGGCGGACGCCGCCATCGCCCTGCCCGACCAGCTGCCGCTTGGCCTGCTTGGACGCCGCCCGGACGTGGTCGCCGCCCGCTGGCAGGTGGAAGCTGCACAGAGCGACATCAAGGTTGCCAAGACCGAGTTCTACCCGGATATCAACCTGTCGGCCATGGCCGGCTTTTCCAGCCTCAGCTTTTCGCAATTCCTGAACCACAGCAGCAAGGTGGTCGGCATCGGCCCCGCGATCCACCTGCCGATCTTTGAAGGCGGCGCATTGCGCGCCCAGCTCAAGGGCCGGGTCGCCGCTTATGACGGCGCCGTGGCGACTTACAACCAGGCCCTGAACGATGCGTTCCATGAAGTGGCCGACAGCGTGCAATCGCTGCAGGCGGCTGAAACCCAGGGCAAGAACCAGCAGGCTGCGGTAGATGCCGCCGAGCGCGGCATGAAACTGGCTGAACAGCGGCAGCAGGTGGGCACCGCCAACATGCTGCAGGTGGTAAGCACCCAGATTTCCTGGCTGGCGCAACGCAAGCTTGAGCTCGATACGCGCGCCCGCAGGGCGGACCTGCGCGTCAACCTGATCAAGTCGCTGGGCGGCGGCTTTGACGCCGCGGCCGAGGGACTCAATCCGGCCGAAGCAAGCACAGGCACTGCCAGCTCGCAAGCAAACGCAGCTAACTGATCCATAAAATAAACCGTTCACTTATTGCGAAACCCGCATCATGACCACACCAAATCAAACTCCAGAAAATCCGTCCCCAGCTGCTCCGGCCCCGGCCGCCAATGGCAACGGCAACGGCAAACGCCGCAGCCTGCTGATCGGCGTCACCATCGCCCTCATCATCGTCCTGCTTGCCTATGGCATCTGGTGGTTCATCTATGCCCGTCACTACGAAAACACCGACGACGCGTATGTCGGCGGCAACGTGGTGCAAGTCACGCCGCAGGTAGGCGGCACGGTATTGGCGATCAATACCGACGATACCGAACTGGTGCAAGCCGGCAAACCGCTGGTGGAGCTGGACAAGGCCGACGCCAAGGTAGCGCTGGACCAGGCGGAAGCCCAGCTGGCGCAAACCGTGCGCCAGGTGCGCACGCTGTTCGTCAACAACAACGCCCTGGTTTCCAACGTTACCGCCCGTACGTCTGAGCTGGACCGTGCCCGCGCCGACCTGGCGCGCCGCCAGCAGCTGATCAGCACCGGCGCAGTATCCAAGGAAGAACTGGATCACGCCAAGGTCGCGGTGCAAGGAGCGGAAGCTGCATTGCAGGCTGCGCGCGAACAGCTGGCGTCGAACCGCGTGTTGACCGACCACACCTCGGTTGAACAGCATCCGAATGTGCAAAACGCTGCCGCCCAGGTGCGCAATGCCTATATCAACCTGGCCCGCACCACCTTGCTGGCGCCGACCACAGGCTACGTCGCCAAGCGCTCGGTGCAGGTCGGCCAGCGCGTCGCCGCCGGCACACCGCTGCTGTCGATCGTGCCGCTGAACGCACTGTGGGTTGACGCCAATTTCAAGGAAGTGCAGATCAACAACATGCGCATCGGCCAGCCGGTGTCCTTGAAATCGGACCTGTACGGGTCGAAGATCGAATACCACGGCAAGGTGGTCGGCCTGGCAGCCGGCACCGGCTCTGCTTTCGCGCTGCTGCCGGCACAAAACGCCAGCGGCAACTGGATCAAGATCGTGCAGCGGATCCCGGTGCGGATTTCCCTCGATCCCAAGGATCTTGAAAGCCATCCGCTGCGCATCGGCGTATCGATGGACGCCACTGTCGACATTGCCCAGACCGAAGGCACCTCGCTGACCGCAGGCACAGCGCGCACGACGCCGGCTTACACCACCGACGTCTTCGACAAGAGCGGCCAGGAAGCCGATGCACGCATCGCCAGCATCATCGCCGCCAATAACAATGCAGCTGCTGCACACTAAGCTGCTGCCTGCCCTGCCGGATGCCGCCGTCGCGGCGGCCTCCGGCGCGCGAACCCTTACCGGAATGCCTTCATGAGTTCCCCAAAACCGGCGCTGCCCGCGCGGCCGCCATCGCAACCACTGCCGCCGCTGACCGGCGGCAAGCTTGTCATGGGCACGGTAGCGTTATCGCTAGCCGTGTTCATGAACGTGCTCGATTCTTCCATCGCCAACGTTTCCATCCCGGCCATTTCGGGCGACCTGGGTGTATCGCCGCAGCAAGGCACCTGGGTCATCACTTCGTTTGCCGTCGCCAACGCCATCTCGGTGCCGCTGACCGGCTGGCTGACCCAGCGCTTCGGCCAGGTGCGCCTGTTTGTCACATCGATCATCCTGTTCGTGCTGTCGTCGATATTGTGCGGCCTGGCTCCCAGCATGGAAGTGCTGATTGCCGCGCGGGTGCTGCAAGGCGCGGTGGCAGGACCGATGATTCCCTTGTCGCAGTCGCTGCTGCTCTCCAGTTACCCGCCCGCCAAGAGCGGCATGGCCCTGGCCTTCTGGGGCATGACGACACTGGTTGCGCCGGTCATGGGGCCGCTGCTGGGCGGCTGGATTTCGGACAACTACACCTGGCCGTGGATTTTCTACATCAACATTCCGGTCGGCGTATTTGCCGCCTGGGCCACCTGGTCGATCTATCACAAGCGCGAGTCGGCAGTCTATAAACTGCCGATCGATAAAATCGGCCTCGGCCTGCTGGTGATCTGGGTCGGTTCGCTGCAGATCATGCTGGACAAGGGCAAGGAGCTCGACTGGTTCAATTCCTCGACCATCGTGATATTGGGTGCGATCGCACTGGTTGCCTTTATTTATTTCGTGATCTGGGAACTGGGCGACGACCATCCGGTGGTCGACCTTACCTTGTTCAAAGGCCGCAACTTCAGCGGCGGCGTGATCGCGATTTCGGTCGGCTACGGCCTGATGTTCGGCGGCCTGGTGATCCTGCCGCTGTGGCTGCAGACCACGCTGGGGTATACGGCGACGCTGGCGGGCGAAGTGATGGCGCCGGTCGGGATCTTTGCCATCATCCTGTCGCCGTTCATCGGGAAAATATTGCCGAAGGTAGATGCCCGCTGGGTTGCCAGCACGGCCTTCCTGATCTTTGCGCTAGTGTTTTTCCTGCGTTCGCAGTTCACTGAAAACGTCGACACCTTCACGCTGATGATTCCTACCGTGATCCAGGGTGCGGCGATGGCGATGTTCTTCATTCCGCTGACCTCGATCATCCTCTCCGGCCAGCCGCCGGAAAAGATGCCGTCGGCGGCCGGCCTGTCCAATTTCGTGCGGATCATGTTCGGCGGCATGGGCACATCGATCACCAGCACCTTCTGGGATCGCCGCACATCGCTGCACCATTCGCAGCTGACCGAATTCAGCGGCCCGCACAGCCCGGCATTCAACGAAGCGGTGCATAACCTGACCGCCCAGGGCATGTCGGAACCTGCGGCCTGGGCCACTATCGAGCGCCTGATTACGGTGAAAGCCGCAACCCAGGGCGCCACCGATATTTTCTGGATCTCGGCGGTCCTGTTCCTGATGCTGATCGCGCTGGTGTGGCTGACCAAGCCTTCCCGCTCCAGCGTGCCGGCTGATGCGGGCGGCGCCCACTAAAGGACCGGATGCAGTTGTAAAAAGAGCGATACCGTCGTTGAGACGGCATCGCTCTTTTTTTATGCGCAAACCTTGCTTACCGCGGCGCGCCAAGCGGTTGAACCGGGCTCACCAGAGATAACGCAAGCCGAGAGTGACCCGGTTCACACGGTTATGCGATTCCGCCTGGTAGTCGTAGTCGGCGAACAGGTTCATGCGCGGCGAAACGGTGTATGACAGGCTCAGTCCTGCCAGCACCGCATCGCGGCCCAGGTCCACGCCCTTCACCGTGAAATCGCTGCCCGGGGCGCCAATCAGGGTCGCCTGGTATTGCGCCTGGGCGTCCATGAACTCATGCATCCAGCGCAACTGCGCGCCGAACGTGATGAAACCCGTGGACAGCGGCAGGTCCTGGCTGGCCTTGATGCCGAGGCTGCTGCGCAAGCTGTTCAAGGTAGTGCTGTGGGTGGACAATCCCAGGTTCTCGGCATCGGTTTCGGTGAAGCCGTCCTGGCGCAAGCGCGTGTAATGCAAGGCGGTGAACGGCTGCAGGACAAAACGTTCGTCCAGTTTCGCACGATAGCCCAGTTCACCGTAGGCGCTTGCCTGCTGGCCGTCATAGGAACTCTTGGCGCGCAGCGTGGAGCCGGTTCCGGTCAGCACGTCGCGCTGGATGCCGGTACGCTGTATCGCGTAGCTGGCGATCGCATCGACATACAGCGGACCTGGAGCGTAACTGGCATAGGCGCCGATCTTGTAGCTGTCGAGCTTGCCGTTGCCGTTGTAATCGTCGAAGTCGGCGTTCAGGTGGGCATAATCGAAGCCGCCGCCGACAATCCAATCGTTACCTACAGCACGGTCGACGCCGGCGCTGATGCCGCCTATCCGGTAGCTCGCGCCGGAGGTGTCCGCGGTGGCGCTCAATTTACCGAAAGAACCGTAGGGGCGTACCCACACGCCGTTATCGCCAACCTTGCGCCTGCCCTCGCGCTGGGTGTCCAGGCGTATCGACAGAGCGCGGCCGAACAGGTCGTTTTCACGCAGGGCGAGTTGCGAGAAGGTTGCATGGACGCCGCCGGTGAGGCTGCCTACGGTTGCCTGCAACTCTGCCTTATCCAGCAAGTTGAGGGTATTGATCGTCTCCGCCAGCGCACCCGTGGCTACCGGCACGCCAGCTGGCGTAACTGCGGGCGGCACCGGTTCCTGGGGCGTGGCCTGGGGCCGGCTGGTGTCGATGGCTTGCCCGATCGCTGCATTGTTGCCGCTGGTGACCGCCGTCGCGATCGGCGCGCGGGTAATCACCAGGTAGGCATTGCCGTTGTCATACGCCAGCGTTGGCGTCAGCAACGCCGTTGCGTTCGCTTGCAGCTGGCTGAAAGTGCCGGTGACGCCGCCCGCGGCGGTGACAATCGGCAACCGGACCTGGTCAGGATAAGAACCCGGCAGCATGGCCGCATTCACGGTTCCTCCCTGCAGGCTGGCAGTGCCGCCTACAGTCAGCAAGCCGGCGGAAACCGGCGACGCCTCGGTCTGGAATATGCCATTTGCCGCATGGGTGAAATTTCCCGTCACGGTCAGGCCGCCGCTGCCGTCGCCGACGCCTGGATGCAGGGTGCCCTGGTTCAGCAGGTTGCCGGCAATCGTGCCGCCGTTGCCGGCCAGGGTTGCTCCCGAGGCGACGGTGGTTGCTCCGCCCAGGCTGCCAGTGAGGTTAAAGAGGCCGCTCTGGATTTGCGCAGTAGTGAAAACACCGTTGCCGCTCCAGGTCCAGCTGTCGCCCTGCGCCTGCAAGCTGGCAAAATTAGTAAATGCATTCGAGGCCGTGCCCGATCCCTGCAGCACTACGCCGCTGCCGGCGTTGCCGCCGCCATTGGCAGCGCCGTTGATCACCGAACCGGTTCTCAATATCAGCGTATTGACGCCGGTGCCCATCGAAATCGCCGTGCCGGAGCCGCTCTGCAACAGGCCGGCATTGATGACGGTGCTGCTGCCGTTGAGAGTGCGCACCGCAGCGCCCTGCTGGCTGATGATCTGGCCGCCGGCCTGGTTCTCGATGCTGGCCGTAAAACTGGAACCCACGGTATTTGAAAACACCGCGTCGGAACCTGTGCCTGAAGCGTTGATCGTGCCGCTGTTGACGAGCTTGTCGTTATTGCCCTGCATGTACACGGTAGGACTGCTGGCGCCGCTGGTCGACAGGCTACCGCTGTTGGTCACCGTACCGCTGCCGCCGAGGATGGAGATGGCGCGGGCGTTGCTGCCTGCGGTGGTAATCGTCCCTGAGTTGCTGATGGTGTTGTTCAACTGGCCAAGATTGGTCTGGCCCCAGGCGGCGGATATGCCGAAGGCATTGGGACCCGTGGTGGAAATGGTGCCCTGGTTGATCAGCGTGTTGCCGCTGCCGTTGGCGGCCATGCCGTCGTTGAAGGCGCCGGTGGTGCTGATGCTGGCCTGGGCGCCGTTGGTGAGCTGGTTGTTGTTGTTTAAGCCGAGCAGCGCGGCGCCTCGGTTGCCGCCGGTGCCGCCGCCGCCGGTCAGGGTGATGCTGCCGTTGCTGGTGACGGTGCTTGAGGTATCCACCTGAAAACCGACCGGGCTGGTGCTGCGCGGAATATTCGCCACTACGCTGGAATCCAGCGTGACCGTCACGCCGGTGCTGCCGGCTTGTGCCGCAACAGGTGTTGCAACGGCGCCGGAACAGCTTACCGAAACGCCGCTGGCAGGTGCATTGCTGCTGCAGGTAGCGTGCGCCTGGGTAATCAAGGTTCCGGCAAATGCGATGACGACGCCATTCATGCTTTTCTTGAGTGCTCGTTGCATGGTCGCTCCTCAGTCAATGCACTATGCATGTGCTTATTGTAGTCAGACTATTATTAATTTCCACGAAGAAACTATTGTATTTGCTATGGAAGACCATGGCAACCCGGTAAACGTTCACAAAAATTACCTGCACCAGGCGTAAAAAAAGGCGATGCACAATTCCGCTGCATCGCCCTTTCCGCTTTTTCTTGCAAAATCCCTTACAGGATGTGCCTGCCTATCCACCAGGCAATCGCCGCCATGAAGGCCGACGCCGGGATCGTCAGCACCCAGGCCCAGACGATATTTCCAGCCACTCCCCAGCGTACCGCGGAAACCCGGCGCGCCGCGCCGACGCCGACGATGGCGCCGGTGATGGTGTGGGTAGTCGAGACCGGAACGCCCAGCATGGTGGCCAGGAACAAGGTGATGGCGCCGCCGGTTTCGGCGCAAAAGCCACCCACCGGTTTCAGCTTGGTGATTTTCTGGCCCATGGTCTTGACGATGCGCCAGCCGCCGAACAAGGTGCCGAGGCTGATCGCGCTATAGCAGGAAATGATCACCCACCAAGGCGGCAGCGCATCGGTCTGCTGCGAAAAGCCGGTGGCGATCAGCAGCATCCAGATGATGCCGATGGTCTTTTGCGCATCGTTGCCGCCGTGGCCCAGGCTGTACATCGAAGCCGACACCAGCTGCAGCCGGCGGAACCATTTGTCGACCTTGCGCGGCGTGGAGCGCACGAAGATCCACGACACCAGCACCATCATGATCGAGCCGAACACGAAACCCAGCAGCGGCGACAGGACGATGAACGCAATCGTCTTGATCAGGCCGGCCGAGATCAGCGAACCGGTGCCGGCCTTGGCTACCGCAGCGCCGACCAGGCCGCCGATCAAGGCGTGCGAAGACGACGACGGAATGCCGTAATACCAGGTCAGGATGTTCCAGCAGATGGCGCCGACCAGCGCGCCGAACACGACGTAATGGTCGACCACATTCGGATCGATGGTGCCCTTGCCCACCGTGGCGGCCACATGCAGCTGGAATACCGCGATCGCAATGAAATTGAACAGGGCCGCCATGGCGACTGCCTGCTGCGGCTTCAGGACGCCGGTGGAAACCACGGTTGCGATGGCATTGGCGGCATCATGGAAGCCGTTCATGAAATCGAATACCAGCGCCAGTGCAATGAGGAAAACGAGAACGTAGATACTGATTTGAAGAGTGTGCATGGATCAGGCGTTTTCTACGATGATGCCTTCGATGATGTTGGCGACATCTTCGCAACGGTCCGTTACCGTTTCCAGCAACTCGTAAATGGCTTTCAGCTTGATCAGGGTGCGCACGTCCGGTTCGTCGCGGAACAGCTTCGACATGGCGGCGCGCATCACGTGGTCGGCATCCGATTCCAGGCGGTCGATCTCGACACAGATGGCCAGGATTTCACGCGAGTTGTCCATGTTGTGCAGCAGGCCCACCGCGGCCTTGACCTTTTCCGCGCAACCCAGGCACAGCTCGGCCAGGCGCTTGGCTTCCGGCGTGATGGCCTTGATGTCGTACAGGGAAATGGTCTGCGCCGCGTCTTCCAGCAAATCCAGGATGTCATCCATGCGCGTGATCAGCTGATGGATGTCGTCGCGATCGATAGGCGTGATGAAAGTCTTGTGCAGCATGTCGATTGCATGATGGGTGACCTGGTCGGCCTGCTTCTCAATGCCTTCGATAGCGTGCACGCGGATTTCCAGATCGTCGAAATTAGTCATCAACGCCACCATTTCCTTGGCGCCCTTGACGCATAACTCTGCGTGCTGGTTAAAGAGCTCAAAGAATTTGCCCTCGGTGGGCATCAATCGTCCAAACATGTTTATTCTCTCTTCTGAGGGTTAAGCTGAATCTACTTACTGCGCTACTTACTAACTGTTATTTGCCGAATATATTGATTTAAAGCAAACAAATGTCACGAAACTGAAATATATCAGGCTCGCCCAAACGTTGCTAAGCTGGTTTTACCTGTTTCGCATTACTGCAACAAAAAATGGAAACGGCGGTCAGTCGCCGCCGTACGGCGCATCCAGATTACCAACGTAATTGTCGAATTTAGTGTATTGGCCGAGGAAACTCAGCCGGACGCTGCCGATCGGGCCGTTACGCTGCTTGCCGATAATGATTTCGGCGGTGCCCTTTTCTTGCGAATCGGGGTTGTACACCTCGTCGCGGTAGATGAACAGGATGACGTCGGCATCCTGCTCGATAGCGCCGGATTCGCGCAAGTCCGACATCACGGGGCGCTTGTTGGGGCGCTGTTCCAGCGAACGGTTCAGCTGCGACAGCGCGATCACCGGACACTGCAGCTCTTTCGCCAGGCCCTTCAGGTTACGCGAGATTTCAGAAATTTCGGTCGCGCGATTCTCGCCGGCGTTGTTGGCTGACATCAGCTGCAGGTAATCGATGATGATCAGGCCCAGCGTGCCGCACTGGCGCGACAGGCGGCGCGCGCGGGCGCGCAGCTCGATCGAACTCAGGGCCGGGGTTTCATCGATGAACAGCTGGGCGTCGTTCATCTTCTGGATCGCATGCGTCAGGCGCGGCCAGTCTTCGTCGTTCAGGCGGCCTGTGCGCAGGCGGTGCTGGTCGAGCTTGCCGACCGAACCCAGCATACGCATGGCGAGCTGGGTGCCGCCCATTTCCATCGAAAAGATCGCCACCGGCAAACCGCTGTCGAGCGCGACGTTTTCGCCGATATTCACAGAGAATGCAGTCTTACCCATCGACGGCCGTCCAGCGACGATGACCAGGTCGCCCTTTTGCAGGCCGGAAGTCATCTTGTCGAGATCGATGAAGCCGGTCGAGACGCCGGTGATGTCGCTCTGGTTGTCGCGGTTGTAGAGTTCGTCGATGCGCTCCACCACTTGCGTCAGCAAAGGCTGGATTTCCTGGAACCCTTGGGCGCCGCGCGCGCCTTCCTCGGCGATCGCGAAGATCTTCGATTCGGCCTCGTCCAGCATCTGCTTGACTTCCTTGCCCTGCGGGCTGAAAGCCTGGCCGGAAATCTCGTCGGCGACGGTGATCAATTTGCGCAGCACGCCGCGGTCGCGCACGATCTCGGCGTAGCGGCGGATATTGGCGGCGGACGGCGTATTCTGGGCCAGCGCGTTAAGGTAGCTCAGGCCGCCCACCTCTTCAGCCTTGCCGGTGCCGCTCAGCGATTCATAGACAGTGATTACGTCGGCAGGCTTGCTGCCGTTGATCAGCTTGACCATGTGCTGGAAGATGATGCGGTGGTCGTACCGATAGAAATCGTCGGCGTTCACAAAGTCGGCGATCTTGTCCCAGGCCGCGTTATCCAGCAGCAGTCCGCCTAAAACGGATTGTTCTGCTTCGATGGAATGGGGTGGTACGCGGAGAGAGTCTAACTGCGGATCGGACGGTGCTTTGGAAGGTGCTTTCATGGCGCGAATTATACCCGTTTCTGATATCGGTCTTGCCATCGCGTCCAGAAAAAGGACATAAAAAAAGCCGGGAAAACCCGGCTTTTTAACACTACAACAACTATTTCAGGCAACGTATCAAACGTGCTCGCCGATCACAGCGATAACGATGTCGACTACGACGTCGGTATGCAGGGCAACCGCAACAGCGTGCTCGCCGGTGGTCTTCAGAGGACCGACAGGCAAACGAACTTGAGCTTTTTCGACTGCAAAACCTTGCTTGGTCAACGCTTCAGCGATGTCGAAGTTGGTCACGGAACCGAACAGACGGCCGTCAACACCCGATTTTTGCGAAATCTGCACGGTCAGGCCGTTCAGTTTTTCGCCCTGGACTTGAGCGGCAGCCAGCTTGGCGGCGGCAGCTTTTTCCAGGTCGGCGCGCTTCGCTTCGAATTCAGCGATGGCAGTAGTTGTAGCACGACGTGCCATACGTTGCGGAATCAGGAAGTTACGTGCGTAACCGTCCTTGACGCGAACAACTTCACCCAGATTGCCGAGATTAACGACTTTTTCCAACAGAATGACTTGCATGTTTTTCTCCTATTTCAAGTCGTCAATTAAGCGTTGTGCAGATCGGTGTACGGCAGCAGCGCCAGGAAACGCGCGCGCTTGATCGCGGTGTCCACTTGACGTTGATAGATTGCCTTGGTGCCGGTCAGACGTGCTGGCATGATCTTGCCGTTTTCCTGAACAAAATCCTTCAGCGTGTCGATATCTTTGTAGTCAACGCTGGCAACGTGTGCAGCGGTGAAACGGCAGAATTTCTTGCGCTTGAACAGCGGGTTTTGTTGTTGACGCTTGTTTTTCAGTTTGCTTTTATCGAACTTTTTACCGAATGCCATTTTTGGCTCCTGTATCTAAATTTTAGACTTTAAATTTTGACTAATTGATTCATCTGCAATCGCGGTTGCAGCGAAATCCGTGATGTGAAATACCAGGCTTCTACCGTTGCGGCTCTTGCGTGCCATGAATCCCGTAAACCAGAATGTCTCGCCCAGTTGCGCCTTGCTGAATCTTCCCGAAATCTCGCCGACGGCTAGCGCGGCAATTTCGAATTCGATCAGACGCTTGATGCCTGCTTCAATCGGTTCCGAGCGGTGCTGCAATATCGCAGATACGATCGGGATGCCTGCCGGTGTGTAACGTATGACTTCACGTTCGGCGACTACGGCAACCAGTTGAAACACATTATTGGGTTGATCCACTCCTGATGAACTCGTCGGCTACGTAATGAATGCTGGTAGGCGGCTAGTATTAGGCTGCCGGCGCTTCGGTGCGATGGCTCTTGGCAGCATCTTCCTTCTGCACAGCCTTCATCATCGGCGAAGGACCGGTTTCAGCCTTCTTCAGCTTGACGGTCAGATGACGCAGCACTGCATCATTGAACTTGAAGCCGGTTTCGATTTCAGCCAGGGTTTCGCTGTCGCACTCGATGTTGAGGCAGACGTAATGTGCTTTAGCCAGTTTCTGGATCAGGTATGCCAGTTGGCGGCGGCCCCAGTCTTCCACGCGATGCACAGTGCCGCCACGTGTAGTGACGATGCCTTTGTAGCGCTCGATCATCGCAGGCACTTGCTCGCTTTGATCTGGATGGACGATAAATACGATTTCATAATGACGCATGTAAGCTCCTTTTGGACGGATTGAAAAATCGCCCACCTCGGCGTCAAGACGAGTGTGGGAAGAGGAAAACCAGCAATAGTACTAGCAATTGCAACAAAACTCAATGATTTCAGACCCGGGCCCTCGCCGGGATGTAAGTAAATAGCTAAAGAGTGGTCAAATCGCATCAAATTGTCTTGCATTTGCACAAATACTGTACAAAAATACAGACTGTTGTTATGCACAGCATCGATTGGGCGCACCAGCGCTGCCTTTGCTGTTTCTTTACCGCTTTTCCAAGCACTCCCACACCATTTTTTTACACCAAAATACGCCATGATCAAATTGACCGCACGTCAGCAGCAAATCCTCGATCTGATCAAGGACGCCATCGAAAACACCGGCTTCCCGCCGACGCGCGCCGAAATAGCAACCGAACTCGGCTTTCGCTCAGCCAATGCGGCAGAAGAACATCTGCAGGCGCTGGCGCGCAAGGGCGCCATCGTGATCTCGGCCGGCACCTCGCGCGGGATCCGGCTGACCGAAAGCGCCAGCCGCAGCCAGGGCACGCAGCTGGCCTTGCCGCACCCGGCCCTGATGCAGCTCAGCCTGCCGCTGGTCGGACGGGTCGCCGCAGGCTCGCCGATCCTGGCGCAGGAACATATCCAGGCCAGCTACAACGTCGACCCCGCCCTGTTCAGCGCCAAACCGGATTACCTGCTGAAGGTGCGCGGGATGTCGATGCGCGACGCCGGCATCCTGGACGGCGACCTGCTCGCGGTCAAGAAAGCCGACAGTGCCAGGAATGGCCAGATCGTGGTGGCCCGCCTGGGCGACGACGTCACCGTCAAGCGTTACCAGAAAATCGGCTCCACTATCCAGCTGCTGCCGGAAAATCCTGATTTCGAGCCGATCATCGTGACATCCAGCCAAGAGGATTTCGCCCTGGAGGGCCTGGCGGTCGGACTATTGCGTAGCTGGAATTAATCAGGAACGATCAAGGCGGCGCCGTTTGGTCAGTATCTGGCTGGCGATGCCGCGCAAAATATTGACCTCCTCGGTTTCCAGCTGGGTGCGCGAGAACAGCCGCTTCAGGCGCGGCATCAGCTTTTTCGGGCTGGCCGGATCAAGGAATTCGATCTCTATCAAGGCTTGTTCAAGATGGGCGAACATGCCGTCGATGTCGGTCAGGCTGGCAGCATTACCCTGGAAACCGATCTCTCCGCTGCTTGCCGGCGACACATCCTCGCTGGCTGCAACCCGGCATTCATACGCCAGCACCTGCACTGCCTGCGCCAGGTTCAGCGATGAATACTCGGGATTCGCCGGAATATTCAGCAGCACATTGCATTTTTCGACAATCTCGTTAGGCAGCCCGTAACGTTCGCTGCCGAAGATGACCGCCGCATTCAGGCTGGCATCGCCGGCCAGTTGTGCCGCCAAGGCGCGCGGCGCCATCAAGGGCGGGGAAAATTCTCGCAAGCGGGCACTCAGGGCAGCAGCGAAGTTGCAGCCTTCCAGGGCCTGCTCCAGGCTATCGACAATCCGCGCCGCCGCCAGGACGTCCTGCGCGCCGCTGGCAAACGCGACCGCTTCCTCACGCTGCAACACATCGGGGAAACGCGGATTGACCAGGACCAGCTCGGAAAATCCCATGGTTTTGATAGCGCGTGCAGCAGCACCGACATTGCCGGGACTGCTGGTTTCAACCAGCACAAAGCGCAGCCGATTGAAAAGAGACGTGTTGATTTTTGCCGGGTTCATTTAAAATAGCGCCATTACGCGGATTTCTTCGACTAAAAGTTGCTTATTTTTCGAAATATTCACTGAAACATCCGCATCGTTCATTATTATTCATCATATAGGTGGTTCTGTTCCCGGTTGGCACAGTGCCGCCATTTTAACGGAACACTATCATGCATCCAATGCTCAATACGGCCATCAAGGCCGCCCGCAATGGCGCCAAGGTCATCTCGCGCGCCTCTTTCGACCTCGATTTGCTGAAAGTCACCAAAAAGCAGCATAACGACTTTGTCACCGAAGTCGACCAGGCTGCTGAAGCGGCGATCATTGATGTACTGAAGAATGCCTATCCGGACCACGCCATCCTGGCCGAGGAATCTGGCGCCTCCGCCAACCTGCATGACGATAATGAAAACGTCTGGATCATCGATCCGCTCGACGGCACCACCAATTTCATCCATGGTTTCCCGCAATACTGCGTCTCGATCGCGCTGCAGCACCGCGGCCAGATCACCCAGGCAGTCGTGTACGACCCGACTCGCAACGATTTGTTCACAGCCACCAAGGGTTCCGGCGCCTACCTGAACGACAAGCGGATCCGCGTCGGCAAGCGCGACAAGATCGCCGACGCCCTGATCGGCACCGGCTTTCCTTTCCGCGAAACAGAAGGCCCGGCCATGGATGAATACATGAAAATGTTCCGCATCATGACGCAAAGCTGTGCCGGCCTGCGCCGTCCGGGCGCCGCCGCCCTCGACCTGGCGTACGTCGCAGCAGGCCGCCTTGACGGTTTCTTTGAAAAAGGCCTGAAACCTTGGGATATCGCTGCAGGCTCCCTGCTGATCAGCGAATCGGGCGGCATCGTCGGCGATTTCACCGGCGAATCCGATTATTTGTACAAGGGCGACGTGCTGGCCGGCAGTCCCAAAGTATTTGCGCAGATGGTCGGCTTGCTGTCGCCATTCGCCGGCAAATAGCCCACTGGATTTTCCGGGGCAAGAGAAACCCTGCCCCGGAAGCGCCATAAAACTCTGCTTTGTCATTTCAACTGCGTGGCCGGGCGACTACAATGCATGCGCAACAGCGCAATTGGACAGCCCTAACGACCATTTCTCAACTCGCAGGAGAACAATATGGCAGTCAAACCAATTCCGGACGGATATTCTTCCGTCACTCCCTACCTCATTGTCAACGGCGCGGCCGACGCAATCGCGTTTTACAAAAAAGCTTTTAATGCAGTGGAAATAATGCGCATGGAGGGGCCTGACCACAGGATCGGGCATGCGGAAATCAAGATCGGCGATTCCCACGTCATGCTGGCCGACGAATTCCCGGAGATGGATATCCGCAGCCCGAAAACACTGGGCGGGGCTGGCGTCAGCATCATGCTCTATGTTGAAGACGTGGATGTGGTGTTCCCGCGGGCAATCGCTGCCGGTGGCACGCAGGCGCGACCATTGCAAGACCAGTTCTATGGCGACCGCTCCGGCACCCTGAAAGACCCGTTCGGCCACGTCTGGACCGTAGGCACGCACATCGCCGACTATTCGGATGAAGAAATACGCGAGCGCGCCGCTGCCGCCATGAAACAAACCGGCTGACCCGCGCTTGCACACCGTGCGGTCCGCTTTATTTCCAGGCGGATCGCCAGCGGCTGTTTTATGGCCCCTGGCCCCACAACATGCGGGAATTGCTTGCCTGTAGCGCGCCGTTGTTATACTCTGCGGCGACACAGCAAATTCTCCAGTCAAATACTGCTGTCAAGGACGTTATCGGGCTGAAAAGCAAATGCCAGCCCAGCTGACTCCAATCTCCTCTAATCCGTTTGCCTGCGACTGGCGCCTTATAGAAGGCGACAGGCCGATACTATTCTATTGAGTTGTCATGTCTTTTTCTGAACTCGGCTTGTCCGAAGCCATCGTTCGTGCAGTAACCGAACACGGATACACTACCCCTACTCCAATCCAGACCCAGGCCATTCCTGCGGTGCTGGCTGGCGGCGATTTGCTGGCCGGCGCCCAGACCGGCACCGGCAAGACCGCCGGCTTTACGCTGCCGGTGCTGCACCGCTTGTCGACATCGGCCACCAACCCGGTCGGCAGCCAGCGCCCGATCCGCGCGCTGGTGCTGACACCGACCCGCGAACTGGCCGCCCAGGTCGAAGAAAGCGTGCGCCTGTACGGCAAATACCTGAAGCTGACCTCGGCCGTGATTTTCGGCGGCGTCGGCATCAACCCGCAAATCAAGCTGCTCAAGCATGGCGTCGACATCCTGGTGTGCACCCCGGGCCGCCTGCTGGACCACATGCAGCAAGGCACCGTCAACCTGAACCACGTGGAAATCCTGATCCTGGACGAAGCCGACCGCATGCTGGACATGGGCTTTATCCGCGACATCAAGAAGATCCTTGCCGTGCTGCCGAAGAAACGCCAGAACCTGCTGTTCTCGGCCACCTTCTCGGACGAGATCAAGATCCTCGCCGACAACCTGCTGAACTCGCCGGCCATGATCGAAGTGGCCCGCCGCAACTCGACGGTCGAAGTGATCCAGCAAAAGATCCACCCGGTCGACCGCGACCGCAAGCATCCGCTGCTGGCGCATTTGATCAAGACTCACCAATGGTCGCAAGTGCTGGTGTTTACCCGCACCAAGCACGGCGCCAACAAACTGGTCGAGCAGCTGGAAAAAGACGGCATCAGCGGCATGGCGATCCACGGCAACAAGAGCCAGTCGGCACGCACCCGCGCGCTGGCCGAGTTCAAGGACGGCAGCCTGCAAGTGCTGGTAGCAACCGACATCGCGGCACGCGGCATCGACATCGACCAGCTGCCGCACGTGGTCAACTACGATCTGCCTAACGTGCCGGAAGACTATGTCCATCGGATCGGCCGCACCGGCCGCGCCGGCGCTACCGGTGAAGCGGTATCGCTGGTATGCGTGGATGAACACCAGATGCTGAAAGATATCGAGAAGCTGATCAAGCGTGAATTGCCGAAGGAAGTGGTTGCCGGTTTTGAACCCGATCCAAATGCCCGCGCCCAGCCTATACAGCTGCGTAGCGGCGGTGGCGGCGGCAATCGCGGCGCAGGAGGCGGCGGTGGACGTGGACGCTCACAAGGCGCCGCGCCTGGCGTCAAGCCAGGCCAGGGACCATCCCGTGGCCACGGCGGCGGCAATGGTGCGGCACCGCGTCCTGCGGCTCCACGCCGCTCCGGCGGTCGCGGCCGCTAAGCCTCACTGATGACAGTACGATGCCGGCTCAGCCGGCATCGCCCATTCAGCGCACGCTCGCCTCTCTGATTCAGTTCAGGCAATCAGTCAAACCATCATAGATCGTCATGCTCGAGCCCGGCAACGGCGCGTGGAGCGGCCTGTCGCCCGCCAGTGCGCTGTAAAACGACGCTACCGGCGTCTGCGCCGCCAGTGGCGAGCGGCAGGCCCAGGTGCGCGCATCGGTCACGACCTTGCCGTTGGCGGCATCGATTTCAGCATTACTGCCCGCAAAGACCCACACACACTCTCCCATCGTGCCGTCGGACTGCCGTACCGAGCAACGGTAGCGCAAGGCTTGCATATTGCTGAACTCACCTTCGCAGATGGTATCGCCGCAGATATCGTCGAAATCCCGATGCAGCCGCCGCGCCAGGTCGTAGAAGACATCCCAGCCCTGCTCATTGCCGGGATAATGCACGGCGTCGACATATTCGACCGCGTTCGCCGGTGTCGCGCAAAACGTCAAGGCGCCGGCTGCGCACAGGAATGTCGCGGCCCAAACCAGCGCACTGCCGGCGAACCGGACAAGCACGATCTTGCAGTATGCGAAAAAACGTAAATTGCTGGATAAGCTGACTGTAGCAGGCATGCAATTCTCCTTCGATTAGAGGCAACGGTGTGCGGCACCAGATAGATGCCATTGACACATCATAATGTTGCTCGCGCCACCCAGCCAATAAGCCCGGGCCTAACCTGATCGAGGGAAAATTTGAAGAGAAGGAAACAGGCAGGAAAAATCCGCGAACGCGTGTCGCAGACGAAATTTTACAAAGATGGATGTTGGCAATGGAATGCCGCGTTGAAAGTCAGGCTAAAACTGGTCCGGCCGGAGGGAATCGAACCCCCAACATTTCGGGTAGAAGCCGAATGCTCTATCCAGTTGAGCTACGGCCGGATTCATGCGCCTGTTGCCTTGATGCCGATCGGGAGATCACTTCATTGCTGAGCCTGCTGCTCTTCAAGCGCAAAAATAAAAAGGAGCTGTCCGAAGACCGCCCCTTTTTTATTTTTTGGTCGGAGTACAACAATTCAAACCTTGGACCCCTGGTCCAAACCAGGCAATAAAATCGGAACGTCTTATAAATCAAAGGCTTGGCTATTGCCCGTCGCAGGAGTATAGCAGAGCTGTGCCGGGAAGAAAATAGGAGATAGTCGGCAAAACAAATCATTTCGTTAGGAAGATCCGGTTCCAGAATCAAAGAGTTCATGCCCGCTGAAGGCTATCCTGCTCCATGAAAAAATGCATGAACTGCTCCGCCGCCATGGGTTTTCCAAAGTAATAGCCTTGCATCAGATCGCATGAATTACCTCTCAGGAAAGCAAGCTGGGATTCGTTCTCCACTCCTTCGGCAACCACTTCGAGACGCAAGCTATGCGCCAGCGCAATAATGCTTTTAACGATGGCGACGTCATCCAGATCATGGGGGACATCACGCACGAAGGACTGGTCTATCTTGACGACATCAACAGGAAAGCGTTTAAGGTAGGCAAGCGAGGAATAGCCGGTACCAAAATCGTCGATAGTCAGGCGCACTCCGAGAGTATGCAGCCGATGCAGCGCCTGTAAATTGTTTTCGGCATTTTCCATGAGGGTGCTCTCGGTGATCTCCAGCTCCAATAACTGTGGAGGCAAACTGGTTTCTACCAGGAGCTGTTCCACAGCGTCAGTGAAATCGGACCTTAACTGTCGCACGGAAAAATTCACAGCCATTCTCATTGCCGGCATGCCAGATTTGATCCAGCTTTGCAACTGAACACATGCTGTACGCATCACCCAGGCGCCAATGATATTGATCAGGTCGGTTTCTTCTGCAAGCGGGATGAAATCCTTGGGCGCCAGCATGCCTCGGGTCGGGTGATGCCAACGCACCAGTGCTTCCACGCCAACGATGCGACCTGTGTCGCACCGGATTTGCGGCTGATAAAACACCTCCAGTTCCTTCCGGTTCAACGCTTCGCGCAAATCGCTTTCCAAGGACAGGTGTTCAGACATCGAGTACTCCATGGAAGCCTCGAAAAACATGAAGCCTGAGTTGGCTTTCTTGGCGCGGTACATTGCGGCGTCAGCATGCTGCAGCAAGGTTCCAACATCAGCACCGTCCTGAGGATAGAGCGAAATACCGATGCTGGCGCTAACGACGATGCCGTGGCCGCTGATCAGGAAGGGTTTAGCCAAGGATTGGCAAATTTTCTGGGCAACGAGCGTGGCTATATCCGAAGTTGCCACGTCCGCCAGTACGACGGTGAACTCATCTCCGCCCAATCGGGCCACGCAATCCACGATGCGCACGCTGCGCTGGATGCGGCGTGCTACAGCTATCAGCAACTGATCGCCGACATCGTGGCCGAGCGTGTCGTTCACGTACTTGAACCGATCCAAATCCAGGAACAGCACGGCCGCGCCATTCCCGCTCCGCTGCGCCTGCTCAATGCTGCGCTTCAACTGATCGAAAAACATGGCCCGGTTCGGCAAGCCGGTCAACGAATCGCTGAAGGCCAGGTCGCGCACTCGCCTCTCTGCGCGATTGGCTTCGACAATGCGGCGTACTCGCTGCGGCAGGACTGCGAAGTGGATCGGCTTGGGTATATAGTCGCTAGCGCCTGCGGCGAACGCACGCTCTACCGACAAGTTGTCTTCCAGGCCGGTGATGATCAATACCGGGATATGCTGGCGACTGGGAATCTCCTGCATGCGAGCGCAGGCGGTAAATCCGTCCATGACCGGCATCACGGCATCCATCAGTATGACGTCTGGTTTTATCCGCTTAAGGACACGTAATGCCTGGGCGCCATTTTCTGCCTCCGCCACCCGGAAACCGTCTCTTAACAAGGTATAGCGCAAGGCACTGCGGGTGCTGCGGTCATCATCGACCACCAGCACCAGGGCGCTGCCTTCCGTCGGCTTTGTGCTGAAATAGTTTTCACTTGAGACCTCGCTGTAAAGCAAGGCTGCTACATCATCGAACGCTGCACGCAACTGCGGCAGCAAAGGACGGATCTCATCGATCTGCCCAGCCAGCTCCAGTTCTTCCACTTTCTTGGCCAACTGGGTCATATTGGTTGCTCCCAGGTTGCCGCTGCTACCCTTGATGGCATGCGCTAAAGACCGGATAGCATCCGTGTCTTTCTGTCCTATGGCCTGCTCCAGCTGCTCTAGGTTAAGCGGCATATCTTCCAGGTAGGGCGTCACCGCTTGCTGCAAGCTGGGCCCTAATATCTCCTGCAGTTTATCGAACACAGTCCGATCCAAAGGACTGGCCTCAGTCTCGATCGGATTAGCCGCCATTGACGCCGTTTCGGATTCCTTTGTCCTGCGTCCGGTTGCTCGAATCAGCCACTGCTCCAGCTTATGCCGTAGCTCAATCAGCGTGATTGGCTTTGCCAGGTAATCATCCATCCCTGCGGCCAGGCATTTTTCCACATCGCCGCTCTGGGTATTGGCGGTCATGGCGACGATCGGCGTGTGCCGCAACCCGGGTTCTTCGATATTGCGGATTCGCGCAGTGACCTCATATCCGTCCATCTCAGGCATATTGCAATCCATGAGGATCAGATCAAAGTGGCTGCGCTGGACTGCCTCGATCGCCGCCCAGCCGTTGTCGACGCATTCGCAGAAACAATCGCTCATGACAAGCATGCCGGTAGCCACCACCTGGTTGGTGCGATTGTCATCGACGACCAATACCCGGTATTGTTTTGCCTTGGCTGGCAGTGTGCCTGGCAATTGCGCGGCAAGGATTTCGGCGGCGCCTGATTGCCGGTCCGGCCGCGGCTGGCGGATCGCCTCCAATAGACGCTGCAAGCGTAACGGCTTGTCCAGATAGGCATCGACTCCCTTGAACTGTGCGTCTTTCGCTGCGCCGTAGTGCTGCAACAGCAGCAGACGTGCCGTCGCCAGCGCCGGCGCGGCCCGGATATATCGCAGCAAGTCGGCGTCCTCGCCTTCTGCCTGCGTGCATTCGGTGATGATCAGCGCATATGGCGTTTTCGCCGCCCGCTCCAGTTCTTCCCGCGCTTCCGCGGCACTGTAGGCTATGCGGCATTGCATCCCGTGACTTGCCAGGCTTTGCATCAGGAACCTGCGTACGATCTCGCTTTTCGCTGCAATCAGGACCTGCATCCCTTGCAAGTCCGGCTCGGGCGCAACTGCAGCCTGCTTTTCAGCCGGCTGGCAAACAATCGTGAACCAGAATGTAGCGCCTTGGCCCGGCGCACTGACCACCCCGATCCCGCCTCCCATGAGCTCCACCAGCTGCTTGCAAATCGCCAGGCCGAGACCGGTCCCGCCGTATTGGCGAGCGGTGGCGCTGTCGGCCTGGGCAAAAGAGTCGAATACATGGAGCGCCGCATCCTGGTCCATGCCAATACCGGTGTCGTTCACCTCTATCCTCAGGCCGAAGTATTCGCCGCTGTCCCGACTGCGGGAAATGCGGACAGCCACCTCGCCGTGTCCGGTAAATTTCAAGGCGTTTCCCACCAGGTTGGTGAGAACCTGCCGCAAGCGCATCGAGTCGCCTTTGATCAGATCCGGAACGTCGTCCGCCAGTAGATAACCAAGGTCCAGTTCTTTTTCCCGGGCCTGCTTGGCGAACAGATCGAGGACTTCTTCCACCAGTTTGCGCAAGTTGAAATCGATTTCTTCCAATATCAGCTTGTTGGCCTCTATCTTGGAGAAATCGAGGACATCGTTGATCAAGTCAATTAGCGTATGGGCCGAACTCCAGGCCACTTCGACGCATTCCATTTGCGGCTTGGTGAGCCGCATTTCCCTTAGCATGTCCAGCATTCCCACCACGCCGCTCAAGGGTGTGCGCACTTCATGGCTCACCGTCGCGGCAAACTGGGCCTTCATCATTGCTGCGTGCAATGCCTGGTCGCGCGACTGCTTCAGCTCGAGCTCACGCTCTTCCAGTACTGCCATCATTTTATTGAAGGCTTTGGCCATGTCTATGATGTCGCGCGGCCCCTCGCGCGCTGCGCGCATGCCCGACTCGCCCGACTCGGCGCGCCCCATCAGCTCGGACAGGGCATTCAAAGGCCGGATCAGATTGCGCGCCAAAAGGCGCATGATTCCCAGCAAGATAAGAGCAAAGGAAAGCGTAATGGCCAGATTGACCATCAGCAAGGAGAGCACCAGGTGATTCATGGTTCCCTTGCCAAGCACGATATACACATACCCAAGGAGCTGCGGCTTGCTCTCCTGCAGCTCGAACGGCGACGTTGCTGCATGGCCTTGATAGACCGGTGCGCCGAAACGCCATTCCTTATCGTTTTCCTGTTCCAGCATGGCCCTGGTCGGAGCGATGCCAGGCTGCGCCCCTTGAATCGGCCCGGCTATCTTGCCTGCCTTGGTTTCGAACAGCAAAACTTTGTTAGCGGTATCGGTAATCTCCACCTGGAGCACATCAGGAAACGCAAGCGTGGTAGCAACCTCCTCACGCACATTGTCAGCAGAATGGTAAAGCAGGGCCAGGGTGCTTTGACGCGCCAGGTTTTCTGCAATATGCAGCCCTTGCTCAATCAGGTAACCCCGCACGCTGCGATTGGTTTGCCAGGAATTCATCAAGGACGAAAACAACGCCAGGCCCAGGATCGAGATGGTGACAATCGCCATCAGTTGGCGGCGGAATCCGGTACGGCGTAAGTAGGATTGCAACATGATGGACTCGTCAAGATGAGGAAAAAAAGGCATCGCATGCCGGCTGGCCACGCGAATTGCATCTGTATTGGATGAACATGCTCGTACGCTAAGGCTCCGGAAAAACAAAATCAAAACTGCGCTGCTGCTGATAATCGAGATTTAACCCGACGTGGCTGGCGGTGCGCAGATTGACCGCCGTCAGCACCTCGCGTAGCGGCGACACGCCACGCTTGCGTGATTCTCCTGAAAGTACACCCAAGGCGGAACTGGCCAGGTCGCGCCCTAGTCCCAGGTTGTTCGGATACAAGGCGAACATGACACCTTTTTTGACATGCAGGAAGCTGCTGGAAAAGACCGGCAAACCTCGACTCCAGGCTTCCTTCAGGACCAGCGGCAAGATGGTTTCATCATCTACCGTAGTAGTATCCTGAGGCAGCCAGACTGCATCCTGGCGGCTGTCAGCGGCGGCGAAAGCAGCGTCATAAAGGTGCGCCGCCGAAGCCAGGTCATGGGCTTCGCGGGCGACCAGTTCCAGGCCTTGCGCCTTGGCTGCCTCACGCGCCAGTTTGATCAGCCAGTCGTTATGCTGCGGGTCGTAGATCACGGTCACCCTTTTTATGCCGGGCAACAGTCTTTTCAATAGTACGAACAGCAGGGCCGGATCCGGCGTCAAACTGATGCCGGTCAGGTTGCGGCTCTCGTTTTCGGGTACCGACAGCACACCGCCAACCACTACCGCTATCTCCGGCGCCAACCCGGAGGTAGCCTTCAATCCTTGGCGCCCCAGCGCTATCACTACCTTGACGCTGCCGCGCGCCAATTGTGCGCCAAGGTCGCTGGCATTGGTGTTGGGACCAACGGCGTAAGTGTTTATCGGCACTTTAGCTTGCTCCTGAATGCCTTCGATAATCTTGGAAAAGATGCTGCGATAGGGTTCACCGATGTCTGGATAAATGACAGCGATCGCACCTTTGCCATCCATGATCTCCTGTCGCCTTGGCGCGTCCAGCGCGGCCACTGCGGCGATGATCAGCGGCTGGAGTTCGCTGCGCGCGGCGCGCATCTCAGCCGTATTTTCGTACCAGTCCGGCAAGTGGCTGGCGCCCGCGCGCCGGCCAGGATCCTGGTAGACGCTCCCCGGGGCAGCGTAGCCGAATGTACATGCCAGCAAAAGAAGCAAGCTGGCTTCGATCCGCAATACAACCGCACAGGAGACCCTGGGCAGTTGAATCAGCAGGGACGACTCACAGTTTGTGCTGGAACTGTACATAAAAGGTACGGCCTGGCAGTGGGAAATCGAAAGGAATATTGCCTGGGGCGAAACTGGGCTCCCTGGCATCTCGATTGAACACGTTCAGCACCATCGCGCTGACGCTCCAGTTGCCGATCAATTTCTCCCTGCGCAAATTCAAATCGACGGTGGTGTAATCGGGAATCTGGGGGCGGGTGTCGCCAGGTTGCCGCTTGCGGTCGACTACGCGATTGACGGTGCTGCCAAATTGCCATAATGACGCGAAACGCCAGTCAGCGCGGCCGAACCAGCGCTGGCGCGGCGCCAGGCCGGCGTCCTGTCCTGTGGTCTGGTCCGTAGAGTGCTGCAAGGAATAGCTGCCGGAAAGCCGCAGGTTGCGCGTGGCGTCCCAGGTTGCTTCCAGTTCCAGGCCGCGGCCGGTCTGGTCGCCCGCATTTTGCGCGGTCGAGCCGGTCGAGGGGTCAGGATTCGGCACAAACTGAATGATGTTGTGCATACGGTAGTAGAACAGGCTCAAGTTTGTTTGCAGCGTCTGGGTAGGCTGCCACGTGAACGCCAGCTCGCGTGTATTGATGGTTTCCGGTTCGAGATGGGGATTGCCTATGGTGACCGGATTGTTGATGCTGTATTGCTCGGTGAAGGACGGTGCGCGGAACGCGCTGCCGTATAAGGCCTTGACGGAAAAATTGTAGGCAGCATCCCAAACCAGCGCCAGGCGCGGATTGACCGTGCTGCCGAAATCGGAATAGCGGTCCACCCGCACCCCCGATGTCAGCGTCCAGTCTTTCGCCAAGGTCCATTCGTCCTGCACAAACGCGTAGCTGATTGTGCGTTTGTGCGGGGTCAGGTATACATCGCTGGTGCCGCTTACGTCGATGACGCTCGTTAGCGGAACGAACTCGACCCCGACCCCGGGAATCGCCACGATCTTGAAGTTCTTGCTCTCGCTGGTCTGATACAGGTTTTCAATCCGATAGCCGGCGCCGAGCCGGATCCGATGCTTGTCAAACCCGGTGTAAAACCCCGACAGGCTGAATTGACTGTCTCGTTCGGCGTGGCCGGGATTGCCTATGACGCCACCAGGGAAAGATCCCGCGAAAGCTCCCGGCGGGAACAGCACTGTCGGCGGCGACGCCGGCAGTTCGTTGATATCTTTCACCGACGCCTGCGCAGTGACATCCCAATTGCGGAAAAAATTGGGATTGGAATAGGTCAGGTCGGCATTCCAGCGCTGCGCCCGCACGCGCGCACTGGGATCGAGGCTGTTGGCCAGGCCGACGCCGGTGCCGGTTTCCTGGTCCTGATAGCCGGCGCGCAGACGCCATAGGTCATAGGCGACATCGACCTGCATGTCCAGGCTGTTGCGCATCAGCTGCTCGTGCCCAGGGGCTAGCGAGGCCTGCGTCCCGAAAATTTTGTCCAGGCTGGTTTGCGCATCGGCGTCTATCGTTTTATTCGCGCCGCTGGTGTGGCCCGCTCCAAGATAGAACGCCACATCCAGCGGCCCCATCTTGCCGCCATGCTGGATCCAGGCTTCGTGCGTATCGAACGATCCCGCCCGTGCGCCATACGCGGTGCCGTTGATGTCAGCCGCGGTCTTGGTAATGATATTGATGACGCCGGCGAAAGCGTTCGCGCCGTACAGCGCTGATCCAGGGCCGCGGATGACCTCGATACGGGCTATGTTCTGGATCGGCACACCGCCCCAGGCAAAGTCACGATTACCGAGAAAAGCATCGTTGATGGGGATACCGTTCACCAGCATCAATGCCTGCGGATTGTATTGCGTGGTGATGCCGCGGAACGAATAGATTGGATCGTTGTAAAGGCCCGAGTAAGACACGTGCAAACCTGGCACACTTTCCAGCGCCTGGTTCATGCTGGTCGCTCCCATGGCCTGGATGTCCTGGGCGGTTATCACCGACGCTACCGCCGGCGCCCGGGAAATATCTTGCTGGCTGCCGGTGGCGATGCTGACGAACGCTTTATTCCCGTAGGAAAGCACCAAATCGTCTTCATCGGCATTTTGCTGTGCTGCAGCCGAAGCGGCGCCCAGGAACAGGATGGCGGCGCACGGAATTTGAGTTTGCCAACGGTTTTTCATTGCTGCCTCATTCGATGGAACCCAGGTATCACAGGATGTCGAGCCGCTGCTCCTCATCCTCCCGCATCAGCTGCCTTATTCTTGCTGTCTTACTCTTCCTGCCAGAGCCGTCGCCCGGGTCCTTCGTAACGCAGCTGTGAACAGCGCAACGGAAATGTCGCTCCTGCCGGGCGTTCACTGGCCTCCAGATAACAAGGAGGCATGCCCGCCATGAACGAGGGAAGCAGGAATAAATAACACTCGCGCGGAGAAAAGCCCAGATCCAAGGGGATGGCCACGACGACAGCTGCATAGTTAATCGGTAACCGGCGCCCCATTCGAGACAGCTCCCGTTCAATATCAAAGGCCAATCGAAGATACGGACCCTGCGCCATTTTTTCGCTTTCCATGCGCGCGAGAATCGCCGGAATACGTTCATCCACCTGCAATGTCGCCACCGGACGGCCGTACCCCAGGATGCGTCGATGCTGCAGCAGCTCCTGCTGCAGAACTGCTTCCAGCGACTCCCCGGCATTGATGCGGTCATGGGCGCGGACCAGGAAATCTGCCGCAGCGAATTCCGGCTGCCATCCATAAATGCTGGCTTCCGAAACCGCGATCGCGGCGGCAATGCCGAGCGCGCCGGTACTGCGGGCACTACCCGCCAGGGCGGCAACGCGGTTGTTCCACAACCGGGGATCCGGGTAACTGGTATAAGTCCAGAGCGCATGCAGGACGGTTATTTGCTCAGGCGAGTAGCGACGCCCGGTGATGCCGAAGGCATATAGCGCGATCCAATCCATGTCCTTCAGATCGGCATGCAGATCGTGTCCGCGAAATACCGCGCGCTCCCCCGGGAAACATGCGCCCATCGTGGTGCGCAGGGGACCTTCATAGTCCAGCAAGATGTTTCTCATGCTTGCTCCCTGGCGAAGGCCGGGCCGGGATCGTTTTCCAGATCCAGTTCAAAGAAAGGAAACTGGCGAAAACCCTGCCTGCCTTGTTCCAAAGCATGGATGGCCGCGCCCGGCAGCCGCAGCAGCAAGGCCAGCATCTCACCTTCGCTGGCAGAAAAATCGATATCGGCAAGCGCGGCGGCGGCCACGCCGGTCATCGCCAGCGGGTGGCCGGCCATCGATTCCAACGCCTCTCTTTCTTGCAACAGCCACGCCAGGTGGCCTGCGGGCATCATCGCGACCAATTGCGAGAGGGTCTGGCGTACCGGATTTGCGCAGCTCTTGCCATAGGGGTCGAATCCTGGAGGGTGGCCTGGCTCAGGCCAGACTTGCAGGCGGGTCGGTGCGGCCGGGCTGGCAAGAGCGGAGCGCCAGTTTGCAAGTTCGTTCCCATTCTTCTTCCATGCCTCCAATGCCAGGAAGATTTCTCGCGCCCCGCCGTGCGAACCGGCGCCGACAGCCAGCGCTGCCATGAGCACCGAGGCAGCGGTTGAGCCGCCGACGCCGGCCGCCATCGCCGCGTGTACAGAAGGATCGCGTGGGCCGGGGTTGGCCAAGGCTACGGCTAATGTCTCCAAGACTGCGGCCACGGCCGGTTGCGGGCGTTCGCCCTTGAACAGGAGATACAGGTATTCGATGTAACCGATCTTGCCGAGCAAATCGCCATAGACATCGTAACCTCGGCAATAACAGGCTGCGGCAGCAAAAGGGTTGTCCGTTTCAGCTTCTTCTTGCCAGACGCTGCTGCGGATGCTGTGCGGGCTTTCTTTATCGTTCATCTGATTCCTTATTCGAAAGAAACTGCTAAAGCAGGCTCATGCCGCCATCGACAACGATTTCCTCGCCGACCACGTAGGCCGCATCGTCCGAAGCCAGGAACAGGGCAACCTTGGCTACCTCTGACGGAAGGCCGAAACGTTTGCTCGGAGACTTTTGCGCAATCTCGGTTTTTATGCCGTCGGCTACGGCGGGCGGCAGGCCGAAGCGGTCGAAGATCGGTGTGGCGATGGGGCCAGGACTGATCGCATTGATCCGGATCCCGCGACTGATCAGCTCCAGCGCCAACGACTGCACCAGCGAGCGCAAGGCGGCTTTGCTGGCGCCGTAGACGCTGAAATTCGGCGATCCCAGCTGGTTGGCGATAGAGGTGGTGACAATGATGGATGCCGCCCCGCTAAACAACGGCAACGCTTTCTGGATGGTGAAAAACGCTCCCTTGAAGTTGATTCCCATGATGTCGTCAAATTGTGTTTCAGAGACCAGTTCCATTGGCGCTGCGGTGGCGATGGCGGCATTGACGAACAGGACGTCCAGACGTGTGAAGCGGCGCTCTACCTGCTGCATCAAGGATGCTATTTCGGTGAGATTCGCCGTATCGCTGCGGATCGTCAGGACGTCGCCGCCCAGCTCCTCCCGGACGCGCGCCAAGCCATCCGGATCACGCCCGGTAATCGCCAGGCGGGCGCCCTGCTCCAGGAAAAGCTTTGCGCTTGCCAAACCGATGCCGCTGGAACCACCTGTGATGAGTACCGTCTTGCCGTCCAGTTTGCCCATGTCTATTCCTTATAGAGTTCCAGCGAGAACCCGCATGCGAAGATTTATTGGAGGCACCTCGTCGCGGTCTATCAGCACGTCCAGCAGCGTCGGCCCCGGTCGCGCGCACATCGCAGCGATATCTAGCTTGGCCAGATCTTCAGGCGCATGAATGGTATGCCCTTCGGCTCCCATGGCCCGCGCCAGGGCAGCGAAATCGGTAGGCGGCAAATCGCAGCCGATATGCTCGGCTTCTGCCAGCCGCTGGCCATGCTTGACCATTCCCAAGGCCTGGTCGTTGAGGACAACAAAAATCACGGACAGCTTTTCGGCGACGGCTACCGATATTTCCTGGCCGTTCATCAAGAAACTACCGTCTCCGGTAATGCATACCACAGGCATTTTTGGATTGCCAATGGCGGTGCCGATGGCCCCGCCGATAGCCCAGCCCATCGGTGCAAAATTCATGATGACGCGCAGCCAGCCGCCGTAGGTCTTGCGCCGTCCCGGCGCGCGGACGCTCCCCCCCCCGCCCTGGCGTCTTTCGGATATGCGCCTGTCCCGGGGTTGCAAATAATGAATCGCCCAGGCGGCGCTATTGCCGGTATCGGCAAGGAAACGCGTGGTCGGCGGAAACAGCCGGCTTAATTCGCGCATCAGCCGTTGCGGCAAAATCGGTATGACGCTGCTCTCGTATTTTTTGGGAGCAATCAGCATGGTGTCCGGCTCCCATTGGCTGCTATGCTGCTTGCGAACGAAGCGCCTCTGTTCATACTCGAAATTGCCGGAACGGCGAACGTCCTGCATATGCTTGACCAGCCGATTGAAAATTGACAGGATCCGTCCCCGCATGTGAAAGCGCGCCATCGGGGTCTGGCTGAGATGCTCCTCGGTATCGTCGATGTGCACCAGCCGTGAATTGAGCAAACCGTCGCTCCAGCCGCCGCTGCTCCACTCCCCCATCCCGGTGCCGATCGCCATGATCAGGTCGACCGATTTGTCCCGTATCGCCGTCTCGGCGGAGGCGTGGCCGGCAAAACCGAATACGCCGCGAAAAAGCGGATGCCGCGGGCTTACCAGGCCCTTGCCGTCCGGCGTGGTAATCACGGCAGCACCGCTCAGGTCGGCGAACTGGAGTATGGAACCGATAGCTTCGCCGCAACCCACGCCAATTAGCAAGACGATATTTTCGGCCCTGGAGAGCATCAGGAGCAGCGTTGCCAGCGCTTCGTCGTCCACCGACGCCGACGGCTGCAAAAGCGCTTGTAAATCGTAAGAGGGAGCCAACTGCGTATTCGGGCTGCGAAACACATCGATGGGTATGCTTAAGTGCACCGGCCCGACCGGTGTGCGGATGGCGCGCTGCAGAGCAGTCATGAGCTTGTTTTCGAACTGCTGCGGATGGGACACCAGGGAATTGTAGTGTGTGCAGTGCTGCAGCATGCCCAGCGTATCGACGCCGGTGCAAGTCGACTCTTGCAGCGGATGCTTGCCGAAAGTAGGCAGGGCTGGCTGCGCTGTAATCACCAGCAAGGGAATATTGTTATCGTAGGCGCAGGCCACCCCGGTAATCAAATTGGTGGAGCCGGGGCCGGAGGTGGCGCAGCAGACGCCGATTTTGCCGGTTTCACGGGCATAACCGTCGGCCATGTAGGCAGCTCCCGCTTCGTGCCGCGCCAGGACATGGCGCACTCCCCCCCTGCGGCTGCTTCTGGCAAGGGCATCGAAAAAAGGCTCGATGGCCCCGCCTGGAACACCGAAGACACATTCGATTTCCATCTGGTCCAGATAGGCCACCAGCAGGTCGGCGACTACCATGGGTGGCTCGGAAGGCCGCTCCCAATTCTTCCTCGGCATATCGTCATATACCGGAAAATTATCAGCACCCATACCAAATCCCTCTCCTGATGGCAGGAAGATTGCTGCGGTACGGCAATGTGCACCGCTCATCCTCACAGGGCCAATGGGCAAGAAAAAATATTCCCACATGGAAATTAAGTGTAGTCTTGTCTTAACAAATCACAAAGCAAAGAATCCGGTCGACGCACTTCAACAACGATCCAGACCAAGAAGATATGCAATGCCGGCATCCAGCAGCCAGCAGCCGAAGATAAATAGGCAAAAAACCACAGGCGGCAAATGCTGATCACTTCTTAATCTTGATGTCTAATATTGCCAGCTTATTAATATGTTGCCACCTATCAATATTGACAGCTGTTTTTGTGACATCTAAAGCATTAATGTTAAAAAAGCGGTTAATGGCTATTGAACTGCCCAGCCGTCGGATGCAACCTGCTATTCACCAGGGGAAAATCGGCCACGGTCATTGCCATGCCATATGTGTGTGGGGGCTATATGTCGATCATGAACTGCCTTGTTATTTTTCTGGCCGACTATAGACAAAAGGCAACTATTGCCATGGCTGCATGGACAGCCTGATGTCAATTTTCTCGTCCATATTTACAGAGCTGACAACGGATTTAGGAGGCAACTGGTGGTAAGGCAATCGCTTATCTTTTTCATGTTTAGCACGATGCTTGCAGGCCAGTCATTCGCTGCGGATCCGGGAATTTCCGACACTGAAATTCGATTGGGCATGGTTAATGCGCAATCCGGGGCGGCCGCCGGACTGGGCCAAGGCATGCGGATTGGCGCCATGGCGGTTTTCAACGACGTCAACACCAATGGCGGGATTCACGGGCGACAGATAAATCTACTGGTGGATGACGATGCCTACGATCCCGACAAGGCAATCGATGCAACATTGAAAATGATCGACCAGGAAAATGTTTTTTCTCTGTTCGGATATGTCGGCACGCCAACCGCCAACGCCGTTCTGCCTATCATCAAGGACACCAAGATCCCCCTCGTGGGTATCTTCAGCGGCGCGATGCTGTTACGCAAGCCAGTCATTCCTGAAGTGATCAATCTGCGCGCCAGCTATGGCGATGAGACGGAAATCCTGGTTGATCATTTCATCAAGGACAGAGGCGCCAAACGTTTTGCCGTGTTTTACCAAGACGATGGATTCGGCCTGTCGGTCCTGGCCGGAACCGAGATGGCATTAAAACGGCGCGGCATTGAAATCGTGGCAAAGGCGACTTTCCAACGCGGGACGACTGCAATCCAGGCTGGGCTTGCCACATTAATAGAGAGCAAGCCCGACGTTGTGATCATGGTCGGACCCTATACGCCGCTGTCGACATTCATCAAAAATGCGAGAACCGAAGGGTTGAAAGCCAGTTTAGCGACCGTGTCGTTCGTCGGCACCGACAATCTGGTCAGGCTGGTCGGCACCGACGGCGATGGGGTCGTCATATCGCAAGTGGTCCCGTTCCCGCAAAATCATGACTTGCCGCTCGCCAGGGAATGCGCGGCACTCATCAATAAATATGCTCCGGGAGAAAAACTCGGATTTGTCAATTTCGAAGGGTGTATCAGCGCCAAGGCCATGGTCATCGCCTTGGACAGGACCGGGCCGGCGTTGACACGGCCGGGACTGATCCACGCCTTCGAATCGATCAAGGGGTTGGATATCGGCGGCCTGCAATTCAATCTCGGCCCGGATAATCATCAAGCATCCAATTCGGTATTCTTGACCAGAATATCGCAAGGGAAAATAACCTCGATCGACACAATTCCAAAGTAGCACACAAGACAGCCGACTTGAAAAGAACGAACCGCGCGTTGCAAAAGTGAGGTCTTGGTGAAAATCAGAACAAAGCTGTTTGCGAGTACAGGATTGCTGCTATTAGGAGTGATCGCGATCGCGGCGGCTAGCCTCATCGCCTTGAACGGCGTTTCTTCGAGCGTGTACCGGCTTACCAAGGAATCGCTGCCCCTGCAATTGAAAACAGGCGAACTGCAGCGCACCATCGAAAGAACGTCAGACAATTTTTTCAAACTCGGCATGTCGACAGATCGTCAGCAGCAAGAACAGTCTTCATCGGCAATCGCCAGCAATATCAAGTCGATCAGAACTCTTACGAGCAATATCCAAGAAATGGATCAGCAAGGGATTGACATCAATCCTGCATTATATGAGGCGATGCAGGGAAAGATGAATCTTGCGGTCGGCGACCGTCTACAGGATACCGAAATATTCAAGGACGAGGCGCACAACATCAAAGAGACGCTAAAGAACATAGAGCGCTCGATAAGCACCATCAAGACCAGTATTGGCACGCTGAATACGCAGGCGGAAACAGTGGTCGCCGCGGCGCAGCAGGCAAGTCTTTCGTCGAACAAGATTATCAAAGAATTCTCCGGTATCAGAATGCGCGTGAAAGACATGATCATCATCATCGATGAGATTGAAACAGTAAAGAACCGTTATCGGCTTACCCCTTTGAAAGAACGCATGAAAGCTGCGGAAAATGCGATTAAAGGGCTTGCTTATGCGCAGGACGGCACGACAAAAATGAAGGAAATAGGCGACGCCATTTCGGCATTGACTGAACGTGTCCTCAACAATAAAGGCGGATTGATCGCGTTGCGCTCCAACACACTGTCGAACGCTGCCTCAGAGGCCGGCTATTTTTCGGAAAAAGCAAACATCATTCGGGAATTTGAATCCATTGATGCGAAAGTATCCGAGGCTATCGATCCGATTGAAATGCAACTGGTCCGCGACCGCCACAAACTTGAAGAAGCCACTGCATTCTTGCAAAAGGCGACGCGCGTGAAAGACGCTGGAAATGCCATCACCATTGATGTCAACGAGTTGAATAGCGCAATCGGGGGGGTGATCCTGAGCGAATCGGAGTCTGAATTAAAAACGAGCGTGACTGCTGCGAGGATCCAGGCAAAAGAATTGAAAGAGAGTGATTCTTTGTTTAGAAAGGAGCTGTTGGGCACGCAGCAGAACAAATACATTGCCGATGCCAATGCCATCAACCGGCTTATCCAGGTACTCAATGAAGGATCTGAAAGAATCATCACGGCAAAGATGCGTGTGCTTGCAAGTGACGCTGCGTTACGCGAAATCGTCGAACAGGTCAATGCCGTCTCGATGAAAAAACTTGCTTACAGCGACTTGCAAGTGGAAAACATCGGCAAGCAACAGCAAGGCGTCGTATCGAATTTGCAGAGTTCGGTAAATAGATCGTTTGTCGTGATTGTGATCGCAACATTATTACTGGCTTTCGCCGGCATCGCTGTCAATACCAAGATCGGAACGTCGATCGCGCACCCGCTTTCCAGCCTGTCCGCCACGATCGAACGCATACGAGGCGGGAAGGATCTTTCTTTGCGGGTGCTCGAGCACGGTACGGGCGAAATCGGAATACTGATCAACGGTTTTAACAGCATGCTCGAGAATATTGAGCGGCGTGACGCGCAGCTCAAGCACGCGACTGCGGAAGCAAAGGCTGGCAACCAGGCGAAGTCGGAGTTTTTAGCCAAGATGAGCCACGAAATCCGCACTCCCATGAACGGCGTGCTGGGCATGACTGAACTATTGTTGCGTACCAGGCTGGATGCCAAGCAGCGACGCTTCGTCGACTCGGTTTACCGCTCTGGCGAGTCGCTTCTGACGGTTATCGACGACATTCTCGATTTTTCAAAAATCGAAGCAGGCAAGCTGACACTGGAGAAAATCGGATTCAACTTGAGACAGACGATCGACGATGTCGTTGTCCTGCTTGCTCATGGCGCTCAACGCAAGGGCCTTGATCTCATCCTTCTTATGGCAGAGGACCTGCCGCAAAATGTGAGAGGCGACTCGGTTCGGGTGCGCCAAATCATCACGAATCTGATCAACAATGCCATCAAGTTCACTGATCGTGGAGAAATTGTGGTCGATGTGCGCTGCGACGATCGCGACCGTATCTGTTTTTCGATCTCTGACACTGGCATAGGCATAGCACCGGAGGTGGCCGCGCATCTTTTTCAACCCTTCCAGCAAGCGGATAGTTCAACTTCACGGAAGTACGGCGGCACCGGATTAGGTCTTGTCATCACCAAGCAGCTCGTCGAAATGATGGGAGGAACAATCGAATTGAAGAGTTCGCCGGGTCAGGGGTCCATTTTTTCGGTCACCTTGCTCCTGGAGCGGCTGGCCGAGGAAATATCGTCCCATGCTCCTGCCGTACGGACATCCCTGGCCGGATTGAGGATGCTGATTGTCGATGACAATGCGACCGACCGCAGTATTCTCCTGGAGCATGCGGGCGAATGGAATATGGATGCCGTGAGCGTATCGAGCGGCGCGGAAGCTTTGGATCAGCTACGCGCCGCCGCAGCCGGCGACAAGCATTTTGACGTAGCGATCATCGACGTTCGCATGCCTGTCATGGACGGCATTGCCCTGGTACACGCGATCCAAGCCGATACTTCTCTCTTTCAGCCGAAGATTGTCATGCTCACTTCGTTCGACACCGTCGACGACATCAATCTTGCCCGCAAACTGGGCATCGAACACTGTTTTAACAAACCGGTACGTGGAACCGACCTCTACGACTGCATCATCGCCGCAACCGGAGCCGGCACCCCAACTACCGCGCAGCCCATGCTAAAGGCGATCGATCCTGCACCAGCTGCGGCAACCAATCTGCTCCCCGGGATAACGGTCCGAGTGCTGCTGGCTGAGGACAATGCGATCAATCAGGAAATCGCCATAGCAATGCTTGAAGATACCGGATACCACGTCACCGCAGCCGAGAACGGTCGCGTGGTGCTATCCATGCTTGCGAGCAGCGATTTTGATGTCGTATTGATGGATTGCCAAATGCCGGAAATGGACGGCTTCGAAGCGACCCGCGAGCTACGCCGGCGAGAAAACGAAACCGGCGGCCATCGCATTCCCGTTATTGCACTGACGGCAAATGCCATTGGCGGCGATAGGGAACGCTGCCTTGAAGCGGGCATGGACGACTATATCTCGAAGCCGTTCCGCCGCGACATATTATTAAAGACGCTCGCGCACTGGACTCGAGATGAAAGAAAGGCGCCAAGCTCCACTCCGATCGCCGACGAGATTCCAGCCATATCAGCCACGCCGGAAGCCGTCACCATCGACCCCAAGGCGCTGCAAGTCTTGCGCGCACTGCAAAAGCCGGGCCGCCCCGACGTACTCACCCGGGTTGTCGACATGTTCAACCTCGATGCTCCCCGGTTGCTTTCCGCAATGCGTAACGCCATTGCGGCGAATGATGCTGACGCTTTGCAGCGTGCTGCACATACGCTGAAATCGACTAGTGCAAATGTCGGCGCCATGGTGCTTGCGGCGTACTGCCGTGAAATCGAACAACTAGCGCGCTCTGCGGATGTGGCGGCAACCGCCGCACCATTTGATGGAGCAATGGAAGAACTTGACCGCGTCCTTGTGGCGCTCGCTCTGGAAAGGGTTGCCGCATGACTAAGGAAACTAAAGACGTTACCGTGGTTCTCATCGTTGACGACGATGCGATGACACGCATGCTTGTTGTAGAAGCGCTCGAACCTGAGGGTTTCAAGGTGGAAGAAGCCGCAAGCGGCATCGAAGGCATCGAGGCGTTTCAACGCCTCCAGCCTGACATCATTCTATTAGACGTCAGCATGCCCGGAATGGACGGATTTGCTTGCTGCAAGCGCATACGTGGACTGCTTGACGGCAAGCGCATACCGATTGTCGTCCTTACCGGAAACGACGATGACGAGTCGATTACGCAGGCATTTGAGGCTGGGGCTACCGACTTTCTTTCCAAGCCCATGCGCTGGAAATTGCTGCCGCATCGAGTGCGATATCTGTTACGGGCCAGCGAAGCCCTGGAGGACCTGGCGCGCAGCGAGGCGAGCCTGACGTATGCCCAGGGATTGGCCCATGTGGGAAACTGGGAATATAGCCCGGAAAGCGCCGACGGTTACTGGTCCCCGGAAGTCTACAGGATCCTGGGACTCGACGAGAGTAATAGTCCGCCACGGTTTGAATCGCTGCTGCAAGTGGCGCCCAACGATGAGCAGCCCAAGCTGATTTATTCCTTCATGAATTTGCGCACTGAAGGCATCAGCTATAGCCTGGAGCACCGTATTACACGCCCCAACGGAGACGAGAGGATTGTGCTCCAACAGGCGGAAGCGTTGCGCGAGCAAGGCCGGATCCTGACACTCCGCGGCACTTTGCAAGACATCACTGAACGTAAGATGCACGAGGCGCGGATCGAATACCTGGCCAACCATGATGCGCTTACAGACCTGCCCAACCGCAACTTGCTGAGCGATCGCATTACGCAGTCAATCGCTCATGCGAACCGTGCCGGCCAGCACATGGCTGTGATGTTTCTCGATTTGGATCGATTTAAATTTGTTAACGACAATTTCGGCCACCCCGCAGGCGACAATTTGTTGAAGGCGGTTGCTGCCAGGCTCAAAACAGCGACGCGCGAAGAGGATACCGTAGCGCGAATAGGAGGCGATGAATTCGTCATCATGCTGCCGGCTTTCAGCGCCTCCGATGATACGGACACGGCAGTGCGAAGAGTGTTAGATGCGTTTTCCTCGCCGTTCCTGGTCGGCGATCATACGCTGCATGTCACGACCAGCATCGGAGTGAGTATTTATCCTGAGGATGGCGGCAATAGCGAAACATTGCTGAAAACGGCAGATGCTGCGTTATACAGTGCGAAAGAAAAGGGCCGGAATTGCTTCCAGCTCTATACCCGTGAAATGGGCGTTCAGGTAGAGGAACAGGCGGAGCTCGAAAATGCGCTGCGCCAAGCCGTCGTACGGCATGAATTCGAGCTTTTCTACCAACCCAAGGTCGATCTTAAAAGTGGACAAGTCAATGGCGTTGAAGCGCTGCTGCGCTGGCGTCGCCCGGGGGTCGGCTTGATCCCCCCGGACAGCTTTATCCCCTTGGCGGAAGAGACGGGATTAATTGTGCCCTTGGGCGAGTGGGTATTGAGAACGGCTTGCGTCCAGGCAAAGGCCTGGCAAGTTGCAGGGCATCTTGAGCTGAGCATGGCAGTCAACGTATCAGCGCGGCAATTTCGACAACAGAATATTGTCGAACTCGTGCGTAGCGCTCTGCTTGATAGCGGCCTCGCCGCTGAATATCTGGAACTGGAACTGACAGAAAGCGTGCTCATGCGGGATCGACAGACCGCGGTAAAAACACTGCGTCAGCTCAAAGAGATAGGCGTGGTGTTAACGCTGGACGATTTCGGCACCGGATATTCGAGTCTTTCCTATCTCAAGGAATTCCCCTTCGATGTAGTGAAGATCGATAAGTCGTTCATCACCGACGTGACCAACAGCGTCGATGGCGCCTCGCTCACCAAATCTATCATTGCCATGGCCGAGTCCCTTCATATGACGACAGTTGCCGAAGGGGTGGAGACAGAAGGCCAATTGGGGTTTTTAAGCAGCAACCGATGCGACACCATGCAAGGGTATTATTTCAGCCGCCCATTGCCGATAGAAGAAATGGATGCGTTGCTTAGCGCAGGAACACATCTCCTTGATGACAACCAACGCAGCGAGCAACTCAAGCGCACCCTGCTGCTGGTCTGCAACGATGAGGAAATACAGGCCTCCCTCAATCGTCTTTTTCTACCGGACGGCTATCAAATTTTCAGCACAAACAGTCCGCTTGAAGCGTTGGAAATGCTAGCGATCTATCCTGTGGGCGTCATTGTATCTGACCTGGGTAAACCTGAAATACCCGGAATCGATCCCTTAAGCCGGGTCAGAGGACTCTATCCGCATATAGTCCGCATCATGCTTTCCGGTTACTCCGAAATACAGCTGGCGACCGGCGCAATTAACGAGGCAGCCGTTTATAAATTCCTGACGAAGCCGTGGGATGACCGATTGCTGCGGCAGCATGTTGGAGAGTCGTTTCGTCGCTACGAAGCACGCACGATGGGTAAAAATCCGAAACAGGACACCAAGCCCATCAGCGCACCCGCTTTGAAATAAGGAATCGCAACTCGCCAAGCGTTACGCCAAACGATAATTTTTCTTGGAATGCGACAGTTTTTGAATCAAAACGGAGAAGTCCATGGATACCGATTTCGGCTGGCCACTGCCGCCACACTTCGAATCAATCTCTGCAACCTCGGCTGCGGACAATGGCAAGGCGCCATGCATCGTTACCATGAACGACGGTAACCGGAAGGTCGGAAATCTGCTGGGTTTTGACCTGGAAACCTCATCGATAGAATTTCATCCGGAACGTGCCGGCGGCAACTTGCGTATCGGCTTTTCCAATTTCAAAAGTATCCGCTTAACGTCGCCGATAGAGTTAAAGAAAATGGAATTGCCTTCAACGGTCGAAACACAAGGAGATTTGCCCATCCCGATTCGGCAAAAATGCGTGATTACGTTCAAGGACGGAGAACATCTGCTATCCGAAACGATAGGTTACGTTCCGCGTGAAATCGGGCTCTTTCTATTTCTTGTTGGCGTCGGCAACAACGTTTTGCGCTGGTTTATTCCAACAGAAGCAATTGCCAATTATCAAATTGGCGACAAGCTTGGCCAGATGCTGATAGACACCAGAATGGCGTCGGCGGACGCTGTCGATGCGGGCTTGAAGAAGCAAGGCCAGCTGCGGGAATCCAAGCTGGGCGAATATCTGCAGCTGGAAAGCCTTGTCTCAGAAGCGGAAGTGGAAAAGGCGTTGCAAAAACAAAGATCGATGCCTCACCTCAAGCTTGGGGAAGCATTGGTTCAAGAGAATTTGATCACCGTTGAACAGCTGGCGCAAGCGCTAAAGAAACAACATGAAGACAGAAAGCTGCACCTGGGAGAAATCCTTGTCGGCATGGGTTTTGTCACCAAAGAAAGCATTAAAAGAATATTGGCGAAAAAGCTTGGCATCCCCTTCGTTACCCTGCCCCAGTTCCAGTTTGACTTGAATTTAACCAAGGTAGTGCCTGCCGACCTGGCACGAAAATACATTGTCATGCCGCTATACCGAACCCAGTCGCGCATGGTGGTGGCAATGGAAGATCCGCTGTCGTCGGAAGCGTTGAAGGCATTATCATTTTTTTCCAAGCTGACGATTGATCCCGTCATGGCGTCGGAGACTGACCTGGCCGAGGTCATTCCAAGATTTTATGGCCGGCAAGGGGAACGTCAGGATATCGCAGAGTTTGTTTCTAAAATGGATGATGGCGGCAGCGCCGAGCCAAGCCAGGTTGGCAGTGAGGTCATTACCGAATCCGACAACGCCACGGTTCGCCTGGTCAACAAGATCATCCTCGATGCATTCGAACAAGGCGCCTCCGACATCCATATCGAAGTCATGAAAGGCAATGAGCCCACCCGGGTCCGCTTTCGCAAGGACGGCATCATGGTCGATTATTCGAACATTCCGGCCAACTACCGTAATGCCTTGGTTTCCCGCCTTAAGATCATGAGCCGCCTCGACATTTCCGAGAAGCGCCGCTCACAAGATGGGAAACTGAATTTTGAGCAGTTTGGTCCTGCGAAAATTGAACTGCGAGTCGTCACCATGCCGACTACGGAAGGCCTGGAAGATATCGTGATGCGCATACTCGCAGCGCCAAAGGCCTTATCCCTGGACGCACTGGGCCTGTCTACCGCGGTGCTGGAAGGACTCAAGAAACTTGCCCTGAAACCTCATGGCCTGCTATTCGTCTGCGGCCCCACCGGGTCAGGTAAAACGACGACTTTGCATTCCTTGCTCAGTTATATCAATACCAGCGAACGAAAAATATGGACGGTCGAGGACCCTATAGAAATTACCCAGAAAGGCCTGCGGCAAGTACAGGTTCACGCAAAAATCGACCTGACATTCGCCGCCGTATTGCGGAGCTTTTTGCGAGCCGATCCCGATGTCATCATGGTAGGAGAAACAAGGGACCCGGAAACGGCCCGGACCGTCATTGAAGCTTCACTAACCGGGCATCTGGTATTTTCCACATTGCATACCAACAGTGCGGTCGAAAGCGTCGTCAGGTTATTGGATCTCGGCCTGGATCCGTTTAATTTTGCAGATGCGCTGTTAGGCGTAGTCGGTCAACGGCTCACGCGTAAATTGTGTACAAGCTGCCGCCAGCCTTATTCCGCCACCGCCGAGCAAATCAAGATGCTTGCTTACGAATATTGCCTGGAAACCGGACTCCGGGAAGACGACGTAGCAGCGCAATGGCAAAAACAATATGGCGACGACGGCACTGTTCTCACGTTATACAAGGCCGTGGGATGCGAAAAATGTGACAAGAGCGGTTATAAAGGCAGATTGGGCGTACACGAATTACTGGTCAACAGTCCCGCCATCAAGAAAAAAATCCATGCCAAAGCGAATGTCCCCGAAATATTGCAAACCGCCATTGGGGAAGGCATGCGTACCTTGAAACAGGACGGGATCGATAAAATATTTCAAGGCCTGACCGACTGGGAGCAAGTAAGAATGCTCTAAGACGAATAATGGCAGGCCTGCCAGATCAATCCCTTCCAAGGAGGCGGATGATTCGGCGTAATCAAGCGTCGTTTGCCTTTTCCAGCGGGCTCAGCTGCTTGGCAGCTGGAACTTTTTGTGTGTCGTAATACAGCTTCAAAGCCATGATTTCCCTGGAGACATCTGCAGGAAAACCTTTGCGGGTGCCTCGTTGATCCAGCAAGAGTTCAGCAAACAGTTTTTCACTGGCGGCATGCCGCGGCCAAACTGCGGCAAATTGATTGGCGATACGCGGATAATGTTTGATGAGCCATAAAGGCCAGATTTCCGTAGGCAGCGACAGCAACCAATTGTATGTCCGTTCCTGCAATTTCAAATCGGCAGGCTCATGCAAGCGGCGCAATTGGTCCCAATTCTTTTCTTGCTTCCTGCGCTGCTCTGCATCAAGTACGGCTTTTGCTTCCGAGACCGAGACTTTTTCGAATGGAATTGAGTCCATAACACCTCCTAAAAGAGGGAATGCCGAGTTGAAATAGCTGTTCTATTGGCACCGGCAAATGATTGGCGTCAGTCTTGACGTTCGACAATAACCCACAAAATGTTGCCATTTGGAATCAATTCTACACCTATTTAATCGTTACGATCACCTGTAACCGGCAGCTGATGGGGAAATTTTCTTGCGGGCAAGGCAGCGAACGGGCAACACAGCACACGCCAACGCGGCGGCACCAAGCAATTAATAAATAACTATTGCATTGATCTATGCCGCCCTATGATCAATAATAGTTTCCACATGAAAATATTTTCCGGTATCCGCAAGCGCGTGGTTATGCGACAGAAGAGAGACACGCCGACTTTTAAACTTGTAATCAGCTCCCCATAAAATCATGAACGGTCTTCGAGACACATTGGCGCGGCAAACAGAATTAGTGACCAAACGGATCCCAATTACGTCGTTGGCCTTAATTTTCGTCGTTCTTGTCTGTCTATCTTTGGTATTCATTGATGGCTGGCGAAGCTGGACCGCCCGCAATATTCAGCTGCGCGAGATGGGAATTTCCACGTCTAACATGACGCGAGCCATAGCACAGCACGCCGACGACACGATTAAAGCAGCCGACACCACGCTGGTGGGCCTGGTTGAACGGGTACAAACGGACGGTACCGGTCCCGAGGCCCTGCGGCGCATGCATGAGCTGCTGGTGCGGAGGGTTATAGAATTGCCTCAGCTCCAAGGCTTGTTCGTCTATGACGAAAAAGGAAATTGGCTGGTTAACGCCTTACCGGCCATGCCATCCAACGTTAACAATTCGGATCGCGATTATTTCATCTATCACAGCACCCACGCCGATCCGAAACCGTACATTGGACTGCCGATCCGAAGCCGTTCAACGGGCGCATGGATCATTACCGTTTCGCGCAGGATCGAACATGCAGACGGCAGCTTCGCCGGCGTTGCGCTGGCCACCATCAACATGGATTATTTCAACAAATTCTACAAAAGCTTCGAGATTGGCCAGCACGGCGTGATCGTGCTTGGGCTAAACAATGGCATCATGCTGACCCGCCGGCCGCTTTTGGCCGATACCAATGGAAAAAATATTGCAAACATCCCCCTGTTTCGCGACAACGTAGCGAAGAAGGCCAGCGGCACGATTGTTATCGTTTCTGCGCTAGACAACGTGAGGCGTCTGAATAGCTTTCGACACTTGGAGCACTATCCCTTGTTCGTCGCCACGGCGTTGTCGGAAGATGAAATCCTCGCAGATTGGCTCACGGATACCTATTTGCACTCCACCGGCGTGGGGATACTGCTCATCGTATTGAGCATGCTGGGATTCCACCTCGTGGGCCAAATCAAGCAACGCCTGAATGCCGAAGCAGAACTTGTACGAGCACGGGATGCATTGGAAACACTCAACCAGACGCTCGAAAGGCTCGCATTGCAAGACGGTCTCACAGGACTCGCAAATCGTCGTCATTTTGACCTCGCGCTGGACAAGGAATTCAGCCGCGCGGTGCGAGAGGCAAGTTCATTGGCGCTCATCATGATCGATGTTGACTGCTTCAAACAATATAACGACATATACGGTCACGCAGCAGGCGATGAATGCTTGCGAAAAATCAGCCAGGTAATCAAAACCAATCAGAACCGGCCTGGCGACGTCGCTGCCCGCTACGGCGGGGAAGAGCTTGGCGTTCTGCTTCCCGGTACTGACGTACGCGGAGCAATGACCATTGCAGAAAAAATCCGTTTGGAAATCCACAATCTTGGTATCGAGCATACGGGCAATTCGGCCGGCGTGGTCACCGTCAGCGCAGGCGTTGATGCGTTTATCCCCATTCAGAACCTGGACAATCCGTTAGAGCTGATACAGGCGGCCGACAAGGCCCTTTACGCGGCAAAATCCAGCGGGCGTGATCGCGTTTGCGAAAACCAAAGCGCTACTGGCCCCCATCGATCCGCCCCCGAGCAGGAGCCATCTGCCATCCTGTAAAGTGGTCAGTGACTCTTTGCAAGTCCCGCATAATATGCCCTCACCCTGAGGGCTTTCAGGGCGCACATTTGGGCAGCGCCTGCGTGATGCCGGCATCCTTTCCGAGGACCGGGCGGTATTGATGGGCCATGGGGTAAACAACATGTCGGCGCACTATGCTACGCCGACAATTGCACGGCTTATCGAGATGGCAAATCTTGTGCGGAAAACGCGGAATATCCCCAGGCTGCGCAGGGTAATCAACGGAAAGTCGTGCAAAAAAATCGCGCGCAAAGAAAAATGACTCGGAAGATTTCTCTTCCAAGTCATTGATCTTACAACTTAAATATGGTCGGAGTACAAGGATTCGAACCTTGGACCCCCTGGTCCCAAACCAGGTGCGCTACCGGGCTGCGCTACACTCCGAGAAGCAAGATAATAAACAGTATTCCGATTTTTGTCAAATTTTTATACAGGGAAATTTTCAAATCCTGCCGCAAAAACCAACCCAATAACGGTACCGCCAAAAGCTTATCTGCTGAAAAACTTGAGAGACGGATTAGACCAGAATTTGGAAAAATATGCGAGAGAAAAACGCATATTTCGGCAAAAATTTCAGCCTGCTTTTGGTTCTGCTTAAAACATCGGCAAATCTACGGAAAGAAGCAGCGATATCACGCAAAAATCGCCGCGCCAAAATCATTTATAAAATTCATCAGTCTTGCCGCAGCGCCAGTTGCGCGCGCTGGAAACTCACCTTGAAACGGCTGCCCTTGCCATACTCGGAAGTGATTTCAAGGCGGCCGCGATGGCGCAGCAGGACATGTTTCACGATCGCCAGGCCGAGGCCGGTTCCCTGTGTAGCGCGTGACCGGGTTTTGTCGACGCGGTAGAAACGTTCGGTAAGCCTGCTCAGGTGTTCGGCCGCGATGCCGATGCCATCGTCGGCAACCACCAGGCTGGCGCACTCTTCTTCCATGCCCCAGCTGACATCGATGCGGCCGCCGTCCGGGGTATACCGGACCGCATTCGAAAGCAGGTTGGCAAACGCGCTTTCCAGCTCATCGTGATTGCCTTTCAGGTCGACGTCCTGCACCTGCAAAGTGATGCTGTGCCTGCCGCCGGACAAGGCCCTGGCCTCTTCCACCAAACGATTCAGCAACGGCTTGATGCGCACCGTGTCGTTCGATGGCGGCTGCACCAGCGATTCCAGCCTGGTGAGGGTCAGCATGTCGGCCACCAGCCTTTGCATGCGCTGCCCCTGCTCAGCCATCAGATGCAACTGGCGCTGCCGGGTTTCTTCGCTCATTTCGCTGCTCAGCGCATGTTCGAGAAAGCCATTGATGACTGTCAGCGGCGTGCGCAGTTCATGCGATGCATTGGCGATGAAATCGCGCCGCATGGTATCCATTTTTTCGTTTTGCGTGGCATCGTGGGTGACCAGGATCTGGCGCCGGCTTTCGAATGAAATCAGCTGCACCAGGATTTTCCTGTCGTGATGCATGAACGGCAAAGGCTGTTCGAAACGCCCCGAGAGCATGTAATCGACGAAATCGGGAGAACGTATCAGGTTGGTCAGCAAACGCCCCTCGTCGCGCTTCAGGTCCAGCCCCAGGTGGGTTTGCGCCGCGGGATTGCACCACTCCAGATGCATCACGCCATCGACGATCACCACACCGTCCGGCAGCAAGCTCATGGCTTGCCGAAAGCGCGCCAGCCATTCCGCCATCTCGGCCCGCGAGCGCTCGTCTTCCAGGCGGATGTCTTCCAGCGCAGCAAATGCGTGCGCCCACAATCCCCAGGTTTTCGGCCGGCGGCCGCCGACCGGCGTATCCATCCAGCGTTCGATCTGGTACAGCGACCACATCTGCAGGAACAGCAAGCCTGCCAGCGACAAGCTAAAGAACAGCAGGCCGACAATAGCGCCGCCAACCGCGGCGACCGCTACCGCAATCAGGGACAGCAAGCCAAACCAGAGCAGCGCCGGCACCCAGAATTTGCGCGCGCTGCGGGTGCTGGCGCCGGCTCCGGGCCTGGTTCCGGGTCTGGCTCCGGGTCTGGCTCTTGTCACGCTGCCGGCTCGGCGTTGAGCTTATAGCCGACGCCACGCACGGTCTTCACGTAATCGGCGGCGAGGCCAAGCGATTTGCGCAGGCGCATGATGTGGACGTCCACCGTGCGCTCTTCGATGAAAGTATGGTCGCCCCAGACTTTATCGAGCAACTGCGCGCGCGAGAAAATCCGGTCCGGATGCGCCACCAGGAAACGCAGCAGCTTGAACTCAGCCTGGTCCAGTTCGATTTCCTGGCTGTCGACCGTCACCTGGTAACGGTCGGTGTCTATCTGGATCAAGCCGTGGCTGAGCAGGCTTTGTCCGAGTTCCGGGATCTTGCGCCTCAGCAGCGCCTGGATCCGGGCAATCAGTTCCTTGGGTGAAAACGGTTTGGTGACATAGTCGTCGGCGCCGGCATTGAGCCCGCGCACCTTGTCTTCATCCATCCCCTTGGCCGTCAGCATGATGACCGGCAAGGTGGCGCTGCGCGGCTGGCTGCGCCACTCTTGCAGCAGCGCCAGGCCGGAGGTGTCAGGCAGCATCCAGTCCAGCAGCACGGCCTTGGGCAAGACCCCGACGATCGCCTGCCGCGCTTCGCTGGCGCTATACGCTATTTCGCAGGAAAAGCCGGCGTCGTCGAGCGTAAACCGCAGCAGCTCGGCGATGCCCGGTTCATCTTCGACGATCAGGATGTGGGTTTGATATTTCGACATCGGCAATAGGCTCTATTCAGTGGAAGTCGATCGTCAGGACGTGACTTTAGCGGCGATCCGGCGCGCCATCGCTTGCGCCAGGTCAGCATCCTTGGCTTCGACCATGACGCGTATCAGCGGCTCGGTGCCCGAGGCGCGGATCAGCACGCGCCCGTTATCGCCGAGCTCACGCTCGACCGCTTCTTTCTCCGCCACCATCGCCGGATTCTTCTGCCAGTCGAAACCTGCGCTCACGTTCACGTTGACCAAGGTTTGCGGGTAAAGCGTCATATCGGCAGTCAGCTGCGCCAGCGTTTCGCCGTCGCGCTTCAAGGCCGACAAGACCTGCAGCGCGGACACGATGCCGTCGCCGGTGGTATGTTTGTCGAGGCAAAGCAGATGGCCGGAGCCCTCGCCGCCCAGGATCCAGCCACGCTCTTTCATCACTTCCAGCACATAACGGTCGCCGACCTTGGCGCGCGCAAACTCGACGCCCATCTGGCGGAACGCCACTTCCAGCGCCATGTTGGTCATCAGGGTGCCGACCGCCCCTTTGACCGGCCCGGACTTCATGCGGTCCTTGACCATCACATACAACAGCTCGTCGCCATTGTAGATGCGGCCGCCGGCATCGACCATCAGCAGGCGGTCGGCGTCGCCGTCCAGCGCAATGCCGATGTCCGCGCGGTTGGAGCGCACCGCCAGCGCCAGCGCGTCCGGCGCGGTGGAGCCGAAACCGGCGTTGATGTTGAAGCCGTTGGGCTGGTTGCCGATAGAAATGACTTCCGCCCCCAGCTCGTGGAATACGTACGGCGCAATATGGTAGGCGGCGCCGTGGGCGCTATCGACCACGATGGTCAGTCCGCGCAGGTCGAGCTCGTTGGGGAACGTGCTTTTGCAGAATTCGATATAACGTCCAGGCGCGTCGTCCAGGCGCTTTGCCTTGCCCAGCTTATCCGACGACACGCAAACCATCGGCAGCTCCAGCGCAACTTCGATGGCGGTTTCCACCGCATCCGCCAGCTTGTTCCCTTGCGCCGAGAAAAATTTGATGCCGTTGTCTTCGTACGGATTATGCGACGCTGAAATCACCACCCCGGCCGACAAGCGCAAGGCGCGCGTCAGGTAGGCAATCGCCGGCGTCGGCATGGGGCCTGCCAGCATCACGTCGACGCCGGCGGCGGCAAAACCCGCCTCCAGCGCGGCTTCCAGCATGTAACCGGAGACCCGGGTATCTTTACCTATCAGCACGGTTGGCTTGCCGGTTCCCGATTTGGCCTGGGCCAGCACCTTACCCGCGGCGTAACCCAGCTTCATTACAAAATCCGGCGTAATCGGCGCTACGCCGACGCGCCCGCGCACACCATCGGTACCAAAATATTTTCTTGTCATCTCAACCCTCAGTCACATGCATTTCAATCATAACCGTCTTGCTGCTCATGTCCGCTGCGCCGCCTGCCATACCTTGAGCGCGTCCACCGTCTCGGCCACATCATGCACCCGGACTATCTTAGCACCCTGCGAAACCGCCGCCAAAGCCGCCGCCAGGCTGCCGGCAAGGCGCCGCTCCAACGGCTTGCCGGTCAGCTGTCCCAGCATGGTCTTACGCGACATGCCTGCCAGCAAGGGCAAGTCCAGCGCACGCTGGATATCTCCCATGCTTTGCAACAAGGCAACATTATGCGCCAAGGTCTTGCCAAAACCAAAGCCTGGATCGATGCTGATGCGATTCCGGCTGATCCCCGCCTGCTCCAGCGCCGCCACCCGCTCATGCAAAAAAGCGCTGACTTCGCCCACCACATCCTGGTACTCGGGCTTGATCTGCATGGTTTGCGGATCGGCCTGCATGTGCATGACGCACAGACCGCAATCGCTGTCGCTTACTGCTTCCAAGGCGCCGGGCGCACGCAAGCCGTTGATATCGTTGATCAGGTCGGCGCCGGCGGCGAGCGCTTCGCGCATCACGGCCGGCTTGTAGGTGTCGACGGAGAGCGGCTTGCCGCAATCGCGCAAGGCATAAATCGCCGGCATGACGCGGTCCAGCTCTTCTTCCAGCGACAGCGCCGGGCTGCCGGGGCGGCTCGACTCGCCACCGATGTCGATGATGTCGACGCCGTCAGCGATCATCTGCTCCGCGTGCGACAAGGCAAATTCGAGCGCATGGAATTGCCCGCCGTCGGAAAACGAATCGGGCGTGATGTTGAGTATGCCCATCACCAGCGGCCGCGCCTGCGGCGTGTTGACCGGCAGCCGGTAACGGCCGCATTGAAAATACTGTTGCATATGGAAATTCTATTGAAAACGCGAAAATAAACAAAAAGGGCGAGGATCTCTCCTCACCCTTGCTGATGGTCATTTCACAAACCGCGACGCCAGACAGGCGCTCCGGGCCAGGTCAGGCCGGTGCGGTGGCGTTCGGCGAAACCCCGCCGGACGAATTGTCGCTAGGCGCCTTGCGCACCGAGCTGCCGGCTTTCGGCAGGCGCGGCTCCAGGCCTTCCATGATGTCGTTGATCTGGTCAGCGTCGATGGTTTCCCAGTCAAGCAAGGCCTTGGTCATGGCTTCGACCTTGTCCTTGTTTTCCTCCAGCAGGCGGCGCGACAAGGCGTATTGCTGGTCGAGGATGCTGCGGATCTCGGCGTCGACTTTTTGCTGGGTGGCTTCCGACACGGTCTTGGCCGACATGCGGCCGAAGTACGCGTCCTGCTCGGTATCTTCATAGACCATGGTGCCCAGGGTCTCGGACATGCCGTAACGGGTAACCATCGCCCGCGCCAGCTTGGTAGCGCGCTCGAAGTCGTTGGACGCGCCGGTCGACATCTGGTGCATGAAGATTTCTTCCGAAATACGGCCGCCGAACAGGATGGCGATCTCTTCCAGCATCTTGTCCTTGTACATGTTGACGCGGTCATGCTCTGGCAATTGCCAGGTCAGGCCCAGCGCAAAGCCGCGCGGCATGATGGTGACCTTGTGCACCGGATCGGCTTTCGGCAGCAGCTTCGCGACCACGGCATGGCCGGATTCGTGATAGGCGGTATTACGGCGTTCTTCTTCACGCATCACGGCAGACTTGCGCTCAGGGCCCATGACGATCTTGTCCTTGGCATCCTCGAAATCCTGCATCTCGACCAGGCGCTTGGCGCGGCGGGCTGCAAACAGGGCTGCTTCGTTAACCAGGTTGGCCAGGTCGGCGCCCGAGAAGCCAGGCGTGCCGCGCGCCAGGATATCGGCCTTGACGTCGGTCGAAATCGGCACTTTGCGCATGTGCACGTTCAAAATCTGCTCACGGCCGCGGATGTCCGGCAAGCCGACCACCACCTGGCGGTCGAAACGGCCTGGACGCAGCAAGGCTTTGTCCAGCACGTCGGAACGGTTGGTGGCAGCGATCACGATCACGCCGGAATTGGCCTCGAAACCATCCATCTCGACCAGCATCTGGTTCAGCGTCTGTTCGCGTTCGTCATTGCCGCCGCCCATGCCGGCGCCGCGATGACGGCCCACCGCATCGATTTCATCGATGAAAATGATGCAGGGAGCATGTTTCTTGGCATTCTCGAACATGTCGCGTACCCGCGATGCGCCGACGCCGACAAACATTTCAACGAAATCCGAACCGGAAATGGTGAAAAACGGTACTTTGGCTTCGCCGGCAATCGCACGCGCCAGCAAAGTCTTACCAGTACCCGGAGGACCGACCATCAGCACGCCGTGCGGAATACGGCCGCCCAGTTTCTGGAATTTGGTAGGGTCGCGCAGGAAATCGACCAGTTCGGAAACTTCTTCCTTGGCTTCGTCGCAACCGGCAACGTCGGCAAAGGTGACAGAATTGCTGTTTTCATCAAGCATGCGCGCCTTCGACTTGCCGAACGAGAACGCCCCGCCCTTGCCGCCGCCCTGCATCTGCCGCATGAAGAAGATCCAGACCCCGAGCAACAGGATCATCGGGAACCAGGAAATGAAGATCTGCTGCAGGAACGATGGTTCTTCCGGCTGCTTGACTTCAAATTTGACGTTGTTGTTGACCAAGTCGCCGATCAAGCCGCGGTCCAGCGACGTAATGGCGGTTTTCACTTTCTTGCCGTCCGAAGTGCTGGCGACAATGTTGCCCCCTTCAATCGTCGCATCGGTGATATGTCCGGCCCTGATTTCAGTGATGAGATCAGAATAGGCAATCGGCCCTGCGCCGCTGGCCAGTCCTCGGCCGTCGAACTGCTTGAATACGGTGAAAAGCACCAGGGCGATGACCACCCAGATGGCGGCTTTGGAAAACATGTTGTTCACTAGAACTCCTTGGACGCGCTGCGCGCCTGACATAGGTACAGCTTCGAGGTATTCATTAGATTTTACTCGGAATAGATACGGCTTGCTAGGCAGGATATGTGGCCGTACCAACGATAAATCAAGGAAAACTTGTTAATTACCTTGGATTTTTCAATATCTTGCCAAGCAAGAAGATTTCCGAGGACTTGTCGCGGCTGGCTTTGGGCTTCCGAGAGGCCACGGTCTTGAATTCCTGGCGGAATTTCATCAGCACTTCATTGTAGCCGGTGCCGTTGAAACATTTCGCCAGCAAGGCGCCGCCCGGCTTCATGTGCTGCTGCGCAAATTCAATTGCCAAATCGATAATTTCCTCCACCCGCGCCGCATCGGAAATGGCGATGCCGGACAGGTTGGGCGCCATGTCGGACAGCACCAGGTCCACCTTGCGCCCTTCCAGCAGGCGCTCCAGCTGGCGCAGGCTGTCCGCCTCGCGGAAGTCGCCCTGGATGAAATGGACATCGGCGATCGGCTCCATCGGCAGGATATCCAGGCCGATGATCATGCCGTGGATACCGCCGCCGTCCTGGCCCGCCAGCTTGTTGCGCGCGTATTGCGACCAGCTGCCCGGGGTCGATCCAAGGTCGACAATGATCTGGCCAGGCTTGATCAGCTTGTCCAGTTCGTCGATTTCTTTCAGCTTGTAGGCGGCCCGCGCACGGTAGCCTTCTTTCTGCGCCAGCTTCACATAAGGATCGTTAATGTGGTCGTGCAGCCAGTTTTTGTTTAATTTCTTCTTTGCCATTCGCGTAGAATACCGTTTTTAAGGAATTTTTATGTTGAAACTTACATCCGCCGAGCGTAGCGAGCTCCGTTCCCAAGCCCACGGACTGAATCCGGTGGTCCTGATCAGCGAAGATGGCTTGAAGCCGTCCCTGATGAAAGAGATCGATGCCAGCCTGAACTCGCACGGCCTGATTAAAGTGCGTGTATTCGGTGATGATCGCGAGGCACGGATTGCCATCTACGAAACCATTTGCGAAAAACTCGGCGCAGCCCCGGTACAACACATCGGCAAGCTGCTGGTCCTGTACCGGCCGCAAAAAGATGCTGCCAAAGAACGCAGCGAAAGCCGCGGCAAGGGCATGCGTGAAGTGACTATCGTCAAACCAAGCCCAAGCGGCACCAAGCGGCCGTCGGTGACCAAGGTCATGGTAAAAGGCAATGAACGCGTGACCCAGGGCGGCAATATCAAGCGCGCCAAACCGCGTCAGAAAAGCAGCAAGAAATCCGCATTGGGCCGTTGATGCCTGCCGCTTCGGCAAATACCACAGCCTGCGCGGGGCGGCCAGCCGCCTAGCGCAAGCTGCGCAAACGCAGGATCAGTCCCACTCCCAGCAAGCTCTGGATCAGGTAGATGCCGCTGGCGACGCCATGCAGGATGCCGAACCGGGTCTTGGCGTCGGCGCTCATGACACCGCCGGCCGCCGCCTCCCGCAAATCCGCCATGAACGGCTGGATGCAGAAATAACCGACCAATGTGCAAACCAGCATCGCCAGCGCCAGCCGCATCAGGGTCTTGCGCAACGGCGCCGCATCGTCGTGGGTGCGATAGCTGAACAGCATGACCAGGACTATGCCGCAGGCCACCGACAGCCAGGCCTCGATCCGGAACAGGCTCCCTGCGATGGTGCCGGCCAGCACGCGGTCGGGCAAGGTGGCAAACAAGGTCGGCGCAACCAGATAGCCTACCGTCCACAAACTACCGACCCACAAGGTCGCGACTAACAACCTGCATCGCACTACAAACATTGCTGCTCCCGGATTTTCTGATCGAATGCTGCGCCGGCGCCGCCGGGCGCCGTCATGGCCACGCTTTAGACGTAGCGGACTTCCAGGATTTCATACTCGCGAATGCCGGATGGCGCTTGCACGCCCACCACGTCGCCCGCGGTCTTGCCGATCAGCGCGCGTGCGATCGGCGAAGTCACGGAAACCTTGGACAGCTTGATATCGGCTTCATCGGTGCCGACGATCTGATAAGTCACCTTATCGCCCGACTCCAGGTCTTCCAGGTCGACCGTAGAGGCGAACACTACGCGTCCGTCCGCATCCAGCGTTGCCGGATCAATAACCTGCGCGGCGCCCAGCTTCCCTTCCAGGTCGGCGATCCGGCCTTCGACAAAACCTTGCCGCTCTTTCGCCGCATCGTAATCCGCGTTTTCCGAAAGATCGCCATGCGCGCGCGCTTCCGCGATGGCCTTGATGACCGCTTGACGCTCTTTGGTTTTCAAATGATGCAATTCATCTTTCAGCAATTGCGCGCCATGCTTGGTAAGAGGTACTGAGCTCATAGGGATGGTATTCAACAAATATTAAATAAGGTTTATGACGCAGGGTGCGCCACGCACACGATAAAAGGTCACGGAGGTCAAAAACGCACCGGGAAAAGATGCGCTGATGACCTCCGCAGGAACTTCTGTAGCTAAATTGTGCGTTTCGTCGGCTTCCCGGCGCCGATTGCAGCCCGGAAGCGATTCAGGATGCGCCTAGGCACATCCTGATCTGGCCTTAGTGTAAGGTTTTATGCAGCCCTTGTAAATCATAGACATGCAACTCGTCCAGATGACGCATCCCCTCGACCGCCGCTTCCGCACCGGCAATCGTGGTGTAGGTCGTGGCATGGGCCGCCAGCGCCGAGGTACGGATCGCCCGCGAATCGACAATCGCGCTGCGCTTTTCTTCGACGGTGTTGATCACCAATGAAATTTCATTGTTCTTGATCATGTCGACCACGTGCGGGCGCCCTTCGACTACCTTGTTCACGGTTTCCACCGGGATGCCCGCAGCGCTGATCGCCGCTGCCGTGCCCTTGGTTGCCACTACCGAGAAGCCGATCGCTACCAGGTCCTTGGCTACCTGCACCGCGCGCGGCTTGTCACTGCCCTTGACGCTGAGGAATACCTTGCCCGACTTCGGCAGCTTGATGCCGGCGCCGAGCTGCGACTTGACGAACGCTTCGCCGAAGGTCTTGCCGACACCCATCACTTCGCCGGTCGATTTCATTTCCGGTCCGAGGATGGTATCGACGCCCGGGAACTTCACGAACGGGAACACCGCTTCCTTGACGCTGAAGTACTTCGGCACCACTTCGTCCTTGATCCCCTGGCTGTCCAGCGACTGGCCGACCATGCAGCGAGCCGCAATCTTGGCCAGCTGCAAACCGGTCGCCTTGGATACGAACGGCACGGTGCGCGAAGCGCGCGGATTGACTTCCAGCACAAACACGACATCCTTGCCGTCGATCTGCTGGATCGCAAACTGCACGTTCATCAAACCGACCACGTTCAGGCCCTTGGCCATCAGCGCAGTCTGCCGCTTGATCTCTTCGATGGTGGCCGGCGCCAGCGAATAAGGCGGCAGCGAACAGGCCGAATCGCCGGAGTGCACGCCAGCTTGCTCGATATGTTCCATGACGCCGCCGATGAAGGTACGGTCGCCGTCCGACAGGCAATCGACGTCGACTTCGATGGCGTCGTTCAGGAAGCGGTCCAGCAATACCGGCGAATCGTGCGAAACCTTGACCGCTTCGCGCATGTAGCGCTCGAGGTCGCGCTGCTCGTGGACGATTTCCATCGCCCGGCCGCCCAATACATAGGAAGGACGCACCACCAGCGGATAGCCGATTTCCTGCGCCAGGCGCAATGCGTCTTCTTCTGTGCGCGCGGTGCGGTTAGGCGGCTGGCGCAGGTTCAGGTCGTGCAGCAGCTTCTGGAAACGCTCGCGGTCTTCGGCCGCGTCGATCATGTCCGGCGAAGTGCCGACGATAGGCACGCCGTTGGCTTCCAGGTCCAGCGCCAGCTTCAAAGGCGTCTGGCCGCCATACTGCACGATCACGCCGTATGGTTTTTCCTTGTCGACGATTTCCAGCACGTCTTCCAGCGTCACCGGCTCGAAATACAGGCGGTCCGAGGTATCGTAGTCGGTCGACACGGTTTCCGGATTGCAGTTGACCATGATGGTCTCGTAGCCGTCTTCGCGCATCGCCAGCGCCGCGTGGACGCAGCAATAATCGAATTCGATGCCCTGGCCGATGCGGTTAGGACCGCCGCCCAGCACCATGATTTTCTTTTTGCTGGTCGGGTTCGATTCGCACTCTTCCTCGTAGGTCGAGTACATGTAGGCGGTGTTGGTCGAAAACTCGCCGGCGCAGGTGTCGACACGCTTGTAGACCGGGCGGATATTCAGGGCCAGGCGTTTCTTGCGCACTTCGGTATCGGTCGTCTTCAGCAGCTTGGCCAGGCGGCGGTCGCCGAAACCCTTTTGCTTGAGGCGGAACAAGGTGTCGCGATCCAGCGCTTCCAGCGTCTGGCTGTTTTCCAGCCACAGTTCGATATCGACGATTTCCTTGATCTGCGACAGGAACCACGGATCGATATGGGTCAGCTGATGCACTTCTTCCAGCGTGAAACCCTGGGCGAACGCGTCGCCCACATACCAGATGCGGTCCGGGCCCGGCTCGCCGAGTTCTTCTTCGATGACTTCGCGGTCCTGGGTCTTTTCGTTCATGCCGTCGACGCCAACTTCAAGGCCGCGCAAGGCTTTCTGGAACGATTCCTGGAAGGTGCGGCCGATCGCCATCACTTCGCCCACCGATTTCATCTGGGTCGTCAGGTGGTTGTCGGCGGTCGGGAATTTTTCAAACGCAAAACGCGGAATCTTGGTGACCACGTAGTCGATCGATGGCTCGAACGACGCCGGCGTGGCGCCGCCGGTAATTTCATTGCGCAACTCGTCGAGCGTGAAACCCACGGCCAGCTTGGCCGCGATCTTGGCGATCGGGAAGCCGGTCGCCTTGGAAGCCAGCGCCGAAGAACGCGATACGCGCGGATTCATTTCGATCACGATCATGCGGCCGTCAGCCGGGTTGACCGAAAACTGCACGTTGGAGCCGCCGGTATCGACGCCGATCTCACGCAGCACCGCCAGCGAGGCGTTACGCATGATCTGGTATTCCTTGTCGGTCAGCGTCTGCGCCGGCGCTACCGTGATCGAGTCGCCGGTATGCACGCCCATCGGATCCAGGTTTTCGATCGAGCAGACGATGATGCAGTTGTCCGCCTTGTCGCGCACCACTTCCATCTCGTACTCTTTCCAGCCGATCAGCGATTCTTCGATCAGCAGCTCCTTGGTCGGCGATGCTTCCAGGCCGCGCTTGCAGATGGTTTCGAATTCTTCGGCGTTGTAGGCAATGCCGCCGCCGGTGCCGCCCATGGTGAACGACGGCCGGATGATGACCGGGAAGCCGAGTTCCTTCTGCACGCCCCACGATTCTTCCATGGTGTGGGCCACGCCGGAACGGGCCGAACCGAGGCCGATCTTGGTCATTGCAGCCTTGAACTTGGAACGGTCTTCAGCCTTGTCGATCGCTTCCGGGGAAGCGCCGATCAGTTCAACCTTGTATTTTTCCAGGATGCCGTGGCGATGCAGGTCCAGCGCGCAGTTCAGCGCGGTCTGGCCGCCCATGGTCGGCAGGATCGCGTCCGGCTTTTCCTTGGCGATGATGCGCTCCACCGCTTGCCAGGTAATCGGCTCGATGTAGGTGACATCGGCCATTTCCGGGTCGGTCATGATGGTAGCCGGGTTGCTGTTGACCAGGATTACCTTGTAACCCTCTTCGCGCAGCGCCTTGCAAGCCTGCGCGCCGGAGTAGTCGAACTCGCAGGCCTGGCCGATGATGATCGGGCCGGCGCCGATGATCAGGATACTTTTTAAATCACTACGCTTAGGCATTTTTATTTTTCTCCAACATCGTTTGATTCATCAATTGAATGAAACGATCGAACAAGGGGGCGATGTCATGCGGGCCGGGCGACGCTTCCGGGTGGCCCTGGAAGCAGAACGCCGGCTTGTCGGTGCGGGCGAAACCCTGCAGCGAACCGTCGAACAGGGAAACGTGGGTGACGCGGCAATTGGCCGGCAAGGTCGCGCCATCCACTGCAAAACCGTGGTTTTGCGAAGTGATCAGCACTTGCTTGCTGTCCAGGTCCTGCACCGGATGATTGGCGCCGTGGTGGCCGAACTTCATCTTCAGCGTCTTGGCGCCGGAGGCCAGCGCCATGATCTGGTGGCCGAGGCAGATGCCGAAGGTCGGCACGCCGCGCTCGATCAGTTCCTTGGTGGCGGCAATCGCGTAGTCGCAAGGCTCCGGGTCGCCAGGACCGTTGGACAGGAAAATCCCGTCCGGGTTGAGCGCCAGCGCATCGGCAGCCGAAGCCTGGGCCGGCAGCACGGTAATCTTGCAGCCGCGCTGCGCCAGCATGCGCAGGATATTGAACTTGACGCCGTAGTCGAACGCCACCACGTGGTATTTAGGCGTGATCTGCTGATCGTAGCCGCGGCCGAGGCGCCATTCCGTCTGGCTCCAGCTGTAAGCCTTGGTGGTCGAAACCACCTTGGCCAGGTCCATGCCGGCCAGGCCGGGGAAACCGCGCGCCAGTTCCAGCGCCTTGGCGGTTGCGGCTGCGATATCCTGCTCGCCGGCAACGATGGCGCCGCCCTGCGCACCCTTTTCGCGCAGGATGCGGGTCAGCTTGCGGGTATCGATGCCGGCGATGGCGACGATGTTCGATTCCTGCAGGTAGGCGTCGAGGGTCTTGGTGGAACGGAAATTCGAGACCAGGCGCGGCAGGTCGCGGATGATGAGGCCGGCGGCATGGATTTGCGAAGATTCGACATCTTCTTCATTGACGCCGGTATTGCCGATATGCGGATAAGTAAGGGTGACGATCTGGCGGCTATAGCTTGGATCGGTGAGGATTTCCTGGTAGCCGGTCATGGCGGTATTGAATACGACTTCGCCAGTCGTATGACCGGCAGCGCCAATGGAAATACCTTGGAAAATCGTCCCATCTGCTAGCGCGAGGATGGCCGGTACGGTGAGGCCAGAAAAAAATGGCTGCAAGGGGTAACTCCTGATGTTGTTACCGCCGCTGCGCTGCGCCAAACGACCGCTATGAAACCCCAAACAGTGTTGATTTGGCGGCTTTATTAGTCTTTTTGGGACGAGATGGAAGGTGGTACGCGCTACGGCGGAGTAAATTGGGCTAAACCCTGCAATTATAGCCGACAACGACCTACCCGGCAATCCGATCCGACGCCAAGCTGAGGGTTTTTGTATAAATAATTTGCAAAGACATGCGGCGATGATGCAATTGACAACTTAACTGACAAACAGCGCCGCAACAGAGGATGCCGCAGACAATATTGGTCAGTTTGCCGGTCCGGCATTCCGAACCGGCAAACCGCGGCAGCCGACCGTGGTCCCCGGTCTCGGATCAGGCGCTCAAAGCGGCAATGCCGGCCTTGGCGATCTGCACGTCTTCGCTCGACTTCACGCCGGAAACGCCGACTGCGCCAAGATATTCGCCGCCGACCACGATAGGCACCCCGCCCTCCAGCAAACCTTCCAGGTTTGGTGCGGTAATGAACGAGAAACGGCCGTTGTTGATCATGTCTTCGTAAATCTTCGATTCACGCTGGCCCAGCGCAGCTGTCTTGGCCTTGGCCGGCGCGATATGGGCCGAAATCGGCGCGCAGCCGTCGAGCCGTTGCAGCCACAGCAAGTGGCCGCCATCGTCAACGATCGAAATTGTCACAGCCCAGCGGTTCTTCACCGCCTCAGCCTCTGCAGCCGCAGCGATTTTCTTGACATCGTCGAGTGTCAACACTTGTTTGGATTTCATTTTTGCTCCTTGTGAAATAACTGATTATTGTACTTTAGTGCTCTGCAATAGGCATCTGCGCCGCCGTCATTCCCGGCAGATTATTTCTGGCGCGATATTTGCTTGGAAGAAAACCCAAATGCAGGAAATTCCCTGCCGCCGTTCGGATTTATCTGATTTTAATTAGTGTATTGACATGATATAGTTTGCCCCCGTCGCCTGCCAAGTTTGACAGGTACCTCTTATTCACTTACATTCGTGCGATCGTAATGTCCCAACGCCCACCCGTAACGATGACGATCAAAGAAGCCTTCCCCCTATTCCAGACCTTCGCGCTCGCTTGCGCGCTGCTCGCCGGCTTATGGCTGTGCAGTCCCGCCCGCGCTTCCGATATCACCGATATCGACATGCGGCCGCAACCGAGCAGCACCCGCAGCAAACTCCAGCAATTTACCGATCGGGCGTCGGACTTGGCTGTCAGCGCAATGGGCATGATCGGCATTCACTACAAATACGGTGGCAATAACCCGGAAAACGGCCTGGATTGCAGCGGCCTGGTACGGTATGTTTTCAAGGACGCCTGGGGCGTCAATGTTCCGCGCACGGCAGCCGAACTGAGCCGCAGCGGTGAAAAAATCGACAAGCAGGACTTGAAGCCGGGCGACCTGGTGTTCTATAACACGCTGCGCCGCAGCTTCTCCCACGTCGGTATCTACCTGGGCGACAACAAGTTCATCCACGCCCCGTCCACCGGCGGCAAAGTCCGCATCGAAAGCATGGACCTGGCTTACTGGAAATCGCGCTTTAACGGCGCGCGCCGCATCAACGATCCAGAGCCTGGCAGCGACAACCATCAATAACAGCTCTACCTGCAAAAAGCCCCTGCCAGTCGAAGACTGCCAGGGGCTTTTTGCTTGGTGCGCGCTTGGCCTTCGCTTCGCTCCCGCCCCCACCGTTATTCCTCGCGCTTTTCCTTCAATTTCTTCTTGATGGCCGCCATCTGCGCCATCGCTGCCTGCTCGCCGGCCAGGATCGCTGTATTGCGTGCGGCGAAGTCGTTGCCCTTCATCGCCCCCAGGTCGGGACGAATGACAATGTCGGCGTCCTTCAATTCGTAGCTATTGATGCTTTGTCCCATGATGGCGAAAGTCTGCAGCAGCACATCGACCGAACTGGATGCGGCCTGCGCCTCAGGCGAAGCCGAAATATTCACCGCAATCACGAAATCCGCGCCCATTTCATGGGCAAAGCGCACCGGCACCGGCGACACCAGGCCGCCATCGACATACAGGTGGCCGCCGATGTTCACCGACTGGAACACGCCCGGCACCGCCGAAGAAGCCCGCACCGCGACTCCGGTATTGCCGCGGCGAAACAGGATCGGCGCGCCGCTGTTCAAATCGGTGGCGACGGCGCCGAACGGGATTTTCAGCTTTTCGATAGGCACATTGCGGATGGTCTTGTTGACATAGTTCTGGATCGCCTCGCCCTTCAGCACGCCGCTGACCTTGGCAAAGAACGGCACCGACCAGTCGGAAATGGCGGCTTCGTCCATCTGCAAGGCGATCTTCTGCAGCGCAAAGCCGTTATTGCCCGCCGCATACAGTGCGCCGACCACGCTGCCGGCGCTGGTGCCGACCACGATGTCCGGCACGATCCCCTGCGCCTCCAGCGCCTTGATCACGCCGATATGGGCAAAACCGCGGGCAGCGCCCCCGCCCAGCGCCAGGCCGATCTTGACCGGCTTGGGGACTTTCGGCTGGACAATCGGAGCGACCGCCACCGGCGGCACTTGCGGCGCGATCGAGTTGCTGCCGCAGGCGGCCAGCAAAACGCATAAAACGAGGCTCAGGGGCTGCAATAAGCGTGGCAAGGACATATGAGGGAGGCGGGACATTGAGCAAGATGAAGAAGAAGCGCAAACGCTGTCAGTCATCGACAACGAACGCGGCCGGCGGCAAGTGCCGCCGCAGAATTGTAGCCGATGTTGAAGAGTTCAGACCGCCGCGCCGCTGGAATTACGCTTGATCTTTCGCCGCAGCAACGATTGACGTTGCCGGCAATTTGACGGTAAACACGCTGCCCTCGCCAGGCCGCGACTCGACCACCAGGCTGCCGTGATGGCGTAGCAGCACATGCTTGACGATCGCCAAGCCAAGGCCGGTGCCCTGGGTTTCGCGCGAACGGCTTTTATCGACACGGTAAAAACGCTCGGTCAACCGCGAGATATGCTCGGCGCTGATGCCGATGCCCGAATCCCTGACCACCAGCTGCGGCCCGGCCTTGCCGTTCTGCCAGAGAATCTGGATCTTGCCGCCGGCCGGCGTGTAGCGGACAGCGTTGGAAATCAGGTTGCTGAAAGCGCTGCGCAGCTCGTCGTTGCTGCCGTTGATGTCGGGCCCGTCGACCGCCAGCGAAAAGCTGTGCTTGCCAGCCGACAGCACCTCGGCTTCCAGCAGCAGGCTGCGCAGCATGGCCTGCATGTCCACCGGTTCGGGACGCAAGGGATAATCGATCGACTCTAGCCGCGTCAGGGTCAGCATGTCGCCGATCAGGTTCTGCATGCGGTGTCCCTGCTCTGTCATCAGCTGCAGGTGGCCGGCGCGGGTTTTCGGGTCGAGATCCGGCTGCGCCTGCGCAATTTCCAGGAAGCCGTTGATCACGGTCAGCGGTGTGCGCAGTTCATGCGACGCATTGGCGATGAAATCGCGCCGCATCATGTCGATCCTTTCGGATTCGGTGGCGTCGTGGGTCACCAGGATCTGGCGCCGGTTCTCGAACGGGATGATCTGCACGATCAGCTTGCGCTCGCGCAGGCTCAGGGTCAGCGGCTGGTCGTAACGGCCCAGGATGATGTAATCGATAAAGTCCGGGGTGCGGATCAGGTTGGTCACCCGCATGCCCTTGTCGCGCCCATGCTGCAGTCCAAGATGGCGTTCGGCGGCCGGATTGCACCACTCCAGGAACAAGACGTCGTCCATGATGACAACGCCGTCAGGCAGCAAGTGCATGGCCTGGCGGAAGCGCGCCAGCCATTCGCTCAGTTCGGTCTGGTGTTTCTCGTCGTCGCGCCGCAAGCGGTACAGGCGCGAAAAAATGTCGGTCCACGCACCCCAGCCGTCCGGCAGCTTTTCGCTGCGCGGATTATCGAGCCAGCCGCTGAGCCGGAACAGGTAATGCAGCTGCACCACAACCGCAACCGACATCAGGGCCAAACCCAGCAGCAGGCCGGGCAGTACGCCAAACAAGGCCCAGACCACGCCTGAGATGACAAAGATCAGCAGGATCCGCAGCAATGCCGGGATCCAGAACAACATCTGTGGATTCATAAATCACTATTATGCGAGGGGAGCATCGTTCACAGCGCCGGATCACGGCAACCGGCCAGCGCTTGAAACCCAGCTGTATATTATTGCGCTATTTTGCCGAAAGCATGTAGCCGACGCTGCGCACCGTGCGGATCAGGTGTTCCGATTCGCGCAGCGCCTTGCGCAGGCGCAGCACATGGACATCGACGGTGCGTTCTTCGATCACCACGTGGTCGCCCCAGACCTTGTCCAGCAGCTGGCTGCGCGAGAACACCCGGTCTGGATTGGCCATGAAGAATTTCAGCAGGCGGTATTCGGCGTGGCCGATATCGATTTTCTGGTTTTCCAGGCAGACTGAACAGCTGGCCGGATCGAGCGACACCGCGCCGGCCGACATCATGCCGGGGACTTCGTCGGTCCCCTTGCGCCGCAGCAGGGCCTTGACCCGTGAGGTCAGCTCACGCGGCGAAAACGGCTTGGTCATGTAGTCGTCGGCGCCGTTGTCGAGGCCGGAGATCTTGTCCTCTTCCATGCTTTTCGCGGTCAGCATCATGATCAGCATGGACTGCAGCTGGCGGTCGGCGCGCATTTGCGACAGCAGGCGCAAACCGCTCTGGTCCGGCAGCATCCAGTCCAGCAGCACCAGGTGCGGCGTGCGGCGCTGGACGAATTCCCAGCCATCGGCGGCGGTATGCACGATGGAGGGAGTCCAGCCGGCTTCCTTGATGGTGAAACCAATCAGTTCGGCGATCGCCGGCTCGTCTTCAATGATCAGGATGGATGTTTTATCAGCGGCCATTTTTTAACACGCGGTTGACATGACATTACACTTCGTCATCGAACTGGCTGGTGGCGTAATCGGTATGGCGGATATCCTTGCCCTCGACAATGTAGATCACGTATTCGGCAATGTTCTTGGCATGGTCGCCGATGCGTTCGACCGCCTTGGCCACCCACAGGGTATCCATCGACGCCGAAATCGTGCGCGGATCTTCCATCATGAAAGTAATCAGGTTGCGCATGATCGAACGGAAATCGCGGTCGATCACTTCGTCTTGCGCGATCAGCTTCATGGCCTGTTTTTCATCCAGGCGCGCCAGCGCATCCAGCGCATCGTGCAGCAGGTCGGCCGCGCCGACAGCGATGACGCGCACCGTTTCGGTATGGTCGATGGTGCCGGCGCCGCGCTTGTGCAGATGGATCGCAGTGCGCGCGATTTTTGCCGCTTCGTCGCCGATCCGCTCCAGGTCGGTGATCACCTTGATGGTCGCCATCACCGTGCGCAGGTCGTTGGCGGTCGGCTGGCGGCGCACGATCAGGTGGCTGCAGGCGTCGTCCAGCTCGATTTCCAGGCGGTTGACCTGGTCGTCGTCCTTGATCACCCGTTCCGCCGCATCGAGGTTGCCGTTGCGGAAAACGTTGATCGCTTCTTGGAACTGGCGCTCGACCAGGCCGCCCATGAGCAATACCTTGGAACGTATGGTTTCCAGGTCCGTATCGTACTGTTTTGAAGAGTGTTCGCCGGTCATCTTGTTTCCTTCTGTTCTTTACGCGTCAAGGTTGAGGCTGTCGCTGGCATTAACCGAAGCGGCCCGTGATGTAATCCTGCGTCTCTTTCCGTGCCGGGTTCATGAAGATCTGGTCGGTTTCGCCGAATTCCACCAGCTCGCCCAGATACATGTAGGCGGTGTAGTCGGAACAGCGCGCCGCCTGTTGCATGTTATGGGTCACGATGGCGATGGTGTAATCCTGCTTCAGCTCGCTGATCAGTTCTTCCACCTTGGCGGTCGAGATCGGATCCAGCGCCGAGGTCGGCTCGTCCAGCAGCAAGACATCGGGGCGCACCGCCACGCTGCGCGCAATGCACAGGCGCTGCTGCTGGCCGCCGGACAGGCTCAGGCCGCTCTTGTTCAGCTTGTCCTTGACCTCGCCCCACAGGGCAGCCTTCGACAAGGCCCACTCGACGCGCTCGTCCATCTCGCCCTTGGGCAGGTTTTCATACAGGCGGATGCCGAATGCGATGTTGTCGTAGATCGACATCGGAAACGGCGTCGGCTTCTGGAACACCATGCCAACCTTGGCGCGCAGCATGTTCAGGTCCTGCCCCGCTTCCAGGATGTTGCGGCCGGCGTACATGATCTTGCCTTCCGCGCGCTGGCCCGGGTACAGGTCGTACATCCGGTTCAGGGTGCGCAGCAAGGTCGATTTGCCGCAGCCCGAAGGGCCGATGAATGCAGTCACTTTCTTTTCATTGACATGCAGGTTGATATTCTTCAAGCCCTGGAACGCGCCATAGTAAAAATTCAGCTGCGAGATTTCTATGGTCGGCTGCTTGTCGAGAGTATTCGGTTTGATTGAGGTTTGCATAATATTGACCAGTAAGGATGGCAATCTAAGTGAATTCGTTAACCTGGAATTTTCTGGCTGAAAAGCGAACGCGACACGATGTTCAAGGCCAGCACGCTGAAGGTGATCAGCAATGCGCCGCCCCACGCCAGCGGCACCCAGTTGTCGAACGGGCTCATCGCAAACTGGCTGATCACCACCGGCAGGTTGGCAATCGGCTTGTTCATGTTGGTGCTGAAGAACTGGTTGTTCAAGGCCGTGAACAGCAACGGCGCCGTTTCGCCGGCAATCCGCGCCACCGCCAGCAGGACGCCGGTGACCACGCCGGCCTTGACCGCACGCAGGCGCACCAGCAAGGCCACTTTCCAGCGCGGCGCGCCCAGCGCGAATGCTGCTTCGCGCAGGTTGCCCGGCACCAGTTTCAACATGTTGTCGGTAGTGCGCACCACCACCGGCACCGCAATCAGGGACAAGGCAAACGTACCGGCCCAGCCCGAGAAATGGCCAACCTTGGCAACGTAGATGGCGTAGACAAACAAGCCGATCACGATCGACGGCGCCGACAGCATGATGTCGGTCACAAAACGCGTCACCTGCGCCAGCCTGCTCTCTTCGCCGTATTCGGCCAGGTAGATGCCTGCCAGGATGCCGACCGGGGTGCTGATCACGGTCGCCAGCCCCACCAGCATCAGGCTGCCGATGATCGGGTTCAGCAAGCCGCCGGCGCCGGAACCCGGGGCCGGCGTGTTTTGCGTCAGGATGCCGAGGTTCAGCGCGCCGAAACCTTTGATCACCAGCGTCGCCAGGATCCAGGCCAGCACGGCTATGCCCAAGGCCATCGCCAGGAATGACAGCACCATGCCGAAGCGATGCATCAGCAGGCGCTTGCGGTAGACCGGGTTGACCAGCGGGTTAGCCTGGATATCGGCATCCGCTTGCAGGGAATTTTTCATTTGGCACCTTCTTTACGGGACATGCCCATCAACATGATTTTGGCGATCGACAAGACGATGAAGGTAATCACGAACAGGATCAGGCCCAGCGCAAACAAGGCCGATACGTGCAGCGTGGTGGAAGCCTCGGCGATTTCATTGGCCAGCGTCGAGGCAATACTGTTGCCGGAGGCGAACAGCGACCAGGACAGCCGCTGTGCATTGCCGATCACGAACGTCACCGCCATGGTCTCGCCCAAAGCGCGCCCGAGGCCGAGCATGACGCCGCCGACGACGCCGGTCTTGGCGTACGGCAGCACCACCTTGCGCACCACTTCCCAGCGCGTGCAGCCAAGGCCGTAGGCGGATTCTTTCAGCACCGCAGGAACCACTTCAAATACGTCCCGCATGACGGAAGAGATGAATGGGATGATCATCACCGCCAGGATCAGGCCGGCGGTCAGCAAGCCAATGCCCATTTTCGGGCCGTTGAACAAGGCGCCGATCAGCGGCAGCTGGCCCAGCGTGGAGGACAGGAAAGGCTGGCCGTATTTGGCAAACAGCGGGGCGAATACAAACAGTCCCCACATGCCGTAGATGATGCTCGGCACGCCGGCCAGCAGCTCGACGGCGGTGCCCAGCGGACGGCGCAATTTCGCCGGGCAGATTTCGGTGAGGAACAAGGCGATCCCGAAACTTACCGGAAACGCGATCGCCAGCGCGATGAACGAGGTCACCAGGGTGCCGACGATGGCGATCATGGCGCCATAGTGGTCGTTGACCGGATCCCACTCGACGGTGGTGATGAACGATGGCCCGAACTCGCGGAACACCGGCCAGGCGCCGATCGCCAGGCAAACGATGATGCCGAGCAAGACCAGCAGCACGATCAGCGAAAACAGCAGCGTGACCTTGTGGAAAAGAAAATCCTGGATGCGCTGCTTGCGCATCGCGGCAAGCAGGCTCTGATGCGATAAACCCGCTTCTTCAGCGCTGATTGCCTGGGGTGAGATCGATTGTGCCATGACAGGAATATTTGCACTCATGAGTAGCGATATCCAATGAAGAATAAGAAGCGGCGGCGGAAATTTCAACTACCAGACCGCGCTCGACCTGGAGATGTTTCGCGTAGAGACTAGGTGATCCAAAAACATTCAACGATGCGGACAGTTCTTCGACATTCCCCGAACAACTGTCCGCCACGCGTATTTTCAACAACCAGCATTTTCAACACATGCGACACGAACAATGCTTGCAGCGCATGCTTGAGCCAGCTCAAGCATGCGCCAAGGCAGGACAATTACCAGACGGCTTTACCGGCGTTATCCTTGATCTGGGCTTTCCAGGACTCTTCCACCAGTTTCACCACCGATGCAGGAATCGCAACATAGTCCAGTTCGGCAGCAGAAGCGCCGCCGTTCTTGTATGCCCATTCAAAGAACTTCAGGACTTCCTTGCCCTTGGCAGCGTCGGCCTGGGTTTTGTGGATCAGGATGAACGACGCACTGGTGATAGGCCAGCTGGTCTTGCCGGCTGCGTCGGTGAAATCCACCGCGAAACCTGGCGTCTTGGCCCAATCGGCGCCGGCTGCGGCAGCCTTGAAAGTCTCGTCGTCCGGTTGCACGAAGCCGCCGTCACGATTCTTCAGCTGGGTATGCTGCAGCTTGTTTTTCTTGGCATAGGCGTATTCAACATAACCGATCGAACCCTTGATCTTTTGCACGTTGGCAGCGACGCCTTCGTTACCCTTGCCGCCTACGCCGACTGGCCATTTGACCGCGGTGCCGGCGCCAACGCCGGTCTTGAACGCAGGGCTGGTCTTCGACAGGTAGCTGGTGAACACGAACGAAGTGCCGGAGCCGTCAGCGCGATACACCACGGTGATGTCGTCCGCCGGCAGTTTCACGCCTGGATTGATAGCCGTGATTTCAGGCGCATTCCATTTGGTGATCTTGCCCAGGTAGATGTCAGCCAGCACAGGGCCGGTCAGCTTGACTTGGCCAGGAGTAACGCCATCCAGGTTAACGACCGGCACCACGCCGCCCATGATCGCCGGGAACTGCGCCAGGTTGTCAGTGTTCAGGTCTTCCACCTTCAGGGGCATGTCGGAAGCGCCGAAATCCACGGTTTTCGCCTTGATCTGCTTGATGCCGCCGCCGGAGCCGATCGATTGATAGTTCAGGCTGTTGCCGGTCGCGGTTTTGTAGGCTTCAGCCCATTTGGAGTAGATCGGATAAGGAAAAGAAGCGCCGGCGCCGGTGATTTCCGCTGCCATGACCGAAGAAACCGCCAGTGTCGAACCCATTGCCAGGATGGCGGCTTTAACGAAGTGATTCAATCGCATTTGTTACTCCCTTGTTGACTATAGATGTGGTGTGCCCAAGTCGAGACTGTTGTGAAATCCATCTCCTTGCAAGGAAGCCAATTTCACAACAGCCCCTGAGACAGGGCGAACTCTAACCAAGATTTATGACAGCTTTATGACGAGGTAAAAATGAATGTGAATGTCATTAAATTGTCAGAAAAATCAGGGAAAACAGGCAGAAAAATCTATTACGCCGTAGTAATTACGCCGTAGTATCTTTTTGATCCGGGCGCGGGACGACGCTGACCCGGAATGCCGAACCTGTCGCGACGCTTCCTTTTTCTTCATGAAGCTGTCATATTCAATGCATACACTGCGCCGTAACCATCAGACAAGTTGCCTGATTCATGAATAAGAAAACCAAGCCGGACGATGACTCAAAGCACCCCAGCGCCAGATTAGGCGCCAACCCAAGCTATCTGAATCGCGAACTGTCGCAACTGGCCTTCAACCGGCGCGTCATGGCCCAGGCCGAGGACAGGCACGTGCCGCTGCTGGAGCGATTGCGATATTTATGCATAGTAAGCAACAATCTCGACGAATTCTTTGAAGTGCGGATCGCCAGCCTGCTGGCAAACAGCCAGGTTGAAGGCGTCAGCGCCGAGTCGCCGGCATTGGCCGCGGCGCTTGAGCGCACCAGCGTAGAGTGCCACCAGATCGTCGACCGCCAGTACGCCCTCCTGAACCAGACCATTTTGCCGCAGCTGTCGGCCAGCCATATCCACCTGCTGCGGCACAGCGACCGCAACGAAGAGCAGCGGGCATGGGTAAAATCCTTCTTCGAGCAGGAAATCCGCCCCCTGCTGACTCCCATCGGGCTGGATCCGGCCCACCCCTTTCCCCAGGTATTAAACAAGAGCCTCAATTTCATTGTCGAAATGGCGGGCAAAGATGCGTTCGGACGCAGCACCTCGATTGCCATCATCAAGGCGCCGCGCGTTTTGCCGCGCGTGATCAAGCTGCCGGACGTGCTGTCGCCCGGCGGCGCCTCGTTTTGCCTGCTGTCGTCCATCATCCATGCCCACATAGGCGATCTTTTCGTCGGCCGCCAGATATTGGCTTATTCGCAATTCCGGGTAACCCGCAACAGCGACCTGTGGGTCGACGAAGAAGAAGTCAAGAACCTGCGCCAGGCGCTGCAGAGCGAGCTGCAGAGCCGCCAGTTCGGGGTTGCGGTGCGGCTCGAGGTGGCGCGCAGCTGTCCGCAACACCTGTCCCAGTTCCTGCTCGACCAGTTCGGCATCGCCGCCAACCGCCTGTACGCCGTCGATGGCCCGGTGAACATGGTGCGCTTGTCGGAAATGATCGACCAGATCAGCGACGCCAGCCTGCGCTTCCCGCCGTTTGCGCCAGGTTTGCCGCTGCACCTGGACAACGGCAACGACATTTTCGAGCAGCTGAAGCAGAAAGACGTGCTGTTGCACCATCCGTTCCAGTCGTTCCAGCCGGTGGTCGATTTTGTCCGCTCCGCGGCATTCGACAGCAATGTGGTGGCAATCAAGCAAACCATTTACCGCACCGGCATGAACTCCGACCTGATGGAAGCGCTGATTGTCGCGGCCCAGCGCGGCAAAGAGGTCATGGTGATCGTCGAGCTGATGGCGCGCTTTGACGAGGAAGCCAACATCAACTGGGCCGACAAGCTGGAACGCGCCGGCGCCCAGGTGGTTTACGGCGTGGTCGGCCTCAAGACCCATGCCAAGCTGTCGCTGGTGATCCGGCGCGAAGCCGGCAAGGACGGCAACGGCGAACTGCGCTATTACGCCCACCTCGGCACCGGCAACTACCATCCGACCACCACCAAGCTGTACACTGACTTCGGCTTGCTCACGTCGAACCAGAAACTGGCCACCGAAGTCAATGAAGTCTTCCTGCACCTGACCAGCCTGACCAAGCCCAAGAAAATGGATTACCTGTGGCTGGCGCCGTTCCTGCTGCAAAAGGAAATCATCCGGGCCATCCACAACGAAGCCGAGATCGCCCGCAAGGGACGGCCGGCGCGCATCGTCGCCAAGATGAATGCGCTGCTGGACGAATCCGTGATCCGCGCCCTCTACGAAGCTTCTGCCGACGGCGTCAAGATCGAACTGATCGTGCGCGGCGCCTGCGCGCTCAGGCCCGGCGTGCCGGGGCTGTCCGAGAATATCCACGTGCGCTCCATCATCGGCCGCTTCCTGGAACATAGCCGCATTTATTATTTCCGCAACAACCTGCAGCACGATGTCTACCTGGCCAGCGCCGACTGGATGAACCGCAACCTGTTCCGGCGCGTCGAAGTGGCCTTCCCTGTGCTCGACAAATCGCTCAAGAGAAGGGTCATCAACGAAGGCCTCACCCCTTATCTTAAAGACAATACCAATGCCTGGAGCCTCGGGTCCGACGGCAACTGGCACAAGAACAAGCCTCACCGGAGACAGAAACAATACAGTGCGCAACGACATTTGATGCTGGCTTTAGGCGCGCTTTCCCCTACGCATTACACAAACAAGTGAGCAAGGGCACATCATGGAACTGATCCTATGGCGGCACGCGGAGGCAGAAATCGGCGAGCCGGACGAGGGCCGCGCCCTCACCGGCAAGGGACACAAGCAAGCCTGGAAGATGGCAGACTGGCTGGACCGCAACCTGCCGCACAGTTGCAAGATCATCAGCAGCCCGGCCACCCGCACGGTGCAAACGGCGGAAGCGCTGGGCCGCAAATTCAAGACCCACCCCGATCTCGCCCCCGACTGCAGCGCCGAGCAGCTGCTGGCGGCAGCCAACTGGCCCAACAGCCGCGAACCGGTGCTGATCATCGGCCACCAGCCGACGCTGGGCCAGGCCGCCGCCTTGCTGGTGGCAGGCCAGATGCAGGATTGGTCTATCAGGAAAGGCAATGTCTGGTGGATTGCCCAGCGCGAGCGTGGCGACATCACCACCAATTTCTTGAAAGCGGTCATGTCGCCGGACCTGATCGCCAAGTAAAAAACAGGCTGAAAACCTCAGTGACGGGAAGCCGTAAGTGGTATATTTGCGACCAAATCGTTTATCCCGTTTTTCTGTCGTTGTTGTTAAACTACAGGATTTCTGCGGCATTTCCTTGCATAAGATAAAATGACAGACAAGTTGCGCTATAAGCAACCATGTTGTAGTGGACCACCCGAGAGGTAATGCATGCTCTACCAATTTCACGAATTCAACCGCTCTTTACTCCATCCTCTTGTGCAATGGGCCGATGCCGGCAGCAGGCTCTTCACCGACCCGATCTCGCCGCTTTCCCACACGCCCTTCGCGCAGCGCATCGCCGCCGGCTACGAATTGATGTACCGCCTCGGCAAGCAGTATGAAAAGCCTGAGTTCGAAATCGACAGCACGCTGGTCAACGACAAGCCTGTCAGGATCATCGAGGAAGTGACCACCACCCGGCCGTTCTGCCGCCTGCTGCATTTCAAGAAGGACCTGGGCAACAAGGAACTGGCCGCCCTCAAGCAGCCGACCATATTGCTGGTCGCCCCCTTGTCAGGCCATCATTCGACCCTGCTGCGCGACACCGTGCGCGGCCTGCTGCCGGAACACGATGTCTATATCACCGACTGGACCGATGCGCGCATGGTGCTGGCCAGCGACGGCCCTTTTCATTTGCACGACTATATATATTACATACAGGATTTCATCCGCCAGCTGGGGCCGGACCTGCATGTGGTATCAGTCTGCCAGCCGACCGTCCCGGTACTTGCCGCAATCTCGCTGATGGCAAGCGCCAAGGACAGCCACTTGCCAAAGAGCATGACCATGATGGGCGGCCCTATCGATCCGCGCAAATCGCCGACCGACGTCAACAACCTGGCCACCGAGAAGCCGTTCAGCTGGTTCGAGAACACCGTGATCTATAGCGTGCCGTCCAATTACCCTGGTTTCGGCCGCAAGGTCTACCCGGGCTTCCTGCAGCATGCCGGTTTCGTCGCGATGAATCCGAGCCGCCATGCCCAGAGCCACTGGGATTTCTACATGCACCTGCGCGAAGGCGACAACGAATCGGCCGACAGCCACCGCAAGTTCTATAACGAGTACAACGCGGTGCTGGACATGCCGGCCGAGTACTACCTGGAAACCATCAAGACCGTGTTCCAGGATTTCGCCCTGCCGCACGGCACCTGGGAAGTCGAAGGCAAGCTGGTGCGGCCGCAGGATATCAAGAGCGTGGCGCTGTTTACCATCGAAGGCGAGCTGGACGACATTTCCGGCCCCGGGCAAACCCAGGCCGCGCACGACCTGTGCAGCTCCATCCCGAAATCGAAGAAACAGCACTACACCGCCGAAAAATGCGGCCACTACGGAATTTTCTCGGGCCGCCGCTGGCGCGAACTGATTTGCCCGAAAATCACCGCATTTATCAAGGACAACGCTTAAGCCGGCCCTGTCCTTTGCCGATCCGGTAAATCCGCTGCAAAAACCGCTCCTTCGCCGGGAGCGGTTTTTTTTATTCGGCGCGGCGCCGGTATAATATGCCCCATGTTGTCATCACCCAGCTCCCTGCCGCCCGTGTCCTCGCCTTCCCTCGCCGACCGTATCGAAGCGCTGCTGCCGCAGACGCAATGCACCAAGTGCGGCTATCCGGCCTGCCGTCCCTACGCCGAAGCCGTCGCCGACGGCAGCGCCGGCTATAACCAGTGTCCGCCGGGCGGCCAGCAAGGCGTGGCCCGGCTGGCGCAATTGCTGCACAAGCCCGTCATCCCGCTCAACCCGGCCAACGGCGCCGAGCGGCCGCGGCCGCTGGCGGTCATTGATGAAGCCGCCTGCATCGGCTGCACGCTCTGTATCCAGGCCTGCCCAGTCGACGCCATCGCCGGCGCCGCCAAGCAGATGCACACGGTCATCAACGACCTGTGCACCGGCTGCGACCTATGCGTGGCCCCATGCCCGGTCGATTGCATCGCCATGGTCGAAGCGAGCGGCCCGGCGACCGGCTGGGATGCGTGGACCCGGCAGCAAGCCGACGGCGCCCGCGCCCGCCACGATTTCCATCTGTTCAGGGTAGCGCGCGAGAAGCGGGAAAACGATGAGCGCCTGGCTGCCAAGGCCGCGGAAAAGCTCAGGGCGGTCGCCGCCGAATCCGCCGCAACGCCGGAGCAGCAAGCCGAACAGCAACGCAAGAAAGCCATCATCCAGGCCGCCATTGAACGTGCCCGGCAGAAGAAAGAACAACAAGCCGAACAGGCTGCCAAGGACTCGCAATGAATGCCGAAAAACGCCGGGAAATATTCACCCGCCTGCGCGCCGCCCTGCCGCACCCGACCACTGAACTGGAATACACCACGCCGTTTGAATTGCTGATCTCGGTGGTCCTGTCGGCGCAGGCCACCGATGTCTCGGTCAACAAGGCGACCCGCAAGCTGTATCCGGTCGCCAATACGCCGGCGCAAATCTACGCACTCGGCGTCGACGGCCTGATTCCATACATCCAGACCATCGGCCTGTACCGCACCAAGGCCAAGAACGTGATCGAAACCTGCCGCATGCTGGTGGCCCTGCACGACAGCCAGGTGCCGCGTACCCGCGAACAGCTGGAGGCGTTGCCCGGGGTCGGCCGCAAGACCGCCAACGTGGTGCTCAATACCGCTTTCGGGGTGCCGACGATTGCCGTCGACACCCATATCTTCCGGGTCTCCAACCGCACCGGCATCGCGCCGGGCAAGGATGTGGATGCGGTCGAACACAAGCTGATGAAACTGGTGCCCGCCGAGTTCCTGCTGGACGCCCATCACTGGCTGATCCTGCATGGACGCTACACCTGCATTGCCCGCAAACCGCTATGCTGGAACTGCAGCATTGCCGACCTGTGCGATTTCAAGGCGAAAACGCCATTGCCGGAAAAAGGGATATAAAGCCATGCAGCATTCTCATCCGCATACCGAACACCACTTCCAAGCCAGCGACACCGTGCGCGACATCGTCATCGGCATGGCCGACGGCCTGACGGTGCCGTTTGCGCTGGCTGCCGGCATCAGCGGCGCCGCTGTCGGCATCGATATCGTGGTCACCGCGGGCGTCGCCGAAATTGCCGCCGGTTCGATCGCCATGGGCCTGGGCGGTTACCTGGCGGGGCGTACCCAGCGCCAGCATTACTATGCCGAGCGCGAGCGTGAAGAACAGGAAATCCTGAACGTGCCGCATCGCGAGCGCAAGGAAGTGATCGACATCATGGCCCAGTATGGCGTGACCAAACAGGAATGCGAACCGATGCTGGCCGGGCTGGAACGCAACCCGGTCGCCTGGCGCGATTTCATGATGCGCTTTGAACTCGGCCTGGAAGAACCGCGGCCGGCCGCAGCCAGGAAGAGCGCCCTCACCATCGCCGTGTCCTACCTGGTCGGCGGCCTGATCCCGCTCGCGCCCTACATGCTGATGACATCCATCCCGCGCGCGCTCGCCGCCTCTACCGCGGTGACGCTGCTGGCGCTGTTTGTCTTCGGCTACCTGAAAGGCAGCGTCACCGGCACCGGCGCCGTCAAATCGGCATTGCAAACCCTGATGGTCGGCGGCCTGGCCGCGGCCGTCGCCTTCGGCATCGCCAGACTGATCAGTTAACCACCATGTTCAATCCATCCCAAGACGACGTGCGGCGCTTTTTTTGCGAAACCTACCGCAAGCACCGCGCCAATGAAATCCTGACGCCGCTGGAGGCCATCGCCAGCGACTGGCTGAAACAACATCCCGAGTATGACGACGACCTGAAGGATGTCGACGCCGCGCTGGGCGCCGATTACTCGGTCGAGAACGGCCAGACCAATCCCTTCCTGCACCTGTCCATGCACTTGTCTATCGCCGAGCAGATCTCGATCGACCAGCCGCCAGGCATACGCGCCGCCGCCACGGCTTTGACGCAGCGCCTGCAATCGGAACACGAAGCCCATCATCACATCATGGAATGCCTGGGCGAGATGATCTGGAATTCGCAGCGCAGCGGCTTGCCGCCGGATGGCGCTGCCTATATCGACTGCGTCAGGAAACGCGTTTAACGCGGTTCGATCCTGCAAAAAAAACGCCTGGATGTGATCCAGGCGCAAACCCAAGGAGATTTGGGCAGGGAACCGAGGTTTGGCGAATTCAATGCGGGACGGCGGTCCCTTCGGCGCTTTTGCCGTCTTCGCCTTCGTCGCGGCGATGGAACAGCTGGTACAGGATCGGTAGCACCAGCAAGGTCAGGATGGTCGACGACAGGATGCCTCCTATCACCACGGTTGCCAGCGGCCGCTGCACTTCCGCTCCGGTGCCGGTAGCAATCGCCATCGGCACAAAACCCAGGGACGCCACCAGCGCCGTCATCAGCACCGGCCGCAAACGGGTCAGCGCGCCTTCGCGGATCGCCGTCTCCAGGCTGCGGCCTTCTTCCCGCAGGCCGCGGATGAAAGCAATCATCACCAGACCGTTCAGCACCGCCACCCCGCACAGCGCGATAAAACCGACCGCCGCCGAAATCGACAGGGGAATCCCGCGCAGCCACAAGGCGACAATGCCGCCGGTCAGGGCAAACGGAATGCCGCTGAATACCAGCAAGCCATCCTTGATATTGCCGAACATGGCGAACAGCAGCGTGAACACCAGCAGCAAGGCGACCGGAATCACGATCTGCAGGCGCTGGCTGGCCGACTGCAGCTGCTCGAACTGGCCGCCCCAGCTGGTCCAGTAACCGGACGGGATCTTGATTTGCTGCTGCAGCTTGCCTTCGGCCTCGGCCACGAACGAGCCGATGTCGCGGCCGCGCACATTGGCGCTTACCACGATCCGCCGCTTGCCGTTTTCCCGGCTGATCTGGTTCGGCCCGGGAGCCAGCTCCAGGCTGGCCACTTCGCCCAGCGGGATATAGTTGGTGCGGCCTTCTCCGCCGGCGCTGCGCGGCAGGGATATCGGCAGGCGCCTGAAGGCTTCCAGGTCGCTGCGCAGCTCCTCCGGCAAACGCACCACGATATCGAAACGGCGGTCGCCCTGGAACAAGGTGCCGGCTTCCTTGCCGCCGATGGCGGTGGCCACCACATCCTGCACATCAGCCACGTTCAAGCCATAGCGGGCGGTCTTGTCGCGGTCGATATTCACCGTCAGCATGGGCAACCCAGACGTCTGTTCGATCTTCACTTCCGCAGCGCCGGTGATCTTGCCCAGCACGCTAGAAACCTTGTCGGCGGTGTCGTTCAGGACCGCCATGTCGTCGCCGAATATCTTGACGGCGACATCGCTGCGCACGCCGGAAATCAGTTCGTTGAAACGCAGCTGTATCGGTTGCGAAAACTCGTAGTTATTGCCGGGAATCTTGCCGGCGGCTTCCTGGATCGCCGCCAGCAGTTCGGGCCGGGTTTTCTTCGGCTTGGGCCAGTCGACTTCCGGCTTGAGCATGATGTAGCCATCCGATATGTTTGGCGGCATCGGATCGGACGCGATTTCCGCGGTTCCGGTACGGGCGAATACGCGCTCTATCTCGGGAAACTGCCGCTTCAACGTGCTCTCGATCTGCTTTTGCATTTCCAGCGATTGCGTCAGGCTGGTGCCAGGGATGCGCAGCGCCTGGATCGCCATGTCGCCCTCATTCAGGCTAGGCACGAACTCGCTGCCAAGGCGGGTCGCCAGCAGGCCGGACAACAGCAGCACCGCCAGCGCGCCGCCCAGCATCACGGCTTTGCGCTGCATCACCCATTCCAGCACCGGTGCGTAAATACGCTTGGCGCCGCGCATCAGGAAATTTTCGCTTTCCGCCACGCGCTTGCCGATGAACAGCACCACCGCCGCCGGGATAAAGGTAATCGACAGGATCATCGCGCCGACCAGGGCGATCACCACCGTCAAGGCCATGGGATTGAACATCTTCCCTTCGACGCCGGTCAGCGCAAAGATCGGCAGGTAAACCACCATGATGATGACCTGGCCGAACAACAGGGGCCGGCGCGCTTCCCTGGAAGCGGCGAACACCTCGTGGAAGCGCTCGCTGCGGGTCAGCGGCCGGCCATGGTGAGCTTGCGCATGGGCCAGGCGCCGCACGCAGTTTTCGACGATGACCACCGCGCCATCGATGATGATGCCGAAATCGAGCGCGCCCAGGCTGAGCAGGTTGGCGCTCACCTTGTACTGGACCATGCCGGTAAAGGTAAACAGCATAGACAGCGGGATCACCATCGCGGTAATGATCGCGGCGCGCATGTTCCCGAGGAACATGAACAGGATGGCGATCACCAGGATCGCGCCTTCCAGCAGGTTCTTCTTGACCGTATTGATCGCCTTGTCGACCAGCACCGTGCGGTCGTAGACCGTGACCGCCTCGACCCCGGCCGGCAGGCTGCGGTTGATTTCCACCATCTTGCGGTCGACCGCCTGCGAGACGGCGCGGCTGTTTTCCCCGATCAGCATGAATACCGTGCCCAGCACCACCTCGCGGCCGTTTTCGGTGGCGGCGCCGGTGCGCAATTCGCGGCCGATGGCTACCTCGCCGACATCGCGGATACGGATCGGCACTCCCTGCACATTGCCGAGGATGATGTTACGCATGTCCTCCATCGACTGCACCTGGCCTGGCGCCCGGATCAACAGCTGTTCGCCGCGCTTTTCAATATAGCCGGCGCCGACGTTGCTGTTGTTGCGCTCCAGCGCGGTGACGATGTCCTGCAGCGTCAGGCCGTAGGACGCCAGCTTCTCCGGCACCGGCGCCACCTGGTATTCCTTGGCGAAGCCGCCGATCGAATTGATCTCGGTGACGCCGCTGACATTGCGCAGCTGCGGCTTGATGATCCAGTCCTGGATTTCCCGCAGGTCGGTAGCGGTGTAGGCGCTGCCGTCCGCTTTTTTTGCGCCGTCCCTGGCTTCCACTGTCCACAGGTAAATTTCGCCGAGGCCGCTTGAAATCGGCCCCATCGCCGGCGTCACGCCGGCCGGCAGCTTGCCCTTCGCCTCCTGGATCCGCTCATTCACCATCTGGCGCGCAAAATAGATATCGGTGCCATCCTTGAAAATCACGGTCACTTGCGACAGGCCGTAGCGCGACAGCGAACGCGTCTGCTGCAGGTGCGGTAAGCCCGACATCACCGTTTCTATCGGGAAGGTCACGCGCTGTTCGGTTTCCAGCGGCGAATAGCCGGGCGCAGCGGTATTGATCTGCACCTGGACGTTGGTAATGTCCGGCACCGCGTCGATCGGCAGCTTCTGGTAGTTGTAGATGCCGAGCGCTGCCATCGCAAACACGGCCAGCATGATCAGCCAGCGCTGCTCGATCGAGAAACGTATGATGCGTTCAAACATGGGATCGGATCCTTTGCTTCATCAATGTGCGTGCTCGGCGCTGCTCTTGCCGAGTTCCGATTTGAGGACGAAACTGCCTTCGGCCGCATAGCGCGCGCCCGCCTTCAGTCCCTTGACGATCTCCACGTGCCGGCTGTCAGCGCGGCCGGCGGTCACCGGCTGCACCATGAAACCGTCGGCGATGCGGACAAACACCACCTGCTTGTCGTCGACGCTTTGTATCGCCTGCGGCTGCACCGCCACCGCCACTTCAACATCGCTGGAAACCACTTCGACATTGACGAACAGTCCCGGCCGCCAGGCCATGTCAGGATTGGCCAGGGTGACGCGCGCCTTGGCGGTGCGGGTCTGTTCGCCCAGCAGCGCGCCGACATAGGAAATGCTGCCGCTCGCCGTCGACTCAAAGGCGGTGGCGCTGATCCTGGCCTTTTCGCCCAGCCGCACCAGGTTCAGGTCCTTGGCCGGCACGATGATCTCGGCCCACACGGTGGACAAGTCGGAGATCGTGAAAATGCTGGCGTCTGCCGCCACCGCCTCGCCCAGCGCGATGTGTTTCTCGGTCACCAGGCCATTGAACGGCGCTCGGATCTCATAGCGGTTCAAGGCGCCTGGACTGCCGGCCCCCGTGCCCAGCACATCAAGTTTCTGGCGCGCGTTCTGCAAGGCGATTTCAGCCTCGTTCATGACTTGCCGCGCTTGCTGGTAATCCTGCTCGGCGGAGATCTTTTCTTCCCACAGCTTTTTTTCACGTTCATAGGTAGTGCGCGCAAACGTGAAGCGTTTCTGCGCCGCCAGCAATTCGCTGCGCTGTTCCGCCAGGCCGGTGCTGGCCACCACCGCCAGCAGCTGCCCTTTCTTGACCTGCTGCCCGAGGCTCACCGCCACCTGCTCTACCACCCCCGCCAGGCGCGGCACCACGTGGGCCGTCTTGTCTTCATTGAAGCGGATCTCTCCCGGCAAGGTGATCGAAGTCTTGACCTTGGCGGCGCCGGCGCTCTCCAGCTTGACGCCGGAAGCTGCAACCTGGGCCTGGTCCAGCTCGACCTTGCCTTCTTCCTGGGCAAACCTGGCTTGCATCGCCTGCTTGCCGTATTGCAGCTGCAGCCTGGCGTCAAACACATGCGGTTCGGCTATCGGCACGATGCTCCTGAGGAAATCCTTTTCCGGCGTGAAGCCGATTTCCTGGACTTCGCCATCCGGCCTGGTCAATACCAGCTCCAGCTTGGCCGTATCCGGCGCCAACGGCTTGCCGTCATTGAACAGCCAGACCTGGAGCCGCGCTTCGCCCGCTGCCTCGATCATGTTTACCTCCAGCGCCAGCTTGTCCTCGGCATACAATTTCCCGCCATGCGGGCCTGCGCTTGCAGCCGCGCCTGCCGGATGGTGTTCGCCGTCCGCATGCTGGCTGTCGTGACCGTGTTTCTCGGATGCCTTTTCTCCATGGTGTTCGGTATCGGCGTGCGCGGCGGCTTCCCTGTGCGAGCCGTCGCCCGGCTTATCGCCGCCGTTGCTGCCTCCACCCAGGTATATGCCCGCGACTGCCAGCACAATAATCGCCGTGACGCCGGCCGCGATAACTTTGCTTTTGCTCAGATTGATGTTCATATTGGCTGCTTCATAAGCTGATTGATAGGCTGATTGATTTGCCGACTACAAAGGGTCGGTTGACGGAAAGGTTCCCAGCACACGCTCGATTTCGGTGGCGGCGCGATGGATATCCGCAAGTGCGCGCAGGGCCTGCGACTTGGCCTGGAACAGCACGCGCTGCGCGTCCAGCACTTCCAGGAAACTGAATTTTCCGAGTTCAAAACCCTTGGTGGTGATGTCATAGGTGTTCTGTGCGGCCGGCAGGATTTCATCCCGCAGCGCCGCCACTTGCTGCCGCCCCAGCTTCAGCCGTTCATAGGCGTCCGCCAGTTCGCCATTGAGGCGCAGTTCAGCGCTTTTCTGTTCGTCGCGGGCCTTGTCGGTGCGGCGCAAGGCTTCCAGCAGGTTGCCTTGGTTGCGGTCAAACACAGGAATCGGAATCGACAAGCCGACAATCATTTGATTGCGCCCGATCTCCTCGGCCCGCTTGCTGCCGATGCTGACGGTAACGTCGGGAATCCGGCGGCGGCGCTCCAGCTCGGCCATGGCCTGGCGGCGCTCCACTTCCAGCCGTGCCCTGGCAAAAGCGGGCGAATCGCGCAGGCGCGCCTGCAATGTTTCGATGGCAGGAAGCGCCGGCAGATTGTTGATGTCGCCGTCGACCGCGGCAAAAGCGGGGCTGCTGTCGCCCCAGGTAGCGGCCAGTCGCCGGCGCGCGATATTCAAGGCGCTGCCGGCCTGCTGCAGTTCGACCTGGACGCCGGCTTCGGCAACCCGCGCCTTGGTCTCTTCGATCGGCGCTACCTTGCCGGCGCTCACCCGCTTCGCGGTGAGGACGGTGGCTCGTTGCGCCAGCTGCAGGGAGCTTTGCAGCAGCTGCAGGTTCTCCTGCGCTTCCAGCACGGCAAAGTAGGCAGCGACTACCGCCGCCTGTATGTCGGCGCGTTTGGCCAGCAGGTCCGCCTTGGCGGCATCCCGGCCTTTCTCCGCGGCGGCGATCCGCGCACCGCGTTTGCCGCCCAGCTCCAGCGCCTGGTTCAGCTGTATGGTGGTGGTCCGGGTCGCCTTGCGCGTGTCTTCCAGCAAGGTCGACAGTTCCGGATTGGGCCTGGCGCCGGCTTGCAGCACGGAAGCATCTACTGCGGCGACTTCCAGCACCGCCGCCGCCAGTTCCGGATTGCTCTTGAATGCCTGCGCCAGCGCCTGTTCCAGCGTCAGCCGGCTGCCGGCATCGCTGCTCTTGAGCGGCGGCAGCCTGTAATCGATGACCGGCGGCGCGGCCGCCGGTGTTGCTTCCTGCGCCAAAGACGGCTGGCAAGCCAATACCGCCAGACCGAGCGGCAAGAAAAGCTTATACATACCCTACTCCCCAAAAACAGCTGTGCCGGACTGCAAGGCAAACGGGGCGCCAGGCCCGCGCCATGAAATCCGCGGCATGACTCAATTGCCGGCGTAGGCCGGATCGACCTTCTGGTGGGATTCATCTGCCACCGGTTCCGACGGCGCCGCCATGCCGTCTTTGCTGCCGCCCTCCGGCGCTTTCGGATAATGGGCATTCGCCACCGACATCTGGCCGGCGGCGTGCGCCTGCTCCAGTTCGCGCACAACTTCCGCGCGGGTCTTGCCCGCGGCTGGCGCCGCAGGCTGGGCCATCAGACCGCCGGCTGCAGCCAGCAAAACAACTGCAACGGACATTTTTTTGATATTCATCTGCTTCTCCATTTCATCTGGAAACACTCCAACGGCCAGCCGGCGATATCGACGCGGCCACTGCGTCGGAGCGATGGGTAATTACGGTTTAGATTGACGCCCAGGTTCAGGCGCCGGAATAAATCGACTTTTTCGGGCCGTCTTGCTTGTGGTCATGCGCGCCGGACTTGTTCTTGCCGGCAGCCGCCTTGCCCGCTTCCTTTGCGGTTTCGGTGTTGGCCGGGGCCGCCGGCTTGTCTGCAGCAGGCGCTTGCGCCAATGCGGCGCCGCTAGCAGCCATCAAAGTCAGTACGGCGAATAATTGTTTAGCGTTCATTTCAATCTCCAGAAAATTAAGAAAGAGTTCAACGACACAGTCCCGGCTTGCAAAGATGCATGGAACCGTTTGCCGTGACCACATCGTTGAAGCCAAGTGTAGGAAGGAGACGGAAACCGGAAGGTGACGGCTGGATTACGCTTTTGTAATCCACCGCTGCCGGGTTCTGTAAGATAATCGGCGGTAGGCGGCAACCGGCAGCAACAACACACGCAAGCGGAAGGGCGATATATATGCGCATCCTGTTGGTGGAAGACGAACCCAAGGCAGGCGAATACCTGCGCAAAGGATTGAGCGAATCCGGCTATGTGGTCGACTGGGTGCGCACCGGTGCCGATGGCCTGCACTGCGCCACCACGGAAGACTACGACCTGATCGTGCTCGACGTCATGCTGCCCGGCATGGACGGCTGGCTGGTGATCAGCGAGCTGCGCAAGACCCATTCGACGCCGGTGCTGTTCCTGACCGCGCGCGACGAAGTCGAGGATCGCATCAAGGGCCTGGAACTGGGCGCGGACGACTACCTGGTGAAGCCTTTCGCATTTGCCGAACTGGTGGCAAGGATCCGCACCCTGTTGCGGCGCGGTCCGATTCGCGAATCGGACCTGCTGCACATCGCCGACATGGAAATCGACGTGATGAAACGGCGCGTCACGCGCAACGGCGAACGGATAGACCTGACCACCAAGGAATTTTCCCTGCTGCACCTGATGGCCAAGCGCCAGTCCGAAGTATTGTCGCGTTCGCTGATTGCGTCGCAGGTGTGGGACATGAATTTCGACAGCGACACCAACGTCGTCGATGTCGCCATCCGGCGCCTGCGCATCAAGATCGACGAGCCCTATGCGCCGCCGCTGATCCACACTGTGCGCGGCATGGGCTACGTGCTGGAGGACCGGACTTGAAGCTGTGGGCCCCGCGCTCGCTGACGGTACGCCTGGCGCTGTTGTTTGCGCTGGCGACCCTGCTCACGTTCACCCTGGTCGGCAGCTACCTGTATTTTTCGCTGGCGCGCCAGCTGGAACACCACGACGACCAGGAGCTGATGGGAAAAATCACGCTGATGCGGCACCTGGCTGCCAAGGCCAGGTCGGTCCAGGCGATTCGCGACGATCCGCATTCCTTCATGGACGCCACGCTCGGCCACGATGACCTGCTGTTGATATTGCGCAGCGCCGACGGCACGCCGCTGCTGGACACGCGGCCCGAGGCCGGCAGCCTGCCGCCGCTGCCGATGACGGCAGTCGGCCAGGCGCCGGATGCAAAATCCAGGCAGAACCTGCGCACCTCGGCCGGTTTGCCGGTACGGGCCACGGCGCTCTGGGCCAGCATCGACAGCACCGGGGAAAAAATGCAGATCATCGTCGCCCATAACACCAGCGACAGCATCGAGATGCTGGCCAGCTATCGCAAGCAGATACTCGGCGCGGCCCTGTCGGGCGCAATCCTGGCGGCGCTGCTGGGTTATGCGCTGGTGCGGCGCGGCTTGCGCCCGGCCCGCCTGATCGCGCAGCAGGCGCACTCCATCACCGCGCAACGCCTGGACCGCGGCCTGGACGTAGCCAGTGCGCCGTATGAATTGCAGCAGCTGGTGGTGGCGTTCAACGGCATGCTGGACCGCCTGCACGACAGCTTCCAGCGCCTGTCGCAGTTTTCCGCCGACCTCGCGCACGACTTGCGCACGCCGATCAATAACCTGATGGTGCAAACCCAGGTCGCGCTGGCGCAGGCGCGTTTGCCGGAAGAATACCAGGGGCTGCTGGTGTCCAACGTGGAAGAGTATGAACGGCTGGCGCGCATGCTCGACAACATGCTGTTCCTGGCGCGCGCCGACCATGCGCATGTCGCGCTGGCCTTCGAGCAGCTCGACTGCCGCCTGGAACTGCAACGCATCGCTGACTATTTTGAAGGAGTGGCGGAGGACAGCGGCGTACGCCTGAGCATAACCGCGTCCGGCCAGGTACGGGCCGACCCCATGCTGCTGCGGCGCGCGATCAGCAACCTGGTCGCGAATGCGATCCGCTATACCGAAACAGGCCAGACGATCCTGCTGGAAGCCGGGCAAGTGGAACGGGCAACCGTGATCACGGTCAGCAATCCCGGCCCGCAGATCGCGGATTCGGCCATCCCGAGACTGTTTGACCGTTTCTACCGGGCCGATCCGGCGCGCAGCGACTCGGCCTCATCGGCCGGCCTCGGGCTGGCTATCGTGCAGTCGATCATGAAACTGCATGGCGGCCGGGTTGAACTGAACCGCGGGGCGGACCACACCACCGTGTTCACGCTGCATTTCCCTGACGGAAAATGAAAAAAAAACCACGCAACGATGATTGCGTGGTTTTTTGTCCGCAGGCGGATCAGCTTTATTTGCGCAGCACCAAAGTGGTCGGCAAGCTGTGCAGGTAAGCAGCGATATCTTGCACTTCCTGGTGCGACAGGGCCTTGGCCTGGCCGCCCATGATCGCATTGCTGCGGCCGTTCGGGCCGTCGCTGCCGCGCTGGTAGGCGATCAGGGCATGCTGCAGGTAATCCTGCGGCTGGCCTGCCAGCTTCGGATAGCTGGGATCGATCGGGGTATGGAAATCGGCGCCGTGGCAGGATGCACAGGCATATTTTTTGGTAGCGGCTTCACCCGCCGCGATGTTACCGGCGGCATGGGCTTGCATGAATCCGATGGAAAGCAGGAACGCCACGCCAGCAAAAATCTTTTTCATTATGTGGGTCCCTTATTTTTGCTGCGAGTAATAAGCTGCGATGTCCGCCATGTCCTGCTCGGACAGGCTGGCCGCGATGCCGCGCATGGTTGGCATCTTGCGTTCGCCTTTTTTGTAGGCTGCCAGCGCATTCTCGATATATTTTGCCGACTGGCCGCCAAGCATGGGCACTTGATAGACTTCCGGGAAGGTAGCTTTATAGCCGGGAATACCATGGCAGCCGATACACATCGATACCTTGTTTTCAGCTGCCTTAGCGTTGCCTACCACGTCCGCGGCTGCGGCCAGGTTGGCAAGACTCGCGAGCGCGAGAAGTGCAATTAGTTTTTTCATATTAGCTGGGTAATTTGTAGCGAAACCGGTTTAAGGAACCATGGAAAACCTGTCGCGGGTCCAGGCTGCGTGTCTCCCGCCGCCCCTGCACCGCTTATTACAGCTCATTTCAGTTTTCCTGGTGCCTTTTACTGCGAACTTGCCGCGAATATTGCCTCAAATACTGCAGGAAATACAGCACTGGCCATAGATATAGTCTCTATGCCTTGCTGCATATACTGCGGCATTTATTGCCAAGGTAGCCCTGCCCGACGCTGACTGCCGTCGCCACCCTACGCCAAAACCGGCTAATTTTACCCCAAGAAACAAGCACAGTCCACGCCCGCCAATGCCAAAATCGCGGCATTTGCGAGGCCGGGACAATCATTTTTCACCGCCTTGGCCGGCTTTTGCCGGCGCTATCGCTGCCAGCCGGGGACGGCGGCCGCCTCATCCATGACGGCTACCGGGCTGGCGTTGCCGCAGAGGCGACGCCTCCGACGGCGACACAGGCCCGCCGGGATTGCTGTCGACGATGTCAGCCGTGGCTGCATCAACCAGCGCTCCTGCGCCGGCTGGAGCCGCCGGCCGTTCGGGAAACAGGAAGGAACGCGGCGAGGCGCTGAACCGGCGCAATACCGCCCGGAACACCAGCCGCCGGATGCGCGCCGGCACGTCGCGCGCGCGCAAGGCCAATGTCAGCGCGCAGGCAAACGAGACGCCCACATTCAACACGCCGATGCTGGCGATGCCGGCAACCGCCAGCCAGAATTGCGGCGCCGCTAAAACTTCCCAGCCCAGGCTGCTGGCGGCTGCGGTCAGCGTGCCGGTGGCCAGCGTCACATGGCGCACGTCCAGCGGCAAGCCGAAGAACTGGGCCAGCACCGGCGTCATCCCCAGCAGCAGGCCAAGCGAAACGTTGCCGGCAATCTGCGCCACGTTGCGGTCGAGCCAGGCGGCCCAGCGCTCGGCCCGCATCGCCCCCAGCACGAATACCAGGCGCCGCTGATGGGTCAGCGCTTCGCGCAGGCGGCGCAGCGCAAACCAGTTGTCGGCAAAACCCGAGGCCAGGCTCGACAGCCACAGCAAGATCCCGGTGAAAGCGGCAAACAAGGGAGTCGGTCCGATCACCGACAGGCTGTGCAAGCTGGCGCTGGCGTGCTCGGCCGTCATCATCGGCGCGTCGGTAGCCAGCAGGATGGCGCCGGAGATCAGCAGCATCACCGGCACCACGCCCATCAGGTTGCCGAACACCGCGGCAGCTTGCGAACGCAAGAGCAAGGCGATTTCGCTCAGCAGCGCGCGCAAGCCCTCTACCGTATCCAGCTGCCCCATCTTGGAGGCCAGCACCGGCGCCGTGACTGCCGGCTGCTTGGTCGCCAGCACACCGCCGACGGCGGAAATCGCCATGAAGCTGACGGCATAATTCAGGGACGCAAACAGGCCCTCGAAGAAGCGCGCCGCGCCGACCGCCGACACCAGGGATTTGCCCAGCACGGTAAACGCCGTGATGACGCCGCCGCGCCCGGCCGCCTTCAGCATGGCCCGGTATTCCTTGCTGTCGCGGGCGATGTAGTGCTCACCGTGGTCGGCGTTGCGCTCGACCATCTTGCGCGCCAGCAGGGAGAAGCTGCGCTGTATCAGCCCGCGCACCGAAGAGCGCTGGTGATGGGCGGCGATCAGGTCTCCCAGCAGGGCCTGCACCTGCCCTGCTCCCGGCTCGATGTCCTGGCCGAAAATCGCGGAGCGCAGGTCTGTCAGCAGCGCCATCCGCGTCAGCTGGGCGCGCATGCGTTCGACCCGGTAGACCAGGCTGACCGACACGCCGTGCTCGTCCAGGTGGGCGTAGATCCTGTCGGTCTGCGCCTGGCAGACCGCAATCAGCATGCGCACGCTGCGCAAGGCGGCCTCATCCCGCGGGCTGACATACAGGTAGGTTTCCAGCTCGCGCCGCAACACCATGAACGGGGTTGCCTGCAAAGGCATCTTCGGGTCCAGCTTCTGGCGGAAGGCTTTGCTGATGCCGTCGGCCAGCACGGTCGCCGCCAGGTAGATCAGGGCCTCGTCGATCTGCTGCTGGTAACTGTGGGCGATGCCGTCGTCGGCGATCAGTTTCCAGATTTGCGCCACGCTTTGCCTGTCCAGCGCCAGCAGCCAGTCGGCATCTTCCGGAGTTGGAAACAAGGCGGTAAACAAAGCGGACAGATCGGCCTCGAACGGCGGTTTCGGCAGCACCAGCTTCACCGCGTGTTCGGTCAGTTCGCTGAAGAACGCCGGTTCATGCGGCAAGCCTGTGGCGCAAAACAGTTCGGGCCCGGCTGCCTCGCGCAAGGTTTTCTGCAGCGTGGCTTGCACCACCCGCCGCACGTCGCGGTTGCTGTCCAGCCATTCCAGCAGGAAATGCAGGCGCTGCTGCTTGGCCCGCAGCCTGGCGTCTTCGTCGAGCATGGAGACTTTGGGGACGTGGCGCAGCCACTGGACGATATCGATGATCCAGTTGGCGCGTTCTTGCCAGGAATAAAACGGATTGGCGCGGCGCATCAAGGCGTCGGCTTGGGCGGCGTAGTGCCGGCTATCAGCCTCCAGGTGCCGCTCGCCGTGTCGAAACCGGCGCCACATCACCCGCAGGCGGAGAAACAGAATTTTCATTGGCTATTCTTATAACAGTGAGGATATGCATGCCTCGCAAGGACAATGCGTTTTTGAGCGCGGGCCAGCCAATCGGCCATCTCGTTTATACTCGGCTTTGTTTACTTCCTTGATGCTTCCTCATCACTAACGACATGCGACCCGAGACACGTTTTGAAAGTTCCCCCAGCTACGTCGCCACCGACGACTTGAAACTGGCAGTCAATGCAGCCCTGACGCTGCAGAGGCCGCTGCTGATCAAGGGCGAGCCAGGCACCGGCAAAACCATGCTGGCGGAGGAAGTGGCCGCCGCCCTCGACATGCCCTTGCTGCAATGGCATATCAAGTCGACCACAAAAGCCCAGCAAGGTTTGTACGAATACGACGCCGTATCGCGCCTGCGCGATTCGCAGCTGGGAGACGCCAGGGTCAAGGACATCCACAACTACATTGTCAAAGGTGTCCTGTGGCAAGCGTTTAACGCGGATGAACAGGTAGTATTGCTGATCGATGAGATCGACAAAGCCGACATTGAGTTCCCCAACGACTTGCTGCGCGAGCTGGACCGCATGGAATTTTACGTTTATGAAACACGTGAAATGGTGCGCGCCAGGCATCGGCCGCTGGTCATCATCACCTCAAACAATGAAAAGGAATTGCCGGACGCCTTCCTGCGCCGCTGTTTCTTCCATTACATCAAGTTTCCGGACAAGGCGACCATGCAGGACATCGTCAATGTGCACTTCCCCAACCTGAAGAAAGACCTGCTGGCGCAAGCGCTGGAGACTTTCTACCAGGTGCGCGACGTCGCCGGCCTGAAAAAGAAACCCTCGACCTCGGAACTGCTGGACTGGCTCAAGCTGCTGCTGGCCGAAGACATCCCGCCGGAAGCCCTGCACAGCAGCGATGCCAAGGCGGTAGTGCCGCCGCTGCACGGCGCCCTGCTGAAAAACGAGCAAGATGTGCATCTGTTTGAACGCCTGGTGTTCATGGCCAGGAAAAACCGGTAAATCCCGTGCTGATCGATTTTTTCTTCACCTTGAAAGACGCCAGGATTCCGGTGTCGATCAAGGAATTCCTGCTCCTGCTGGAAGCGCTGCAGCGCAAGGTCATTTCGCCTACGCTGGATAATTTTTATTACCTGGCGCGCACCACGCTGGTCAAGGACGAAGCCCACTTCGACAAGTTCGACCAGGCTTTCGGCCGCTATTTCAAGGGCATCCAGACCGTCTTCGAGAAAAATGCCGAAATCCCGCTGGAATGGCTGATCCAGCGCATGAAACGCGAATTGTCGCCGGAACAGCAGGCGCAGCTGGAGAAATTCGGCTACGACAAGCTGATGGACCGCCTGCAGGAATTGCTGGAGGAACAGAAAGAACGGCACGAAGGCGGTAACAAGTGGATAGGCACCGGCGGCACTTCGCCGTTCGGCCACGGCGGCAGCAATCCGGAAGGCATCCGCATCGGCGGCAGCGGCGGCAACCGCACCGCGGTCAAGGTTTGGGATGCGCGCGCTTACCGCGACTATGACGACGAACGCGAACTGGGCACGCGCAATATCAAGGTCGCCCTGCGCCGGCTGCGCAAGTTCGCGCGCGAAGGGATTGCCGAAGAACTGGCGCTGGACGACACCATACGCGCCACCGCCAACAATGCCGGCTACCTCGACATCAAGATGCGGCCGGAGCGCAAGAACAACATCAAGGTGCTGATGCTGCTCGATGTCGGCGGCACCATGGACGACCACATCGCCCGCACCGAAGAACTGTTCTCCGCCGCCAAGACCGAGTTCAAGAACATGGAGTTCTTCTATTTCCACAACTGCGTCTACGACTATGTGTGGAAAAACAACCAGCGGCGCCATGCGGAACGCTTCCCGACCTGGGAGATCCTGCGCAAATACACGCCGGACACCAAGCTGATCTTCGTCGGCGACGCCACCATGAGCCCTTATGAAATCCTGCAGCCGGGCGGCTCGGTGGAATACAACAATGAAGAGGCCGGCGCCGAATGGCTGCAGCGCTTCACCAAGGCTTTCCCGAAGTTCATCTGGCTCAATCCTGAACCCGAGGGCCTGTGGCAATACCGGCAGTCGGTGGAAGTGATACGGCAGCTGATGAGCAACCGCATGTTTCCGGTGACCATGGACGGCCTGGAACGCGGCATGCGCCTGCTAAGCAAGTAGCACGGACTCTAGCGCCGCAGCGACAGGAATTTTCCGAGCGCCAGCAATATCTGCGGCTGGCCCAGGTGCCGGTCTAGGAAACCGTCGCACTCCACTTGCCGCGCCCGCACGTGGTCGTAGGTAAAACCCTGGTCGATCAGGAAAATCACCGCCACCCTGGTGTCGCGATACTGCTGCTTGATGGCGATGCACACTTCATAGGGATCGAACCGTCCCAGCTGCGGATTGATCAGCACCACCGAGATATTCTGGCGCTGGTAAACCTCGGCCGCAGCCTCCGGGGTGCCGGCCCATTCCACCGGCACCACATGGTGCGCCATGGTAATTGCCAGGTCGTCGCGAAACGTCGACTGGTCATCGATCACCAGGATGCGGTCGCTCTGCGGCGGCTTGCTGCGCATGCGTTCGTATTCGAGCGGATCGGTCAGGTCCAGGTCCAGGCGTTCGCGCCGGCGGCGTTCGGCAACATTGCCGGCCAGCGCCAGGTCGGCCGGGTTCTGCTTGGCCAGCATGATCTGGCGCCGTTCCATCAAGGTATCCAGGGCTTCGAACAGCTTCAGCCAGCGAATCGGCCGTTCGACCGCGGCAAACGGCAATTCCACGTGGGGAGCGCCGACCAGCAATACCGGCCGCAGGTTGTTCGGCTCCATGTCGGCCAGGGTAGCCAGGGCTTTCAGGTCGTCGGCGTTCACCAGGTACAGGTCCGGCTCCTGCAGACTGTCGGCAGGCAAACGGCAATACTGTTTCTGGCGGTTTTGCTCGACTGAAAAAGTGGCGTCGAAAATATTGATTTCCCGGGCGGAAAACCCGATGAAACGGATGGCGAATGATGCATCATGATTTTTCATTTTTATATATCCCTGCTGCGCGAACGCTGGCGAGGCCATCATAACAGCGGCCCTGTTCAACTTACACCCTGATTAACACACTGTGCAAAACAACAACATTCGATTGCCGGCTGCCAACAAAATCGCGCCTGCATCGCGGCCGCCTCCCGCGGATATTTGATTTCCCGCAGTTTCCGCGCGGTTTTCGCGCAGTTTCCAGTATGTTGCTTGCGCAAGCGAACGGCTTTTTCATTAGAATGCGCAGGGATAATAACGAGTAATCTCCGCTCCCATTGGAAATTAGTTGCAAATTAACAATAATTTACATTTACCCTACACCACTGAATGGCAACCAAAAAATCACCGCAATCTGACTATAGCGAATCATCGATCCGTGTACTGAAAGGCCTGGAGCCGGTCAAGCAACGCCCTGGCATGTACACCCGCACCGAAAATCCGCTGCACATCATTCAGGAAGTGATTGACAACGCCTCGGACGAAGCGCTCGGCGGTTTCTGCAAGAATATCCTGGTCACCCTGAACACCGACGGCAGCGTCAGTGTCGAGGACGACGGCCGCGGCATCCCGGTCGGCATGCACCCGGAAGAAAAAGTCCCGACGGTGGAAATCGTCTTCACCCGCCTGCACGCCGGCGGCAAGTTCGACAAAGGCAGCGGCGGCGCCTATTCTTTCTCCGGCGGCTTGCACGGCGTCGGCGTATCGGTCACCAACGCCCTCTCCTCGCGGCTGGAAATCACGGTATGGCGCGAAGGCGGCGTGCACCACATGGTGTTTGCCGACGGCGACGTGATCGAAAAACTCAAGTCGCGTCCGATCGGCCGCGAAGACAATAAAAAGACCGGCACCCGCGTCACCGCCTGGCCGAATCCGAAATACTTCGACTCGCCGGCCATCTCGCAGCCGGAGCTGCAGCGCCTGCTGCGTTCCAAGGCGGTGCTGCTGCCCGGCGTCAAGGTCACGCTGCTCAACGCCAAGACCGGCGATAGCCAGACCTGGCAATACGACCAGGGCTTGCGCGGCTACCTGATGGAATCGCTGGCGCAGTCGTCGAACGCCGAGCCGCTGATCCCGTTGTTCGAAGGCGAGCAATACGCCAATGCCGACGCCGAAGGATTTGCCGAAGGCGAAGGCGCGGCCTGGGTCGTGGCCTGGACCGAAGACGGCGCCATCGTGCGCGAATCGTATGTGAACCTGATTCCGACCTCGGCCGGCGGCACCCATGAATCCGGCCTGCGCGAAGGCTTGTTCGGCGCCGTCAAGAGTTTCGTCGAAATGCATTCGCTGCTGCCCAAGGGCGTCAAGCTGTTGCCGGAAGACGTGTTTGCGCGCGTCTCCTTCGTCTTGTCGGCCAAGGTGCTGGATCCGCAGTTCCAGGGCCAGATCAAGGAACGCCTGAATTCGCGCGATGCGGTGCGGCTGGTCTCGACCTATACCCGGCCGGCGCTGGAACTGTGGCTGAACCAGCACGTCGAGTACGGCAAGAAACTGGCCGACCTGGTGATCAAGCAAGCCCAGAACCGTTTGCGTTCGGCGCAAAAAGTCGAGAAGAAAAAATCTTCCGGGGTAGCCGTCCTGCCCGGCAAGCTGACCGATTGCGAATCCACCGATATCAGCCGCAATGAATTGTTCCTGGTCGAGGGCGATTCCGCCGGCGGTTCCGCCAAGATGGGCCGCGACAAGGAATTCCAGGCCATCCTGCCGCTGCGCGGCAAGGTGCTGAACTCCTGGGAAACCGAGCGCGACCGCCTGTTCGCCAACAATGAAATCCACGACATTGCGGTGGCCATCGGCGTCGATCCGCACAGCAAGACAGACACCATCGATTTCAGCGGCCTGCGTTACGGCAAGATCTGCATCCTGTCCGATGCCGACGTCGACGGTTCGCACATCCAGGTCCTGCTGCTGACGCTGTTTTTCCGCCACTTCCCGCAGCTGATCGATCGCGGCAACATCTGCATCGCGCGGCCGCCGCTGTACCGGGTCGACGCTCCGGCGCGCGGCAAGAAGCCGGCGCAGAAAATCTACGCGCTGGACGACGGCGAGCTGGAAGCCATCGAAGACAAGCTGCGCAAGGATGGCGTCAAAGACAGCGCCTGGGCTATCTCGCGCTTCAAAGGCCTGGGTGAAATGAATGCCGAACAGCTGTGGGAAACCACGATGAACCCGGATACCCGCAGGCTGCTGCCGGTTTCGCTCGGCAACTTCGACATCGAAGCGTCGGAAAACCGCTTCAACATGCTGATGGGCAAGGGCGAAGCTGCGGCGCGCCGGGCCTGGATCGAAGAACACGGCAATGAAGCAGAGGCCGACATCTGAATCCGGCGCCATGGCGCATGGCGATATGACAACGTTTTCACCATCGGCCATGCATGGCGGCGAAACGTATTATCATGGGCAGAGTTTCCAGGCTCCTGCCGCCTTGGTCCGGCTTGCCGGACGGCCGCCAGGCAGCCGACCTTCCCCGTTGTCCGCCGCAACAATAGCGCAGCCGCCCTGCTGCCCAGGGCTTTACCGCAGCTCATCGCCGAGCTTGCAAAGGATAGTGTTTTTAATGAAATGCCGTAACAGACCAAGCTTGGCCTCCGACAGCAGATGAACCAGCTTCGCCGTCACCTGGGCCAACTCCTCGCCGCCACTCTGCTGACGTTTGCACTGCTGACTACTGCCGGCAGCGCACGCGCGGATATTTTCGGCTATATCGACGCCGATGGCATGGGGCATTTCTCGACTGAAAAACTGGACAGCCGTTACCAGCTGTTCATGCGCGGCGACGGCTTTTTCGATTCATCGCAGCTGGCGGCAGGCGGCGCCAAGCCGCTCAATCCCAAGCTGCGCGACAGCCCGCTGTTCCGCTACCTGTCGCAACATCCGAACCTGAAAAAATACGAACCGCTGGTGAACCAGGCAGCGCAGGAATTCGCGCTGGAGCCGGCGCTGCTGAAGGCGGTGATGGCAGCCGAGTCCGGCTTCAACCCGAGCGCGGTTTCGCCCAAAGGCGCGATCGGCCTGATGCAGATCATGCCCGCCACCGCCGAACGTTACGGCCTGACCGGCGACAGCAAGAAACCGGTCGAGAAAAAACTGACCGACCCGCGCACCAACATCCGCCTGGGCGCGCGCTACCTGCGCGACTTGCTGAAGCTCTACCCGGCACAGCAGGAGCTGGTGATTGCGTCCTACAATGCCGGTGAAGGCGCGGTGCAGAAATACAATAACAAGGTGCCGCCATATGCCGAAACGCGCAATTACGTGCAGCTGGTGCGGCAGTTCTACCAGCTGTACCAGCCTGCCTTCGCGCAATCCGCCGGCAGCAATGACGGCGGTCCCAAATCCGGCTTGAACCGTATCCGCCTGGTGATTCCAGGCCGCAGCAACATGCCGGCCGCCATGACGCCGGACGCTGCGCCAATTCCGCCGGCTGCGGCAATACCCGCAACGGCAACGCCTCTTATCGAATAATTTACCGACTCCTCATGACCGACCAAAACGATCTGTTTGCTACGCCAGATGCACCTACCCCGGACGCTGAATCCTTAACCCTCGCTACTTTCGCTGAACGCGCCTACCTCGACTACGCCATTTCGGTCGTCAAGGGCCGCGCCCTGCCCGACGTTTCCGACGGCCAGAAGCCGGTGCAGCGCCGCATCCTGTATGCGATGAGCGAGCTGGGCCTGAACGCCGCCGCCAAACCGCGCAAATCGGCGCTGGTGGTCGGCGACGTGCTGGGCAAGCTGCATCCGCACGGCGACCAGTCGGTGTACGACGCCCTGGTGCGCATGACCCAGGATTTCTCGCTGCGCTATCCGCTGGTCGACGGCCAGGGTAACTTCGGTTCGCGCGACGGCGACGGCGCCGCGGCAATGCGTTACACCGAAGCGCGCCTGACGCCGATCGCCCGCCTGCTGCTGGAAGAAATCGGCATGGGCACGGTCGATTTCCAGCCCAACTACGATGGCTCCACCGAAGAACCGAAACTGCTGCCGGCGCGCCTGCCGTTTGTCTTGCTGAACGGCGCCTCGGGCATTGCGGTCGGCCTGGCCACCGAAATCCCGTCGCACAACCTGCAGGAAGTGGCCAAGGCCGCGGTAGCCCTGATCCGCAATCCCGGCCTGAGCCATGCCGAGCTGATGCAGATCATTCCCGGCCCGGATTTCCCGGGCGGCGGCCAGATCATCACCTCGGCCAGCGCGATCTCGGAAATGTACGAAAGCGGCCGCGGCAGCCTGAAGGTGCGCGCCACCTGGAAAATCGAGGACCTGGCGCGCGGCCAATGGCAGGCGGTGGTCACTGAATTGCCGCCGGGCGCCTCTTCGCAAAAGATCCTGGAAGAAATCGAAGAACTGACCAATCCGAAAATCAAGCTCGGCAAGAAAACCCTGACGCCGGAACAGCTGGCGCTCAAGGCCTCGATCCTGTCGGTGCTCGATACGGTGCGCGACGAATCGGGACGCGATGCGCCGGTGCGCCTGGTGTTCGAACCGAAATCGAAAAACCTGGACCAGACCGAATTCACCAACATGCTGCTGGCCCATACGTCGCTGGAAAGCAGCGCCTCGATCAACCTGGTGATGATTGGCGGCGACGGCCGTCCGCGCCAGAAGGGCCTGGGCATGATCTTGCGCGAGTGGATCACTTTCCGCTTCGCCACCATTACCCGCCGTTCACAGTTCAAGCTGCAGAAAATCGAAGACCGCATCCACATCCTGGAAGGCCGCGAAGCGATCCTGCTGAATATCGACAAGGTGATCAAGATCATCCGCGAATCGGATGAACCGAAACCGGCGCTGATCGAGGCGTTCAAGCTGTCCGACCGCCAGGCCGAGGATATCCTTGAAATCCGCCTGCGCCAGCTGGCGCGCCTGGAAACCATCAAGATCCAGCAGGAACTGGCCGAGCTGCGCAATGAAAAAGCCACGCTGCAAGACCTGCTCGACAACCCGGCCTCGATGAAGCGCCTGGTGATCAAGGAAATCGAAGCCGACCAGAAGCAATTCGGCGACGCCCGCCGCACGCTGATCGAAGCGGCGGAAAAAGCGGTGGTGGAAACCCGCATCGTAGATGAGCCCGTAACCGTCATCATTTCGCAAAAAGGCTGGGTGCGCGCACGCACCGGCCACGGCCACGACGCCGGCCAGTTCGCCTTCAAGGCCGGCGACGCCCTGTACGGCGCATTCGAGTGCCGCACCGTCGACAACCTGCTGACCTTCGGCTCCAACGGCCGCATCTACTCGGTATCGGTCGCCACCTTGCCGAACGCGCGCGGCGACGGCGTGCCTATCACGACCCTGATCGACCTCGCTAACGGCAGCAGCGTCATGCATTATTTTGCCGGCCCGTCCGACATGGTGCTGCTGCTGGCCAGTTCCGGCGGCTACGGCTTCACCGCCAAGATCGGCGACATGCTGAGCCGGGTCAAGGCCGGCAAGTCCTATGTCACGCTGGATGAAGGCGACCTGCCGTTGCCGCCGCAGGCGCTGAGCGCCAATGTCGGCGCCATCGCCTGCCTGTCGGAAAAGGGCCGTTTGCTGGTGTTCGGCCTGGACGAGTGCAAGTCGCTCAGCAACGGCGGCCGCGGCGTGATCCTGATGGAACTGGAGAACAACGAGAAACTGCTGGCGGCGCAGCCGATCAGCCAGCGCGGCGTGCTGGTGTCCGGCATCGGCCGCGGCGGCAAGGCGCAGCAGGTGGCCTTGTCGGCGTCGGGACTGGCGCCGCATATCGGCAAGCGGGCGCGCAAGGGAAAGATGCTGGAATCGAAGCTGAAACCGGCGACGCTGACAGCGCAGCCCTGAAAGTGAAAAAGCCGGCTTCAAGCCGGCTTTTTCTTGTCCTGCGTGCCTGGCTCCGTTGGCAAGCCTACGGCGCTGGCGCACCCATCAGATCTTGGAAGCGATCAGCTTGCCCAGGCGCTCGATGCCTTCGCGTATCTTGGCCGGCGGCACGGTCACGAAGCTCAGGCGCAAGGTATGCTGTTCCGGCGTATTGCCGTAGAACGGTCCGCCCGGCACGAACGCCACGTGCTGCTCCACCGCTTCCGCCAGCAGCTTGACGCTGTCGATATGCTTGGGCAAGGTGACCCAGATGAACATGCCGCCTTCCGGCTTGGTCCAGCTGGTGCCGCTTGGGAAATAGGTCTTGAGCGCATCCAGCATGGCGTCGCACTGGTCCGAATACAGCTTGCGGATGGTCGGGATGTGCTGGTCGAGGAAACCGTCCTTGATGGTTTCGTACACTACCATCTGCGTCAGCTGCGCGGTGTGCAGGTCGGTCGCCTGCTTGGCCTGCTCCAGCTTTTCGATCAGCGGCCGCGGCGCGACCACGTAGCCCAGGCGTATCCCCGGGGTCAGGATCTTGGAGAAGGAACCCATGTAGATCACGCCGCCCGGATTCATGCTCAGCATCTTCGGCAGCGGTTCGGCGCGATAGCTGAGGGCGCCGTACGGATCGTCCTCGATCAGCGGCAAGCCGAGCCGCGCACAGATATCCACCAGCGCGTGGCGGCGCTCCACCGACAAGGTGCGGCCGGTAGGGTTCTGGAAATTCGGCAGTGCGTACAGCATGCGCGCGCCCTGCCCGAGGGTCGCCACGGTTTCCGGGATCAGGCCGCCTTCGTCGCTGGGCACCGAAACGAACTCTGGGCCGTACAGGGAAAACGCCTGCAAGGCGCCCAGGTAGCTAGGCGTTTCAACCAGCACCTTGCTGTCTTCATCGATCAGCACCTTGCCCAGCAAATCCAGCCCCTGCTGCGAACCGGAAGTCATCATGACCTGGTTCGCCATGATCTTGGCGCCGTTGGTCGATAGCGAATTGGCGACCCATTCGCGCAGCGGGCCATAACCGTCGGTCGGACCGTATTGCAAGGCAACCTTGCCTTGCTCCGACAATATCTTGTCAAACGCCACTTTCAGCTGCTCGACCGGGAAAGTCGCAGGCGAAGGCAGGCCGCCGGCAAAGGAAATGATTTCCGGGCGCATGGTGATCTTCAGGATTTCACGGATGGCCGAACTTTGCAGTTTCTGCGCGCGCTGCGAAAAACGCCATTGCAGCGGGGTTGGATTTTCGATTTTCATACTGTTCTCTTCAAGTGATCTATTTTAAGAGGCTGCCGTCAAGCGCCCAGCCAGGGCCGGACGCGGATTGCAGCAGCCTGCGGTTCTTATGATCTGCCGTCTCCTGGGCTGGCAGCGGATGACGCTGCCAGGATTACGCCGCGGACTACGCTATTTCAGCAATCATTTCAATTTCCACGCAAGCGCCCAACGGCAGCTGTGCTACGCCAAATGCGGAACGGGCATGCTTGCCCTGCTCGCCGAATACTTCGCCGATCAGTTCGGAAGCGCCGTTGGTGACCAGGTGCTGTTCCGTGAAATCAGGCGTCGAATTGACCAGGCTCATCAGCTTGACGACGCGCTTGACGCGCTTCAGGTCGCCGCCGCAAGCTGCCTGCAAGGTCGCGATCAGGTCAACGGCGATGCCGCGCGCGGCCAGCTTGGCTTCGTCGGTCGTGATGTCCTTGCCCAGTTGGCCGACCCAGATCTTGCCGTCTTTCTTGGACAAGTGACCGGACAGGTAAACCGTGTTGCCGCTTTGGGCGTACATCACATAGGCGGCGGCAGGCGCGGCTACCGCAGGCAACGTGATATTCAGGGCTTGCAACTTTTCATATACAGACATCTGACACTCCGAAAAAAAATCATTTGCCGGCGCTTTTGACGCCAGCAGCAATGACGGGATAAATGGGATACAGCCGGCTGGCGCCCCGCCAAATTCCGGCCAATATCGGATTATCTCACCCCAGCGCCCAAATTGCGAAATGTCGCCTGGTATTTCGGCAGCTGCGTTTGCCGCCTACGCGGCCTGCCGCCGCACCGCCATCTTGCGGCCGAACGCCACGACCGCCAGCACGGCCAGCGCAAACAGCATGTTGCGGGCTTCCAGGGCCTCGCCCAGCAACAGCGCAGCCCCCAGCAAGGTCAGGAACGGCTGCAATAGTTGCACCTGGCCAACCCGTGCTATGCCGCCCAGCGCCAGGCCCTTGTACCAAAAGAAGAAGCCGATGAACATCGAGAACACCGACACGTAGGCGAATCCCAGCCATGCCTTGGGCGAAGCGCTGACGCCGTAGCGCCATCCGAGCCAGACGGTGATCGGCAGCAGCACCGGCAAGGACAGCAGCAGCGCCCAGGCGATCACCTGCTGCCCACCCATGGTTTGCGACAGGCGCCCTCCTTCGGCGTAGCCCATGGCAGCGGCCAGCACCGCCGCCAGCAGGGCCAGGTCGGCAGCCTGCAAACCGCCGCCGCCCTGGCTCAGTGCAAAAACGATAACAATGGCGCTGCCAGCCACGGCGGCAATCCAGAATCCGGCCGAAGGCCGTTCGCCAAAGCGCAAGGCGCCAAACAAAGCTGTCGCCAGCGGCAGGATGCCAAGCACGATGGCGCCGTGCGCAGCCGGCACATAACGCATCGCCACCGATGAAAACACAGGAAAACCGACCACCACGCCCAGCGCCGTCAGCGCCAAGGGTTTCCATTGCGCGCCGGTCGGCAGCGCGGCTTTCAGCTTCCACAGCAGCAGCATGCTGCATAGCGCCGCGACCACCGCGCGTCCGAACGCCACGAACACCGGGTTCAGTTCCGCCACCGCCATGCGGGTAAACGGCAGGGTCAGGCTGAACAGCGCCACGCCGGCCAGCCCCAGCCACATGCCTTTGGATTCGTCCGTCATGGCGCCAGCCTTTCGCGTTGCGGTCACAGCCAGATGGAAACCGCTGAGTAAATCGTCAGCAGCACCATCACCGTACAGAACACGCGCTGCCACAAGGGTTGCGCCAGGTAACGCCGCAATACCGAACCGGCGCCGGCCCAGACGCCGACGCACGGCAGGTTGATGACGCAGAACACCAGGCAATAGATGCCGATCGACAGCCAGATCGGCTGCAGCGGCGGTAAAAATGCCGACGCGCTGGTGATGCCCATGATCCAGGCTTTCGGGTTGGCTGCCTGGAATGCCGCCGCGCCGAGGAAGGTCATCGGCTTCCGGTGGCCGCCGGATTCCGACTTGAACGACATGTTGCGCAGCTTCCAGGCCAGGTACAGCAAATAGGCCGAACCCAGGGTTTTCAGGATGACATGGATCGATGGCAGCGCCAGCACCAGGCCGCCGATGCCGGCAGCGCACAGCACCAGCAGCAAACCGAAGCCGAAGGTCACGCCGAGTATGTGCGGAATGGTGCGGTTGAAGCCGAACATGATGCCGGACGAGGTCAGCATGATGTTGTTCGGCCCCGGCGTGATCGACGACACGAAGGCAAATACGGCCAGCGGCAGCAAGGTCTCCAGCATCATGACACGCTCGTCGCAGGATGGAAGCCGGGCCCGCGCAGGCGCGCCAGCAAGATGCGCAACAAGCCGGCCGTGCCGCGCTGCGGCTGGCCGCTCAAGGTAATCCGGCTGTTGCCGGGATCGGCCTCGACCACCACCACCCGCCCCGGCAGCAAGGCCAGCGAACGGCCTGCGTGCAGCCAGTGATCTTCCGGCTGCCCTTCAAACGTCACCCAGACACGGCCGCTGACCACCTTCAGGGTCAATGGCTGTTCAGTGACGCCGGACAGCACGCTGCCGCCCGACAAGGTATGAGACTGCTGGTTGAATAGTGTTTGCATGGCGAATTCGCTTCCGGATTTGCAGCGTTGAGGATTTAGGTCTATGCTAAGCCAACAAACCAATACAGTACCAATACAGTTAAACAAGTAATTTCTGACATTGTCCCGGCCAAATCACCAATACAGCAACCAGCACAGTGACCAACACAGTCCCTCCCCGCAAGCTGAGCAACGGCCAGCTGCCGCCTGCCCCGCAGCCGCTGTCGCGCGATAGCGATACCTCGCTGGTCGAGCAGATCGTGCGCAGCATCGAAACCCGCATCAGCGACCGCTTGCTGCGCAGCGGCGCCCGCATGCCGTCGATCCGCCAGTTCGCAGACAGCCACAGCGTGTCGCGTTTCACTGTGGTGGAAGCCTATGACCGGCTGGTGGCCAAGGGTTGCCTGGAATCGCGGCGCGGTTCCGGCTTCTATGTGCGCGAACGCTCGCCGCTGCTGGCCGAACGCGGCAGCAATGCCGTCAGCAGTATAGGAAACCATCAGCAGCCGCAACTGATCGACGTAGTCTGGCTGGTGCGCAATATGCACCAGCAGGCGCCGCACAAGAAAATGCCGGGCTCCGGCATGTTTCCCAGCGAATGGCTGGACGCCGACCTGATCGCCAACGCCCTGCGCAGCATCAGCCGGCAGAATCCGGCGCAGCTGCTGTCCTACGGCACTCCACAGGGCTTCCTGCCACTGCGCCAGCAATTGCAGCTGAAGATGGCGGAACTGGAAATTGCCGCCACGCCGGAACAATTCGTCACCACCACCGGCGTCACCCAGGCGCTGGACTTGGTGGCGCGCCACTTTACCCAGCCCGGCGACGTGATTCTGGTGGACGATCCCTCCTGGTTCCTGATGTTCGCCTCGTTCGCCGCGCTGGGCGCCAAGGTGGTCGGCGTGCCGCGCCTGGCCGACGGCCCCGACATGGCCAAGCTGGCGGAACTGGTGGCGCTGCACAAGCCGAAGCTGTATGTGCTGGTATCGGTGCTGCACAACCCGACCTCGACCTCGCTCTCGGCAGCCAAGGCATTCCAGATCCTCAAGCTGGCCGAGGAGCACGATTTCATGATTGTCGAAGACGACATCTACTGCGACATGCATCCCGGCTCGGCGATCCAGCCGGCGACCCGCATTGCCGCACTCGACCAGCTCAACCGCGTGATCTACATGGGCGGCTTCTCGAAGACGCTGTCGCCAAACCTGCGCTCCGGCTTCATCGCCACTTCGCTCGAACTGGCGCAGCATTTTGCCGACCGCAAGATGCTGACCAACCTCACCAGCGCCGAAGTCGGCGAACGCGTGGTCTACAAGATCCTGTCCGAAGGCCACTACCGCAAACATCTCGACCGCCTGCGCAGCAAGCTCGACAGCGTGCGCGACCGCACTATCCGACAGATGGAAAGAATCGGCATGACGGTCGATATCAGTACCCCGGCCGGCATCTTTGTCTGGGCCGACACCGGCCACGACACCAACGTGATGGCGGAAAAAGCCCTGGCCGAAGGTTTTTTGCTGGCCCCCGGCGCCCTGTTTTCGCCCAGCCAGCTACCTTCTTCGCGCATGCGGATCAACGTGGCGGCGATGTCGGACCCGGCCATCTGGCGCTTCCTGGAGCAGGAATGCGGCAAGTGAATGTGGGAAATGCATGTGACAGACAAGCAAGTTAAGCAGCTGCCACCCGGTCCACTCTTGTAAAATCCGGATTACTCCCCATTTTTCGAGCAATGTACAAGGCAAAAGCGAAGCCCCGCAGGCCGCTTTGCCGACCTTATCGTTTTTACATTACTTTTTCTACGCTTATTTAATTTACACACAGAGGAAACAATGGCCGTATCCGAAAAGCAAACCCTTGGTTTTCAGGCAGAAGTAAAGCAGCTGCTGCAATTGATGATCCACTCGCTGTACTCGAACAAGGAAATTTTCCTGCGCGAGCTGGTTTCCAATGCGTCCGATGCCGCCGACAAGCTGCGCTTTGAAGCGATCAACAACGGCGCCCTGTTCGAGAACGATCCCGAACTGAAGATCAAGGTCGCTTTCGACAAGGCCGCGCGCACCATCACCATCTCGGACAACGGCATCGGCATGAGCCGCGACGAAGCCATCTCGCACCTGGGCACCATCGCCAAATCCGGCACCAAGGAATTCTTCTCGAAACTGTCGGGCGACCAGCAAAAAGATGCGGCCCTGATCGGCCAGTTCGGCGTCGGCTTCTATTCCGCCTTCATCATCGCCGACAAGATCACGGTCGACACCCGCCGCGCCGGCGCCAGCGCCACCGAAGGCGTGCGCTGGGAATCGGCGGGCGCCGGCGATTTCAGCATCGAAGCCATCGACAAGCCGTCGCGCGGCACCGACATCACCCTGCACCTGCGCGAAGGCGAAGACGAATACCTGTCGGCCTGGAAACTGAAATCCATCATCCGCAAGTACTCCGACCATATCTCGCTGCCGATCGTGATGCAGAAAGAGGAATGGGACGAAGAAAAGAAGGAAACCGTGGTCAAGGACGAATTCGAGACCGTCAACCAGGCCAGCGCACTGTGGGCCCGCAACAAATCCGACATCACGGAAGAACAGTATGTCGAGTTCTACAAGCATGTCTCGCACGATTTCGAAGCGCCGCTGACCTACACCCACAACCGGGTCGAAGGCCGCAGCGAATACACCCAGCTGCTGTACGTGCCAAGCCGCGCCCCGTTCGACCTGTGGGACCGCAACAAGCGCGGCGGCATCAAGCTGTACGTCAAGCGCGTCTTCATCATGGACGACGCCGAGCAGCTGATGCCGGTCTACCTGCGCTTCGTCAAGGGCGTGATCGATTCCAGCGACCTGCCGCTCAACGTCTCGCGTGAAATCCTGCAGGAATCGCGCGATGTGCGCGTGATCCGCGAAGGTTCCACCAAACGCGTGCTGGGCTTGCTGGAAGAACTGGCGAACAGCGACGACCAGGCGCAAAAAGACAAGTACGCCAGCTTCTGGAAAGAGTTCGGCCAGGTCCTGAAAGAAGGCATAGGCGAAGACGCCGGCAACAAGGAAAGAATCGCCAAGCTGCTGCGCTTTGCTTCCACCAGCAACGCAGATGGCAACGGCAGCGAGGCGCAGACTGTCTCCTTCGCCGACTATATCGGCCGCATGAAAGAAGGCCAGGACAAGATCTACTATGCGACAGGTGAAACTTTCGCCGCCGCCAAGAATAGCCCGCACCTGGAAATCTTCCGCAAGAAAGGCGTTGAAGTCCTGCTGCTGACCGACCGCGTCGACGAATGGATGTTGTCCTTCCTGCAGGATTTCGAAGGCAAGGAACTGGCGTCGGTAGCCAAGGGCGGCCTCGATCTCGGCACCCTGGAAGATGAGGCCGAGAAAAAGCAGCACGAAGAAACCGAAACCCAATTCAAGGACCTGGTTGAAAAGATGAAGGGCGCGCTGGCCGACAAGGCCAAGGATGTGCGCGTCACTTTCCGGCTGACCGATTCGCCGGCCTGCCTGGTGGCTGACGAGAACGAACTGTCGGGCAACCTGCTGCGCATGCTGAAGGCCGCCGGCCAGGAAGCGCCGGACTCCAAGCCGATCCTGGAAATCAACCCGGACCACCCGCTGGTGCAGCGCCTGAAATATGAAGAAGCCAAGTTCGGCGACTGGTCGCACATCCTGTTCGACCAGGCTTTGCTGGCCGAAGGCGGCGCCCTGGCCGATCCGGCCGGTTTCGTCAAACGCCTCAACGAAATGCTGTTGGGCATGGCTGGCAAGTAAAGCTAAACGGGCCGCCATACAAGACGGCCTCGGTAACTGCAAAGGGCCGGAAGACAGTCATGTCTTCCGGCCCTTTCTTATCCTGGCTGTATTGCAAACAAAAACTGCAACTCGCGCTCGGGTGTACCCAATCGCTTGTACAGCGGGCCACATGGGACCTCCGCCAGTTTGAGCGACAATTCAATCAATCTCCTGTGCCCGGGTGATCGCGATAAACTTCCGCAAGGAAGGAAAACGCGTTCATGACGCCGACATGGCTTGGTGCGTAGCGAGCTGCCTTTTACCATGCAGATCCAGCCTGCCGGTCCTACGAAAACGGATTTACAAGGCTCACGCCAGTGCCGACGAAGTCGCTGGTGTTACGTGTAACGACTGTCATGTCATGGATCAAGGCGATCGCGGCAATTTGTTTGTCGATCGGATGTTGATTGCCGGCCGACATCAGCGCCCCCCACACTTGGGCGCAGTCGCCGTCAAAAGACAGGATGCGATCCGCATAGACTGTCGCCAGCGTCTGCAGCCATATCTCCAGCATCTTGGCCTGTGCTGAATCGCCGCGACGCTTGACGATTTCAACGCCGCGGCGTATCTCGCCTATGCTTTGCACCGGCAGATAAATCGCATCGGGATCGACCGAGCGCCAGAATTTCTGCATGCCAGGATTGGCCTTTTTCCCTTTGCGGGATTCGCTGATCACATTGGTATCCAGCAGATACACGCTTTACTCCTGAATTTATTCTTGCATTTTGCGCGCATCGAAGTCGTTGTCTTCCCCGACATTCGGCATGCTCGACAAGAAGTCCGCCAAGGAACGCCGTTGAGGCCGCTGCAGCGCTGCGCGCAGGATTTCCCTATGTTCCGCTTCGGCGCTGCGGCCATGTGAGGCAGCTTGCCGCTTGAGTGCCAGGGTGAGTTCTTCTTCCACGTTTCTAACCACCAGGTTTGTAGCCATTGCCGGACCTCATAATCGATTGCAACGCTATCATTCTAGCTAATTCTGCTATCAATGCAAGCATCCGATACGGCTAATGATTGATTTTTTACAAAGAATATCTTTTTCAGGCACCGTCTGCGTGAACAACAGGGGAAATTAATTGAATTCTTATAAAAAAGGGCTGGAAGACAAATTGTCCCCAGCCCTTTCGCCGACTTGCGCAGTCTTGCTTGTCGGTCATGTCCGTCGGAAAACCACCGCGATCGTCATTCAGGCAACCTGCTTTTCCGGCCTCGCAGGCTTGCGTCCGGCCAAGTGCTTCAACATGTCGTCAACCATCTCGCTCAGGCTGTATGCAGGACGCCACGCCCAATCTTCACGCGCACTGGAATCGTCGATCGAGCGCGGCCATGCATCGGCGATCGCCTGGCGGAAATCCGGCTTATAGGCGACGCTGAACGACGGATAGCGCTGCCTGATGATGTCCACCAGTTCGCGCGGCGAAAAACTCCACGCCGCCAGGTTGTAGGAACCGGCCACCTTCAGCTGCTCCTTCGGCGCGCTCATCAGTTCGATGGTAGCGCGCACGGCGTCCGGCATGTACATCATCGGCAGCGTGCTGTCGATATCCAGGAAACTGGTGTAGTTCTGGCCCGCGGCAGCTGCAAACAGGGCCTGGATCGCGTAGTCGGTGGTGCCGCCGCCCGGTTCGGCGGAATAGCTGATCAAGCCCGGATAACGCAGGCTGCGGATATCCATGCCGTATTTTTCCGCATACCAGCTGCACCAGTGCTCGCCCGCCAGCTTGGAGATGCCGTAGACGGTCTTGGGATCCATGGCGCCGACCTGCGGCGCATTGTCGCGCGGCGTCGAAGGGCCGAAAGCGGCGATCGAACTGGGCCAGAACACTTTCGACAGCTTGGCCTGGCGCGCCACTTCCAGCACGTTCAGCAGGCCGGTCATGTTCAGGTTCCAGGCCCACTCGGGATGCTCCTCGCCTTTGGCCGACAAGGCGGCCGCCAGGTGGTAGATTTCACCGATGCCGTGCTGCTGCACCACTTCGGCCAGGCGCTGGGCGTCGGTCACGTCCAGTTTTTCGTAGGCCAGTTCCTGGTGCCGGCCCAGGGCTTGTATATCGCTCGCGACCACCTGTTTTGCGCCATGCAGCTTGACCAGCGCCGTCGTCAGTTCGGTGCCGATCTGGCCGTTGGCGCCGATTACCAATATTTTTTTCATCGTTCGTCTCTTCAGTTTTTTACCAAGCCCAGCTCTTCGCCGGCTTGCCGGAAAATGCCCACGGCGCGCTGCAATGTCGCTTCGTCATGGACTGCCGACATCTGCACCCGGATCCGCGCCTGTCCCTGCGGCACCACCGGATAGAAGAAACCGACGGCGTAGACGCCCAGCTCGTACAGGCGGCGCGACAGGTTCTGCGCCACCACCGCGTCGTACACCATCAGCGGCACGATCGGATGGGTCCCCGGCTTGATCTCGAAACCGGCGTCGGTGATGGCTTTGCGGAAATAGACGGTGTTGCGTTCAAGCCGGTCGCGCAGTTCGGTGGAGGCCTCCAGCAGGTTGAGCGCCTCGATCGAAGCGCCGACGATCGCCGGCATCAGCGTGTTCGAAAACAGGTAAGGCCTGGAACGTTGCCGCAGCAGGTCGATCACCTCGCGCCGCCCGGCGGTGAAACCGCCGCTGGCGCCGCCGAGGGCTTTGCCGAGGGTGCCGGTAATCACGTCGACCTTGCCGAAGATGCCGCGCGCTTCATGCGTGCCGCGTCCGCGCGCGCCCATGAAGCCGGTAGCGTGGCAATCGTCGACGCCGAGCAAGGCGCCGTATTGGTCGCACAGCCGGCGGATCACATCGAGCTGCGCCACGGTGCCATCCATGGAAAATACGCCGTCGGTAAACACCATGGAGAAACGGGCGTTGTCGGCCTTGGCCTGCTTCAGGCAACGCTCCAGGTCTTCCATGTCGTTGTGGGCGTAGCGGTAGCGCTTCGCCTTGCACAGACGGACACCGTCGATGATCGAGGCGTGGTTGAGGGCATCGCTGATGATGGCGTCCTGCTCGCCCAGCAAGGGCTCGAACAGGCCGCCGTTGGCGTCGAACGCGGCGGCGTACAGGATACAATCCTCGGTGCCCAGAAACACCGCCAGGCGCTGCTCCAGTTCGCGATGGATATCTTGCGTGCCGCAGATGAAACGCACCGAACTGAGGCCGAAACCATGGCTGTCCAGGGTGGCGTGCGCAGCCTTGATCAAGGCCGGATGGGACGACAATCCGAGGTAATTGTTGGCGCACAGATTGATCAATTCACCGCTTGCGGTATTGATCTTGCCGCCTTGCGGGCCGAGGATCAGGCGCTCGCGTTTCAACAGGCCGGCGGCTTCGATCCCGGCCAGCTCGTCGCGCATGTGGCCATAGAAGCCAGTCGCGCCGGCTTGGGTGCTGATGTCTTGTGTCATTGTCTGCCTCGATCTTATATAATATATTGCTTCAATTCGATATATCGAACAAGAATTCCACGATAATGCACAAAAACGAGGTTGTCAACCAGATGAGCAGCAATCCGGGGAAAAATTTGGAGGATGCACCGCCCAAGGTCGGCGATACATTGGTCAAGCTGCGCCAGGCCGACGGGCTTTCGCTGGATGCCTTGTCGAAGCGCGCCGGCGTCTCCAAGTCCATGCTATCGCAAATCGAGCGCAACCAGGCTAATCCCACGGTGGCCGTGGTGTGGCGGCTGGCCAACGCCCTCGGCGTGCCGATCTCGCTGCTGGTCGACGGCAACCAGCCTGTACCTGCTTCGATCGAAACCTTGCCCAGCCACGCCACGCCATCGCTGCGCTCGCGCGACGGCCATTGCGTGCTGCGCATCCTGGGGCCGATCGAACTTGCCGGCCAGTTTGAATGGTATGAACTGTCGGTGGAGCCCGGCGGCTGCCTCGACTCGGAGGCGCACGAACCGGCTTCGCGCGAACACCTGACGGTCTTGTCCGGCATGCTGGAAGTCCAGAGCGGCAGCAACATCACCAAGATCAAGGTGGGGGAAACGGCGCGCTATGCGGCAGACCGCCCCCACTACATCAAGAATGTCGGCAAGAATGCCGCTACCGCCCTGCTGGTGGTGATTCATAACGGCCAGTAACAACGCCGGGCATCAATAAAAAAGGCTGGAAGACAATCATGTCTTCCAGCCTTTTTGACTTTGCCGCCGCTTGCTCCGGCGCTTAGTGGGTTACCCGGGTAACGCCGCCCGACGACAGCAGACGCACGCGGTCGCCGACATTGAAACGCTCGTCGGCATCCTGGGTGATGGCGCGCAATTCGCCGTTGCTCAGGCGTACGGTGATTTCCAGGCCTGGGCGCTGGTTCAGGTTGTTTTCGACCTGGTTGCCGGCAATCCCGCCGAGCACCGCGCCGACCACGCCGGCTGCAATCGAGCCGTTGCCTTTGCCGATCAGCGAACCGGCGCCTACCGCGCCAAGCGCGCCGCCAGCCAAGGTGCCGGCGCCGCCGCCGGTGTTCTTGTCGATAGTGACCGGACGCACCGAATCAACCACCGCCATGCGCACCGATTGCTCACCCTGGGCCTGGCGGCTGGTATATACGTTTGCCGAATTCGGCGTCACGGCGCAACCGCTCAAGGCCACCATGGCTGCGACTACGATCAGGTTCTTCATTCTTGATAACTCCATCATAAATTGCTCTTACACAAAAATTGCCGCATAACCCGCGAAGCGCACCGACAGAAGGGTTGCCCGGGCACGGCGCCGTTGCTTGCAGCATTGGACAGTGAATCAATGGATCAGGTTTTGGCCAACTCTGCTCATTTTATCAATTTTTTACAGGCAACTGGCATTTTGCAAGAAACGCATCGCTTTTCACCCGCGCGCCGGCATCAGCGGCCGCCGGCGACATCGATGAATGTGCCGGTTGAATACGATGCCTCGTCGGACACCAGCCACATGATCGCGCGCGCCACTTCCTCGGCGCTGCCGCCGCGCCGCATCGGCACCGTATCCTTGACCCGGTCGACCCGCCCCGGTTCGCCGCCGCTGGCATGGATATCGGTATAGATGACGCCGGGCCGGACCGCATTGACGCGGATGCCCTGGTCGGCGACTTCCTTCGCCAGGCCGACCGTCATGGCGTCGATCGCCCCCTTGGAGGCGGCGTAATCGACATATTCACCCGGACCGCCGAGCTTGGCCGCCATCGACGACAGGTTGACGATGGCACCGCCCTCGCCGCCGACGCGGGTCGACATGCGCCGCACGGCTTCGCGGGCGCACAGGAAACTGCCGACGATGTTGGTGGCGAACACACGCTGCAGACGGGCTACGTCCATCTCTTCTACCCGCATCTGCCGCTCCAGGATACCGGCGTTGTTGACCAGGGCGGTCAGCCTGCCGAGTTGCGCATCCACGGTCTGGAACAGGTTCAGCACATCGGCCTCCACCGCGACATCCCCGGCGACCGCCAAGGCTTCGCCGCCGGCCTGGCGGATAGCGTCGACCACCTGTTCGGCGGCGCTGCGGTTATGTACATAATTGACACATACGGCGTAGCCGCGGGCGGCCGCCAGGCGCGCGGTGGCGGCGCCGATGCCGCGGCTGCCGCCGGTAATCACGATCACTTGTTTCGACATGCTGCCCTCATTCGTATTTGCGGGCATCCTCGATGACTTTACCGTCATTCGGCAAGCTGCCCGGTGCGACAAGCAAAACCTCGCCGCGCAGTTTGGTCACATCGCGCAGGCTGTCCGCAACCTGCTCGGCGACGGACGCCGGCGCGCCTTGCGTTTCGCAATGCAGCGTCATCACATCGCTCGCCATGGCGCCGCTGACCACCAGCCGCGCTTTCAGGACCTGCGGATGACGCTTCAGCACTTCAGCCAGCTGCGACGGGTGGACGAACATGCCGCGCACCTTGGTTACCTGGTCGGCGCGCCCCATCCAGCCCTTGATGCGGGTATTGGTGCGGCCGCATGGCGAGACGCCCTCCAGCACCGCAGACAAGTCTCCGGTGGCGAAACGTATCAGAGGATAGTCTGGATTGAAGGACGTCAGCACTACCTCGCCCACCTCGCCGGCGGCAACCGGGTCGCCGCTGCCGGGCCGCACGATTTCCAGGATCAAATCCTCATCCAGAATCATACCCGGATTGAGGCGGCCGTCGCTGAGCGACTCGTAGGCGATATTACCGACGTCGGCCGATGCATACAATTGCAGCACATGCGGCACGCCGTTGTCGTGGAACCACTGGCGCAGCGACGGCGGCAAGGCTTCGGCGCTGAGCAGCGCCCGTTGCACGGTGCCGATGTCGGCGCCCATCTCGCGCGCCTTTTCGATGATGATCTTGAGGAAGGACGGCGTACCGACGTAGGCATCCGGCCGCAGGGCCGACATCGCTTGCACCTGCAGTTCGGTCTGGCCTATGCCGGCCGGGATCACCGCGCAGCCCAGCTTGCTGGCCGCTCCTTCGACCATGAAGGCGGCTGGCGTGAAATGGTAGGCGAAACAATTCTGTATCAGGTCGCCGGCGCGCAGCCCGAGGGCGCGCATCGGCCGCGCAAAACGCCACCAGTCCTGGCCGTATCCCTCGGGATCGAAGATCGGCCCGGGCGACACGTACAGGCGGCGCAGCTGGCGGTGCGGCGTGGTGTTCAGGGCGCCGAGCGGCGGTTGCCGCGCCTGCAGTCCATGCAGGTCCGATTTGCGCGTGAGCGGCAATTGCGCCAGCGCGGCGCGGTCGCGGATCTCGCCGGCGGCAACGCCGTGCAGGATGCGCGCCCAGCCCTGCGCGCCTTGCGCCCGCGCGATCAATTGCGGCAAGCCGCTCATCAGGTCCGCCTCGCGCTGCAGCGGATGGCGTTGTTCAAGGAAGTCGAGAGTGTCAGACATGGGCGGGCCTGTATGCGTGGACGGAGGAGCAGCGTAGAGGTAATGTCAAGCCAGCCAGCGTTTGCGGCGCCGGTAGAATTTCATGTCGCGGAAATTCTTGCGTCCCGCGCCGGAGACGCCCAGGTAGAACTCCTTCACGTCTTCGTTGCTGGCCAGTTCGCTGGCAGCGCCTTCCATCACTACCCGGCCGTTTTCCAGGATGTAGCCGAAATCGGCGTAGCGCAGCGCCACCATGGTGTTTTGCTCAGCCAGCAGGAAAGACACGTTTTCGCGCCGGTTCAAATCCTTGACGATCTCGAAAATCTCTTCGACCACTTGCGGCGCCAGCCCCATCGACGGCTCGTCCAGCAGGATCATCGACGGCTTGGCCATCATCGCCCGGCCGATCGCCGTCATCTGCTGCTCGCCGCCGGAGGTGTAGCCGGACTGCGATTTGCGCCTTTCTTTCAGGCGTGGGAAATAATCGTAGATCTTTTCCAGGTCGCGCTTGACCTGGACATTGCTGGCCTGGCGCGTATAGGCGCCGGTCAGGAGATTTTCTTCCACCGTCAGGTGGCCGAAACAATGGCGTCCTTCCATCACCTGGATCACGCCGCGCCTGACCAGGTCGTTCGGCGTCAGGCGGTCGACCCGCTCGCCCCGGTATTCGATGCTGCCCTTGGTGACATCGCCGCGCTCCGCCGACAGCAGGTTGGAGATCGCTTTCAGCGTCGTGCTTTTGCCGGCGCCGTTGGCGCCCAGCAAAGCGACGATCTTCCCTTCCGGCACCGCCAGCGACACCCCTTTCAGCACCAGGATGACATGGTCGTAGATCACTTCGATATTATTGATGTTGAGTGCAGTACCCATGCTTTCCTCGGCTATGCGGTAAAAAAGCGCCGGCAACCCGGACGGGCGCCGACGCCGGGACTACTTCATGCAGGCAGGCGTGATGCCTTTTTCCTTGGCATACTTGGCGGCGGAAGCCTTGAACAGCGGATGGATCAGGTTCTTGTTGCCTTCGATCCAGTCCGACACCAGCACCCACTTGCCGCCATCCCATTGCTGGATCTTGATCTTGCCCGATCCCTCATGGTTATCGCAGGACGTCTTGATTTCAGGCAGCAGGCCGGACGCGCCCAGCTGCTGCAGCCGCGCGTTGGTGATGTTGAGGTTCTCCAGCCCCCAGCGCACGTCCTCGCCGCTCATCACCTTGCCCTTGCCGTACTTGGCCTGCGCGGTGCGTATCGCTTCCACCGTCGCCAGTGCCGCCGATACGCCGCGGTTGTACAGGATCGAACCGATCTTGGCCTTGTCCTGCATGTTGCCCTTGCCGGCGCCGTACACCACCTTTTCGATATCGGCGATCAGCGGCACGCCCTTGCCGGACACATTCCAGGTCGCGCTCAGGTAGCCCTTGGCGGCGTCGCCGGCCGGCACCGTGTCTTCCTCAGATCCGGCCCACCAGGAACCGATGATCTTGTCGCGGGCGAACCCGACTTTCTGCGCCGCCTTCAAGGCAGTCTGGTTCATCACGCCCCAGCCCCAGAAGATCACGTAGTCGGGATTCTCCTGGCGGATCTTCAGCCATTGCGCGCCCTGTTCGTTGCCGGGATGGGCCACCGGAATCTGCACCAGCTTGAACTTGCCCAGCGTCGCCTCGGCTTCCAGCGCCACGACCGGCTCCTTGCCGTAGGCCGAGTCGTGGTACAGGAACACGATCTTCTTGCCGGCCAGCGAACCATTGTTCTTGCTCGCCAGGTATTTGACGATTGCCGACACCTGCATCTGGTAGGTCGTCACCAGCGGGAAGGCGTACGGGAACACCGAGCCGTCGACCGCATCGGTACGGCCGTAGCCGACCATCAGCAGCGGCACCTTGTCTTCCGCCGTCTTGTCGATCAGCGCATAGGCGATGCCGGTCGCCATGGCGTTGATGGCGGTGCCCTTGGTGACCGGGTTCTTGCCCTTGAGCCGTTCGTAGCACTCGACGCCCTTGGCGTTGTTGTACTCGGTTTCGCACTCTTCCCAGGACAGCTTGACGCCGTTGATGCCGCCCTCTTTCAGGTTGACGTAGCTCAGGTAGTCGATATAGCCGCCGTAATACGACTGGCCGTTGGTGCCGTAAGGACCGACCCGATAGCTGGGAATCGCAATGAACTGGTCGCTCGCCTGCGCCATCGCCGGCAAGGCCGGCGCCAGCAGGCTGGCTGTGGCCGCGACGGCGAGCATGATCCGTTTAAGGTTTTTCATTATCTTGTCTCCTTTTGTCGTGCTAGTTATCGGGACTGCAAAAAAACTGCCGCATCGGTCAATGCGGGAACGGCCACAAGCGCAGCTTTTCCTTGGTGATCTGCCACAGGCGCGCCAGCCCGTGCGGTTCTACAATCAGGAAGAAAATGATCAGGGCGCCGAACAGCATCATCTGGATATGCGACACCGTGGCGTTGGTGAACGGCAGGTGCAGCCAGGCCGCCAGCGGCGGCAAGACGTTATCCAGGAAAATCGGCAGCAGCAGGATGAAGGCGGAACCGAGGAAAGCGCCGAGGATGCTGCCGACGCCGCCGACGATGATCATGAACAGGATGCGGAACGACAAATCCAGCGAAAAGCCGTCCGGCTCCACCGAACCGAGGTAACAGAAAGCGTACAGGGCGCCGGCCACGCCGCAGAAAAACGAGCTGACGGCAAACGCCAGCAGCTTGGTCTGCATCAGGCGGATGCCGATCACTTCCGCCGCCACGTCCATGTCGCGCACCGCCATCCATGCGCGGCCGGTGGAGGAACGCACCAGGTTTTTCGCCAGCAGCGCCATCACGCAGACAATCGCCAGCACGAACAGGTATTTCCTGACCGGGCTGTTGATGGCGATGCCGAACAGGTCGATCTTTTGCGCACTGATCACGCCGGAAGAACTGTCGTTGGAAAACCAGGGGAACTTGGTCAGCACCCAGATCACGAAAAATTGCGCAGCCAGCGTCGCCACCGCCAGGTAAAACCCTTTGATCCGCAGCGAAGGCAGGCCGAACAGGACGCCGACCGCCGCCGCGCAGCAGCCGGCCAGGATGAAGGACAGCAGGATAGGAATGCCCTCTATCCTCAGCTGGAAGTTGTAGGCGGCATAGGCGCCCACCGCCATGAACGCGGCCGAGCCGAGCGATAGCTGGCCGGCATAGCCGGTGAGTATGTTCAGGCCCAGCGCCGCCAGCGCAAACACCAGGAACGGGATCAGGATCGCCGAAAACCAGTATTCGCTGCCGACCAGGGGAATGCCGACAAAGGCGACCGCCAGCAGCACGGCCATGCCGATGCGGTCCTGGCGGATCGGGAATATCTGGCTATCCGCGATGTACGAGGTTTTAAACTGTCCGGCCTCACGATAAAACATGGCATTTCTCCGTTCGAATCATCTTGCAGGTTGGCAGGCCGTCACACACGATCGATATGCCGCTCGCCGAACAGCCCCTCCGGCCGCACCAGCAGGAACAGCAATGCAAACACATAGGGGAACCATCCTTCTATACCGCCGAAATTGCCGCCGAACAGGTCTTGCATGACCGGCGGGATATAGATCTCGGCCAGCTTTTCGGAGACGCCGATGATCAGGCCGCCGGCAATCGCTCCCGGGATCGAGGTAAAGCCGCCGAGTATCAATACCGGCAAGGCCTTCAAGGCAGTCATCGTCAACGCGAACTGGACGCCGTTGCGCGAACCCCACAGCAAACCGGCAACCAGCGCAACGAAACCGGCCACGCCCCAGACAATCACCCAGATATGGCGCAGCGGGATGCCCAGCGACAGCGCCGCCTGGTGATCGTCAGCCACTGCCCTCAGCGCCCGGCCGACCTTGGTTTTCTGGAAAAACAGCGCCAGCAATAGCACCAGCCCGATCACCATGCCGGAAGCAAACAGGTCGAATTTGGAGATGCCGATGCCGAAACTGTCCATGACCGAAGCGATAGGCTCGTCGACGATGCCAAGGTTGATCGCCCGCACTTCGCTGCCGAACAGCATCGGCCCCAGTCCTTCCAGGAAAAAGGCCAGGCCGATGGTGGCCATGAACAAGGTGATCGGCGGCTGGTTGACCAGCTTGCGCAGCACCAGGCGCTCGGTCGCTACCGCCACGCCCACCATTACCGCAAAGGCGCCGATGATCGCCGCCCACATCGGCCAACCCTTGTCCATCAGGCCCACCACTGCCAGCGCCGCGAAATAGACCATGGCGCCCTGGGCGAAATTGAACACGCCCGACGCCTTGTAGATCAGCACGAAGCCCAGCGCCACCAGCGAATACATCAGGCCCGAGAGCAAGCCGCTCAGCGTCACTTCAAAGAAAAATTGCATTGGTCGTCTCCGTTCAGTGCGAGCTGCCGAGGTAGGCTTTGATGACTTCGGGATTGTTCATGACTTCCTCCGGCGTGCCGTCGCCGATTTTCTTGCCGTAATCAAGCACCACCACGCGGTCCGAGATATCCATCACCACGCCCATGTCGTGCTCGATCAGCACGATGGTGCTGCCGAACTGGTAGTTGACATCCAGGATGAAGCGGCACATGTCCTGCTTTTCTTCCACGTTCATGCCGGCCATCGGCTCGTCCAGCAGCAGCATGCTGGGTTCTGCCGCCAGGGCGCGCGCCAGCTCGACGCGTTTTTGCAAGCCGTAAGGCAGGCGCCCGACCGGTGTCTTGCGGATATGCTGGATCTCCAGAAAATCGATCACCTCCTCGACCTTGCGCCGGTGCTGCATTTCCTCGTTGCGCGCCCGCCCCCACCAGACGGCGTTCGCCAGCAGGCCGGAGTGCATCTTGGTATTGCGGCCGGTCATGATGTTGTCGAGCACCGTCATGCCCTTGAACAGGGCGATGTTCTGGAAGGTGCGCGCAATCCCCTGCCGCGCCACTTTGCTGGGATGCATGCTGTGCCGCGGCACGCCGTGGAATACGATGCTGCCTTTTTGCGGATGGTAGACACCGTTGATGACATTGATCATCGAACTTTTTCCAGCGCCGTTGGGGCCGATGATGGCGCGGATTTCATGCTCTTTCACATTGAAGGAAATATCGGTAAGCGCCTTGACGCCGCCGAAGGACAACGAAATGTTCTGCAGGTCCAGCACCACTTCGCCGATGTTGCGCTCCCGCCCCATGACCTGCTGTTCCGGCTTGTGCAGGGCCGGAGCCGGCGGCGCCGGTTCTGCCGGGAGGATTTCTGCCGTGGCATGTCTTTTCATGATCGCGCTCATAGGGTTCAGGCTGCTTTATCGATGGTGGCAAAAATCTTGGCGTCGGCGATCCGCAAGTCGGCAGCGATCATGCCTTGCCGGCCGTCCTCGAACTTGACCAGGGTTTCTATGAATTGCGACTGCTTGCCGCCGTACAAGGCGTCGATCAGCACGGCATACTTGCCGGCGATGAAGTCGCGCCGTACCTTGCGGGTGCGCGTCAGCTCGTCGTCATCGGCATCCAGTTCCTTGTGCAGGATCAGGAAACGGTGGATCTGCGAGGCCGCCAGCAAAGGATCCTGCGCCAGGTCGGCGTTGACCTTTTCAACGCAGCCGGCGATCAGCGCATACACTGCCTGCTGCGCGGCCAGGTCGGCATAGCTGCTGTAAGCCAGGTTGCGGCGCTCGGCCCAGTTGCCGACCGCATCCATGTCGATGTTGATGAAGGCCGTGCATTGCTGGCGCCGGTTGCCGAACACCACCGCTTCCTTGATGAAGGGGAAGAATTTCAGCTTGTTTTCTATATACTTCGGCGCAAACAAGGTGCCGCCGGCCATCTTGCCCACATCCTTGGCGCGGTCGATGATTTTCAGGTGGCCGTCGCCGTCGAAAAAGCCGGCGTCGCCCGTATGGAAATAACCGTCGGCATCGATCGCTTCGGCCGTGGCCTCGGGCCGCTTGAAATAGGATTTCATCAAGCCGGGCGAGCGCACCAGCACTTCGCCCTTGCTGTCGATATGCACTTCCACGCCTTTCATCGGCCGTCCTACCGTGTCCAGCTTGACGTCGCCGGAAGGCTGCATGCACACGGTGACGCAGGTTTCCGTCATCCCATACAGCTGCTTCAGGTTGATCCCCAGCGAACGATAAAAATCGAACAGGTCGGGTCCGATCGCTTCGCCGCCGGTATAGGCGACGCGAATCCGCGACATGCCCAGCACATTCTTCAGCGGACCGTAGATCAGCAGGTTGCCGAGCCCGTACAGCAGGCGGTCGGCCAGCGACACATCCGGCTTCTTGTCGAGTATGCGTATGCCGACGCGCCGTGCGATCCCCATGAAGCCGTGGAACAGCTTGCGCTTGATCCAGCCGGCGTCTTCGATCCTGATCATTACCTGCGTCAGGATATTTTCGTAGATGCGCGGCGGCGCAAAATAATAGGTCGGGCCGATCTCGCGCAGGTCGGTCATCACGGTATTCGGCGATTCCGGGCAGTTCAGGCAGAAGCCGGCGACATGCGCCTGCGCAAACGAATACAGGAAATCGCCGACCCAGGCCAGCGGCAGGTAGCACAGCAGGTCGTCGTCCTGGTCCAGCTGGTCGAACTCGACCAGCGTCCGCGCGGTGGTGATCATCGCCGCATGCGAATGGCAGACGCCTTTCGGTTTGCCGGTGGTGCCGGAGGTATACAGGATGATGGCGATGTCGTCGGCGCGCCCGGCATCGACTTCGTTCATGAAGAAGCCGGGATGCGCCAGGTCGTAGGCGCGCCCGATCTCTGCCACTTTGGCAAAGGAAGACAACTCGGGCTGGTGGTAATTGCGCAGGCCGCGTTCATCGTCGACGATGATGCGGCTGATGCGCAGCAGCGTCTGCTTGATCTCGAACACCTTGTCGACCTGCTCCTGGTCTTCCACCACCACAAAATCGATTTCGGCATCGTCCAGCACGTAAGCCATGTCGGCCGCAGGCGCATCCTGGTACAGCGGCACCGGCATCCCGCCCAGGCACTGCGCGGCCGACATCGCCCAATACAGCCGCGGGCAGTTATTGCCGACAATCGCCAGGCTCATGCCGCGCCGGAAACCGAGCGCCGCCAGGCCGCAGGCAAAAGCCCGCACTTCGGCGGCCACTTCGGCCCAGCCGGTCGCCTGCCAGATACCGAGGTCTTTTTCCCGGAACGCCGGCTGCTGCGGGCGTTCCTGTGCATGTTTCAGGAGCAGATCCGGAAATGTCTGCACTCCTGGACGTCGTGTTGTCTCCACCATCGTCCCACCTTTTTTATCTGGTCCCACGGCAACGAGATCGAAGCCATGTGCCTGTCCGTATCAAGTCAGTCTGGGCCGGCATGCTTACGTCGCGCTTACTCTAGCGGACAGTAACCGCCGGTCACGTGCTGCTTTTATGCGATGATAGTAGTGGGAGTCGGGAGATGGGGTTGTCATCTCGCAGACAATTGCCAAATTTTCGATATTGCAACGCATCATAATGATCAAAGAGACTTCCATCCAAGACATGCTGGCCAAGACCATGTGGGCGCGTTCGCTTACCGAGGCGCAACTGGCGCGGGTGGAAGCCGAGATGTTCAGCCGCAAGATAGCCGGCGGCGCATTCGTCTGCCACAAAGGCGATCCGGTCACGCACTGGATCGGCGTGCACGAGGGATTGCTGAAGATGAGCAGCGTCTCCCCCGAAGGGAAAACGGTTTCCTTTGCCGGCATGGCGAACGGCGGCTGGCTGGGCGAAGGCTCCCTGCTCAAGAGCGAGCCGCGCAAATACGACGTGGTGGCGCTGCGCGACAGCGAACTGCTGTACATGCCGAAAACCACCTATCTATGGCTGCTCGACAACAGCATCCAGTTCAACCGCTTCCTGGTCACGCAATTGAATGAACGGCTGGCGCTGTTCATCTCGCTGGTGGAATACGACCGCATGCTGGAACCCGATGCACGCGTCGCGCGCTGCCTGGCGGCGCTGTTCAATCCCTACCTGAATCCCGGCATAGGCCGCGAGCTGCAGATTTCCCAGGAAGAAGTCGGCAATCTTTCCGGCGCCTCGCGCCAGCGCGCCAACCAGGCGCTGCAGGTGCTGGAGAAAGCCGGGTTGCTGAAAGTCGATTACGGCAGCATCACCATCCTCGACCTGGACGGCTTGCGCCAGTTCCATTCCTGACCTCGATGACCCGCAAGCGCAGCTTTCCCCCGGTAGTGGATGAGCAGGTCCGCCTTTTGATATTGGGCAGCCTGCCGGGCAACGTCTCGCTGGCGCACAGCCAGTATTATGCGCATCCGCAAAACCGTTTCTGGAAACTGCTGGCGGAAGTGACCGGCGCCGACCTGCCGGCGTTGCCGTATGCCGACCGGCTGCAAGCCCTGCTGGCCAGGCATGTAGGCTTGTGGGACGTGGTGGCGGAAGCGCGGCGCGACGGCAGCCTCGACAGCAACATCCGCGACCATGTGCACAACGACCTGCCCACCCTCGCCGCATCGCTGCCGCAACTGACCGCGATCGCCTTCAACGGCGGCACCGCCGCCAAGCTCGGACTGAAGGCGCTGGGACCGCGGGCCGCGGACTACCGCATCATACTGCTCCCTTCAAGCAGCCCGGCCTATACCCGGCCATATGCGGAAAAGCTGGAAGCCTGGCTGGCTCTGCGAGACTGCCTGGCCTGAGCGGTTACAAAAATAAGCCGTAGCGACCACGGGCATCGTTGCCCCTCCTGATCAGACAATATTTAGCGCTAGTTGCCGCCGGGGCACGGTATCATTGCCCTACATTTTTACCTGACGCTATTTATTTCTCTAATGCTGATCAAACGCAAATCCATAGAAGCCGACGCCAACCGCATGGATGGCCCGCGCAAACGTTCCGAAGTTGCAAAAAAAGACACGCCAAAACCGCCGCGCAAACCCAAGTTTGCACCGGTCACGCTGTCCGAGCAGGACGGCGTGCGCTTCCTGCATTTCGGCACCGAGTGGGTGCAAGGCGCGATGCGGCTGCGCAAGCCGGACTGGCCGGAGCTCGAGTACGCCCAGCAAATGATGGCCTGGATGCTGTTCAACCCGGAGCCGCAGCACATAGTGCAGCTGGGCCTGGGCACCGCGGCGCTGACCAAGTTCAGCTACCGCCAGTTCCCCGCCGCGCGCGTCACCGCGATTGAGCTGAACCCGTCTGTGCTGGCGATCTGCGCCTCCATGTTCAAGCTGCCGCCCGACGACGAACGGCTGTCGGTGCTCGAGATGGACGCCATGGATTTCGTCATGGATCCGCTCAACCACGGCAGCATCGACGCCCTGCAGGTCGACCTGTACGACGCCACCGCGCGCGGCCCGGTGCTCGACACGCCCGAGTTCTACAGCGCTTGCGCGGCTTGCCTGAAGGACGACGGCATCATGACCGTCAACCTGTTCGGCGACCACCCCAGCTATGCCAAGAACCTGAAAGCCATGATGTTCGCTTTCGACGATGTCTGGTGCCTGCCTGAAGTCCATGAAGGCAATGTCATCGCCATCGCTTTCAAGAAAACCCCGCCGGTAGATTTCAGCGCCTTGTATGAACGCGCCGCCGAAATTACCGCAGCCACCAAGCTGCCTGCCAAATCCTGGGTCAACGGCTTGAAAGCCTGGCATTCGCCACAGTAACAGGCTAGGCTGGACCAACCCATGCTGCTCAACCAATCGATACTTCCATCGCAATGAATACTGCTCCGCCCAAAATACTAGACCTGCAGCAGATCTTCACCTGGCTGCTGAACGACGGCACGGTCGACAAGAACGATGTCAAAGCCTTCTATACCCAGGCGCAAGGCATTTTCCGCAACGCTCCGATCGCGATCCATCCGCTCAACGCGGTGGCCCAGTGCAAGCGCCAGTCGGCGCTGCCGCCGCACCGCGCCATCACCCTCGAATGGCTGACCGAGTGGCTGGCGCGCCAGGTGCAGATGCCGTTCTACCGGATCGATCCGCTCAAGATCGATTTCGCCAAGGTGGCCGATGTCATGTCCGCCAGCTACGCCACCCGTTTCAATATCCTGCCGGTCGAACTGAGCCTGACCGACCTGGTGATCGCCACCGCCGAGCCGTTCCGCACCGAATGGCAAGCGGAAATCGCCAAGATTTCGCGCCGCAATATCCGCCTGGTGATCGCCAATCCGCTCGATATCACGCAATACATCACGCAGTTCTTCACGCTGGCGAAATCGATCAAGAGCGCCCATAAATCGGGCGGCCAGGAACTGGCGCTGCGCAACAACTTCGAGCAGCTGGTGGAGCTCGGCAAGTCGAACAAGCAGGTCGACGCCAACGACCAGCACATCGTCAACATCGTCGACTGGCTGTGGCAGTACGCGTTTGAGCAGCGCGCTTCCGACATCCACATGGAACCCAAGCGCGACTTCAGCGCCATCCGCTTCCGCATCGACGGCGTCCTGCACCAGGTGTACCAGGTGCCGGCGGTAGTCATGATCGCCATGACCGCGCGCATCAAGCTGCTGGGACGGATGGACGTGATCGAAAAGCGCCGGCCGCAGGACGGCCGCATCAAGACCCGTACCGCCGGCGGCCAGGAAATCGAGCTGCGTCTGTCTACCCTGCCGACTGCCTTCGGCGAGAAACTGGTGATGCGGATTTTCGATCCGGAGGTGGTGGTCAAGACCTTGCCGGAACTGGGTTTTCCGGTCGACGACGCCTTGCGCTGGGATGCGCTGACCAAGCGTCCGCACGGCATCATCCTGGTGACCGGCCCCACCGGCTCCGGCAAGACCACGACGCTGTACACCACGCTCAAGGCGCTCGCCACTTCCGAGGTGAATGTCTGTTCGGTGGAAGACCCGATCGAAATGGTGGAAGCTTCGTTCAACCAGATGCAGGTCAACCATGGCATCGACCTGACTTTCGCCGACGGCGTGCGGGCCCTGATGCGGCAGGATCCGGACATCATCATGGTGGGCGAAATCCGTGACCTGGAAACCGCCGAAATGGCGATCCAGGCCGCCCTCACCGGCCACCTGGTGCTGTCGACCCTGCATACCAACGACGCGCCGTCGGCCGTGATGCGGCTGCTGGAACTGGGCGTGCCCTACTACCTGCTGGAAACCACCTTGATCGGCATCATGGCGCAGCGCCTGGTGCGCACGCTCTGCACCCATTGCAAGAGCCCCGACGGCCAGGTCGCCGACGACGTCTGGGCCACGCTGGCGGAAAACTGGAACGTGCCCAAGCCGGCCAACGTCTACCATCCGGTCGGCTGCCCGGAATGCCGCCAGACCGGCTACCGCGGACGCACCGGCCTGTACGAGCTGCTGACCGTGACCCAGCCGTTCTCCAAACTGATCCAGACCGAAACCGACATCCATGCGCTGAAGCAGCAGAGCATCAGCGATGGCATGAAACCCCTGCGCCTGGCTGGCGCGCTGAAGGTGCTGGAAGGCGTCACCACGGTGGAAGAAGTCTTGAAAGTCACCTCGGCGCTGACCTGAAGCGGCAACTTGCCTGCATCGCTGTGAACCATAAAGGGCTGCCCGTCCGGATGACGGGCAGCCCTTTGTCCGTTTACCTTTCCTTGGCGCAAGCCCGGCCTGCGGCGGCACAAAAAATTATTAAAATAATAAATATCCGGACAGAAAAAAACGCTCTTGCCGATCCTGGAACTGATTTCCAATAGACAATGATTTAACCTTTGCGTAAGCTAAGGCACGCTATTGCCGGCACCGTCTTCCGAGCTTGTCATTTTGCTTGAAAGCGGCGTCAGCACTGGCTCAGGGAGATGTGTGCATTTTGCAATACAGGGAGTAGTCTGCAACGATTAGTTTGCAATAAAAAAGACAGGCGGGAAATCCGCTCCGACCATACGCAGTCAAATCCGGATAAAAATAATGAAATTGACACACTTTAATTTCGTAACGGTAGCACTTGTCTTCGGCCTCGTCAGTTCCGCGTTCGCACAGGAAGATCCGACCTTGTTCCTGAACCGCGCCAATGCCAGGGTCGCCAAGGCGATGGCCTTCAAAACCAGCTGGGACGGCCCCACCAGCGGACCGAAAATCGCAGCCCAGAAAAAATCGATTGTGCTGATCGCGTCAAACCTGAAGAACAACAGCGTCCTGCGCGTCGCCAACGGCCTCAAGGAAGCGGCGGCGGTAGCCGGCTGGGACGTGTTCGTGATCGATTGCTGGGGCGTCAACAGCAAGCACGCGGAAGCCTTCAGCCGAGCGCTGGCGCTGAAGCCGAACGGCATCGTCCTGGCCGGCATCGACGCCAACGAACAGCCCAAGGAAATGAATGCCGCCCACACCCAGAGCGTGCCGGTAGTCGGCTGGCATGCATCCACCAGGATAGGCCCGAGCGACGGCTTGTTTACCAATGTCACCGCCGATCCGAAAGAGGAAGCGACGATTGCGGCCTTGCTGGGCGTGGTCAACTCCAACGGCAAGGCCGGGGTGGTCGTCTTCACCGATCCGAACAGCCTGTACGCGCAATCGAAGTCGAACGAAGTGGCGTCGGTGATCAAGCAGTGCCGCAGCTGCAGCCTGCTCAGCGTGGAGGCATTGCCGGCCACCACCAGCGCCGACAAGATGCCTGCCATCCTGACGGCGCTGGCGCAGCGCTTCGGCAAGAAGTGGACGCACGTCATCGGCGTCAACGACAATTACCTTGACCTGCTGGCGACGCCGGCCGCGGCCGCGGTCATCGCCAGCAGCAAGATCGAGGCGCTGTCCGCCGGCGAAGGTTCCGAATCGGCCTACCAGCGCATCCGCAGCAAGACGGTGCAGCTCGCCACGGTGCCGGAACCGTTCAGCCAGCAAGGCTGGCAAATCGTCGACGAGCTGAACCGCTCGTTTTCCGGCGAAAAAGCCAGTTCCTACGCCACCCCGGCTTACCTGGTGACGGAGCAGAACATCGCCTTCCACGGCGGCCAGCAAAACACCTTCGAACCGAATAACGGCTACCGCAGCGAGTACAAGAAAATCTGGGGGAAATAACGCGATTGGCCGGCGCTTGCGCGATGGAGGTAGAATCGACGGACGACAGCTCGGTTCAACCATGGTCCAAGGAGAAATCAGATGCATTCGAGAAGAATCCTTATCGCGCAAGGCGGCGGCCCGACCGCCGTCATCAACCAGTCTTTGGTGGGAGTAGTGCTGGCGGCACACGGGGTGTCCAATGTCGACCTGGTGTACGGCGCCCGCAACGGCGTGCGCGGCATCGTCGACGAAGACTTCCTGGACCTGGGCCAGGAAACCAGCAGCAACCTGGAGCTGGTGGCCAACACCCCCTCTTCCGCGCTAGGTTCGACGCGCGACAAACCCGACCTCAAGTATTGCCAGGAAATCATCCAGGTGCTGCAGGCGCACCAGATCAACCACTTCTTCTACATCGGCGGCAACGATTCATCCGACACCCTGCGCATCCTTAGCCTGGAAGCGGAAAAGCTGGCCTTTCCCCTGCGCTGCATCCACATTCCGAAAACCATAGACAACGACCTGGTCAGCAACGATCACACGCCAGGCTTTCCATCGGCCGCGCGCTTCGTAGCGCAGGCGTTTGCCGGCGCCAACCTGGATAACGCCGCCCTGCCCGGCGTCTATGTCGGCGTGGTGATGGGCCGGCACGCCGGCTTCCTGACGGCGGCGGCGGCGCTGGGCAGGAAGTTTGCCGATGACGGGCCGCATCTGATCTACCTGCCGGAACGGGTGTTTGTACTGGAGAATTTCCTGGCCGACGTCAAGCAAGCCTACCAGCGCCACGGCCGCTGCGTGATTGCCGTTTCCGAAGGCATACACGACGCATCCGGCACGCCTATCGCCAGCCTGCTGGCGAAGACGGTGGAGCGCGACGCCCATGGCAATGTGCAGCTGTCCGGCAACGGCGCGCTGGCTGACCTGCTGTGCGAAGAGATCAAGTCGAAACTGAACATCAAGCGCGTGCGCGGCGATACCTTCGGCTACCTGCAGCGCTCGTTCATGGGTTGCGTCTCGGATGTGGACCAGCGCGAAGCGCGCGAGGTCGGCGAAAAAGCGCTGCAGTTCGCGCTTCATGAAAACCGCAACGGCACCGTCGCCATCAAGCGCAGCGGCGCTTATGCGGTCAACTATGAATTGCTGGACCTGGATGTGGTGGCAGGCAAGACGCGCGTGATGGAAGATGAATTGATCGCCGCCAGCGGCACCGACGTCACCGACGCCTTCCGGCTGTACCTGCAGCCGCTGCTAGGCTCAGGCATGCCGGACGGCTTCCGCCTGCGTTCGCCCGCCGTCGCAAAAATACGGAACAGGACTGGCTGACCCGCGCCTTGCCAAGGCGCGGGATGCGGCGCCTCATGCGGGTGCATTCTCCATCGAACTGTCGTACTGGCCGAGGTGCGCCAGGCCGTTCAGCCGGCAGCGGCGCAAGAAGGTTTTTTGCGCTTCGGCCACGTTCTGTTCCTGGCCCTTCCAGGTTGTCAGCACCGGCGCCTGCAATGCTCGCCCATAAGAGAAACTGACCGGCCACGGATGCGCGCCAAGCAGGTTCATGGCGTTCAAGTGCGCGGTCGCGTCTTGCGCGCTCTGGCCGCCTGACAGGAACACGATGCCGGACACCGCCGGCGGCACATGACGCTCCAGGCAGCGCATGGTGGCTTCGGCAACTTGCTGCACACCGGCTTGCTGCGGGCATTTCATGCCGGCGATCACCATGTTCGGCTTGAGCAGCATACCCTCGAACACAACGCGCTGGTTATCCAGTTCGGCAAACACGATTTCCAGCACCTGCGAAGTCACTGCCTCGCAACGCACGATATCGTGCGAACCGTCCATCAGCACTTCCGGTTCGACGATCGGCACGATACCGGCCTCCTGGCACAGTGCGGCATAACGCGCCAGGGCGTGGGCGTTTGCCTGTATCGCGGAGAGCGTCGGAATGCCCTGCTCGCTGATCTCGATCACGCCGCGCCACTTGGCGAACTTCGCTCCCAGCTGCTGGTATTCCTGCAGGCGCTCGCGCAAGCCGTCCAGTCCTTCGGTGATTTTCTCGCCGGCATGCAAGGCCAGCAGCTTGGCGCCGCTATCGACCTTGATGCCGGGGAGGATGCCGCGGCGCGCCAGCAATTCGGCAAACGGGGTGCCGTCGGCGCCGCTCTGGCGCAGCGTTTCATCGTACAGGATGACCCCGCCAAGATAGGGCTCGACGCCCTCGGTGGTAAACAGGATTTCACGATAGCGGCGACGGCTTTCCTCGCTGCATTCCAGTTTGATGGCGTCAAACCGTTTCTTGATGGTCGGCCCGCTTTCGTCCGCCGCCAAGATGCCTTTCTGCCCTGTCACGATGGCGCTAGCCACCGACTTCAGCTCGTCGATATTCATTGCTGGTTACTCCCAGTGATGACTGCAGACTGCAAAAAGTCTTCGCGACCATGCTGCCACGAATGCAGCGGCATGGCAACCGCCGGCGCCAGGTTACGGGATGGCTATGTTGGCTATCGAACTGACGTTTCCCGGTACGGCATGAGACTGTAGCCAAGGGCATTCAATGGACGACCTTTTTTCACCAAGGAGACATGGCTATGAAACGTACAGCATCAGCTGCCTGGGCCGGCGGCCTCAAGGATGGCAAAGGCAGTATCTCGACGCAAAGCGGCGTGCTGGCCGATGCGCAATATGGCTTCACTACCCGCTTCGAAGACGGTCCCGGCACCAATCCGGAAGAATTGATCGGAGCGGCGCACGCCGGCTGTTTCAGCATGGCCCTGGCGGCGCAGCTGGGTGAAGCCGGCATGACAGCGGAAAGCATCAAGACCAGCGCCGCGGTGACGCTGGAGAAAATCGACGGCGGCTTCTCGATTACCGCGGTTCACCTGGACCTGAGCGCCCGGATTCCCGGGGCGACCCAGGCAAGCTTCGAGGCAGCGGCGAACAAGGCCAAGGCGGGTTGCCCGGTTTCAAAACTGCTGAACGCCAAGATTACCCTGGATGCAAGACTGGAAGCCTGAATCCAGAATCCCGGCTTAGGTGCGCCAGCGCACCGACCATGGCCGGTTTTAGCGCTACTGTTGACTCCAAGGCCAGGGCATTTCCCTGCGACCGCGTATCGATAAAGAGGTATTCCTATGAAAACCATGCAAAAACTTACTGCCACGGCAATCACTGTTGTCATGTTGCTTGGCCTGGGCGCATGCGACGGCATGTCGCGTCGCGGACAGAACACAGCAATCGGCGCAGGCGTAGGCGCTGTGGGCGGTGCGGTATTAACCAACGGCAGCGCCCTTGGTACGGTTGGCGGCGCCGCAGTCGGCGGCGTGATCGGTCACGAAATCGGGAAATAACCGGCCAGGCCCGGCACGCTTGCTGGCAGCGGGCTTGCCTGCGTCTTGCCATGAAAATGGCATGCCGCGGCTTGGGTCATAGCTATTGGCCCTCAGGCCCTCAACACAGCAACGCTGCATAAACCTGCCGTTCAACGGCATAACAGCCGCATGCCGCCGCCTCCAGTCCAAGCCTGTCGATCACCTTGAGGTTGCCGCGCCGGTATTCGATCAGCCCGCTGCGCTGCAAGGCGCTGGCCGCTGCGGTGATGCCCTCGCGGCGCACCCCGAGCATAGCGGCCAGGAATTCGTGGGTGACCCGGAAACTGTCGGAATGGGCCCGGTCCTGGCTCATCAGGAGCCAGCGTGCCAGGCGCGGACCGATCAGATGAAAACGCAGGCAGGCGGCCGAAGTGGCCATCTGCGCCATGCGGACATACAGGTATTGATGCATGCCTTTCAGCAAAGCCGGACTGTGCGCCAGTTCGCTGCGGAAATCATTGGCGCCGATGCGCCGCGCCACCCCCGGGCTTTGCACCACGGCGTGCACCGGCGCGGTCGCCACGCCCAGCGCCATCTGCGCTCCCAGCATGCCTTCCCGCCCCACCATGCCGACCTCGACCCCAGGACTGCCCGCAATGTGCGCAATCAGGGAAATCGACGCTTCGACAGGAAAATACACATGGCGGATAACGTGGCCGGGCTCGCACAGCACTTCGCCCAGCTCCAGCTCCACTGGTTCGCTGACGCCCAGCAAATGCAGGCGATCCTTGCGCGGAAGCAGCTCGATCAGATGATTCTCGACGGTGCCCAAACTGGTTCTCCGGTATATTGCCGGCCCATCAGCTTGACGAGCCGAGATGAAGATCGTGTTATTGGCGAATACGATGTCGGGGTAGTACTGGCAGTGTGCTGCAGGCAGCCGCGGCTGACCGTCTGCTAGCGCACATAACGGAGATTGAATCGACGCGCCATCCCTGCAATAGGCAGGCGCAACTGCGGCAGCGCTGCGGCCGATGCTATGTCAGATCGCCAGTTTGTCAGGCAGCAAGCGGTCGCATTCTTTCTTGACCACCGCATAACATTCACAAGTACGTTTCTCCAGCCCCGGCCGGTCCAGCACCGTGATGTGGCCGCGCACGTAGCGGATCAGCCCGGCTGCCTGCAGGCTGCCGGCAGCTTCGGTGACGCCTTCCCGGCGTACGCCAAGCATGTTGGCGATCAGTTCCTGCGTCATCACCAGGTCGTTGCCTTGCAGCCGGTCCAGGCTCAGCAGCAGCCAGCGGCACAGCTGCTGGTCCAGCGTATGGTGCCGGTTGCATACCGCCGTCTGCGACATCTGGGTGATCAGCGCCTGGGTATAGCGCAACAGCAGGTGCAATACCGGACCGGCGCGGTTGAACTCGTCTATCATCGAGCGCGCCCTTAACCGAAAACCGTGGCCGGCGCTTTGCACCACCGCCCTGCTGGGCGTGGATTCACCACCCATGAACAAGGAAACGCCGACAATGCCCTCGTTCCCGACCACCGCGATCTCGGCCGAGGCGCCGTTTTCCAGCAGGTACAGCAGCGAAACGATGGAAGTCGTCGGGAAATAGACATAACTCAGCGTACTGCCCGATTCATACAATACCTGGCCGAGCGGCATCTCGACCGGTTCCAGCTGCGGCAGCCAGCGTTGCCATTCTGCGTCGGGAAGCGCGGCCAGCAGGTGATTCTTTCTGGGGTCTGGAGACTTGTCCATAATGAAACTCCAAAGCGGATTTAACCTCTGGAAATGCTGCTGCCGGAATTTTGAGTATAGTCGCCTGGCCGACGGGTGTGTACGCTAGTGCACAAAGCCGGCGCGCCGCTGATGCCTAAAACATTGCTGATTGCGGCAGTGCCGGGATTTTTATGCAAAAAGACAATATCTCGTGGTAAATTTCCATGCCGCAACTTGCAGCGTCTGAAAATCATCGGGAACAGGGAAATATATGCATAACAACAAAGTCATCATTGGCCATCGCAACCGAATGCTGACTGCAGCAAGCACGGCTGCGATATGCGTGTTTTTTTCAGGCTTCCTGGCCGCCGGCGTTGCAGCCGCACCATCCGCCCCGGACGCCATTACTCCCGACGGCGGCAAATATTATGGCCAGCTGGCAGACGGCAAGCTGCAGGGCCAGGGAAAAATGGAATGGGCGAATGGCGCTGTTTACGAGGGCGGCTTTGAAAAAGGACTATTTTCAGGAAAAGGAAAATACCGTATAGATCCCGGCTACCTGTACGAAGGCGAGTTCAAGGATGGCATGCGGTCCGGCCAGGGCCGCGCGGTCGACCCCAGCGGTTCGGTGTACGTCGGACATTTCGCCAACAACGAATTCGACGGCTTCGGCAAGCTGACGGCCAAGGACGGCGAGTATACCGGGCAGTTCAAGCACGGAACCTATGCCGGCAAAGGGGAAATCAAGTACACCAACGGGCGAACCTACAAGGGCGAATTCGCCGACGGCCAATTCCAGGGCAAGGGACGGTATGAGGTAAAGGGTGAAGAATTCTACGAGGGCGAATTCGACAAGGGAGAATTCGCCGGATATGGGATCTACCAGAGGCAGGACGGCTCGCGTTATGCAGGCGCCTTCAAGAAATGGCTGCCGCACGGCGGCGGCCGGCTGACCGATATCCGCGGCAACGTCTACGAAGGCATGTTTGCTGACGGCCGCCTGGTCGGGCAAGGACGCTATGCCGGCAAGGACGGCAGCAGCTACCAGGGCGGATTCAAGAACTGGAAATACCACGGGCAAGGGATTTTCCGGAATGCCAAAGGCGACCGGTATACAGGAAATTTCTCGTATGGTTTCTATGAAGGCGAAGGCACGCTGACTTATGCTTCTCCGCAAAAAGACGGCCGCACCAAGGACAGTGGCATCTGGAGCGAAGGCGTCCTGGAAGATGCTACGGCTGAAGCGCAAGCCAAGCTGAACCTGGAAACCGCGCTGTACCAGCAGCGCGCCCTGCTCGACAAGACCCTGGCGGCGGTCGCGCCGCGTGAGCCGGGCAAGGTCAACATGTACCTGCTGGCTGTCGCCGGCGACGGTTCGCAGGAAGTATTTCACCGCGAGACGGATTTTGTGCGCACGCAGTTCGACCGCGATTTCGGCACCCAGGGACGCTCGGTGGTGCTGGTCAACAGCCGCAACACGATTACCAAGGAGCCGATGGCGACAGTCACCAGCATCCGCGAAAGCCTGAACGCCATCGCCGCTAAAATGGACAAGCAGAACGACATCCTGTTCCTGTACCTGACCAGCCACGGTTCGCGCGACCATGAACTGATGCTGTCCCAGAACGGCCTGGAGCTGCGCTATCTCAAGGCGGCGGAACTGGGGAAAATGCTGGCGGAGTCCGGCATACGCTGGAAGGTGGTGGTAGTGTCGGCCTGCTATGCGGGCGGTTTCATCCCCCCATTAAAAGACGAGCGCACGATGGTGATTGCCGCCGCCCGCCCTGACCGCACTTCTTTCGGCTGCGCCGACGACAATGACTTCACCTACTTCGGCCGGGCGTTCTTCCAGAAGTCCCTGCCCGGCAGCGCCTCCTTCAGCGCGGCCTTCGACAAAGCCAAGGCCCTGGTCGCCACCTGGGAAAACGACGACATCAAGAGCGCAGGCAAAGGCGGCGGCGTAATGCATTCGGAACCGCAGATATATCACACCGCCGCGATCGACCAGTACCTGAAGACATGGCAGGCGCAGCTGAAAACCGTTGCGCCGGCGGGCAATGCCAAGCAGGCTCCGATAGCCGTGCCGCCCCGCTGACGCAGGGCGGCGGCACGCCGCTTTCCTATTGCTGTGCGTAAGCCTGCTGCAGGAGCTTGATGTCGATCTTGACCATCTTCATCATCGCCTGCATGACCCGTTGGGCTTTCTGGGGATCCTTGTCTTGCAGCAGCTCGCCCAGGACCTTCGGGATGATTTGCCACGACAGGCCGAACTTGTCCTTGATCCAGCCGCAGCCCTGCGGCTCGCCGCCTTCGGAAAACCTGGCCCAGAGTTCATCGACCTCTTCCTGGTTTTCGCAATTCACGAAAAACGAAATCGCCGGCGTGAAGCTGAACTGGGGCCCGCCGTTCAGGGCGATGAAATCCTGGCCATGCAGCTGGAACGTGGCCGACATCACCGCTCCCTTGGGACCCGGCCCGGCATCGCCGTAGCGCGACACGTTGCCGATTTTTGCATCCTTGAAAACCGACGTATAGAAATTCATCGCCTCTTCGGCCTTGCCGTCGAACCACAGGAATGGAGAAATTTTCTGCATTTTTGCTGCTCCTAAGTGAAGAAAATGCGGAAGAAAATGCGGAAGAAAATACGAAAGGAAACGTGGAGAACCGCTTCTGCCCAAAGATAGCGACTCCTGTCCGCAAGCTACTCGCCGGCTGCCGGCACCATATACGCGAATTCCCAAGCGTGGCCGTCCAGGTCGCGGAAACCGTGGCTATACATGAAGCCGTAGTCTTGCGGTTCTTCCGTGGTGCGCCCCCCGGCAGCGCGGCCGGCGGCTACCAGCTGGTCGACCTGGGCGCGGCTGTCGCATGAAACACAAAGCAGCACCTCGCTCTGCTTGGTGGCGTCGCACACCGGCTGTTTCGCAAAACCCTGGAAAAAATCCTCGGTGAGCAGCATGGCATACAGGTTCTCGCCAAGGATCATGCAGGCTCCTTGGTCGTTGGTGAATTTCGGGTTGAACTCATAACCGAGGCTCTTGAAGAAATCCTTTGATTTCGGCAAGTCCTTGACCGGCAGGTTGATGTAGATCTGCTTGTGCATGATCGTTCCTTTTGAATGGGTTTATCGGTTTCAGACAGCTGCTTGCGTCGCGGCGATATCGCTGACGTCGAGTTCGCGCACCGGGCGCACCTCGATGCTGCCGTAACGTGCAGGGGGGATTTTCGAGGCCCAGTGGATCGCCTCGTTGAGGTCCTTGGCTTCGATCATGTAGAAACCCGCCAGTTGCTCCTTGGTTTCGGCAAACGGGCCGTCGGTCAAGGACATCTGGCCGTTGCGCACCCGGACGGTAGTAGCCGTATCGATCGGCTGCAGCGCTTGTCCGGCGACAAAATGGCCGCTGCCGCGCAGTTCCTCGGCGAAGGCGAAACAGGTGCTGTCCGGACAGGCATGCAGCTTGTCCTGGGCAAGGTAGACAAGGCACAGATAGTTCATGATGGTCTCCAGTAAATGACAAGGAACGGTCGGCGACAGCCGGTGGCGCAGGGCCCCGCCGGCGTCGGTTTATATGCACCTGCACTAGATAGTCGAACCGCGGGCAGCGGAATCGACAGTACTCCAGATATTTTTATTGTTCGGCCAGGCCCGCCAGCCGCCGATTCAGGAAGCGCCGCTCCGGCTCTTGCTGGGTCAGCGCCAGCGCCCGCCCGTAGGCGGCGCGCGCTTCCGCAACGTGGCCAAGGCGGCGGTGCAGGTCGGCTTGCGCCGCGTGCGCCAGATGATAATTTTGCAACTGGCCGCCGGCAATCAGGTTGTTGACCAGGACCAGGCCCGCATCCGGCCCCTGGTGCATGGCGACCGCCACCGCACGGTTCAATTCGACCACCGGCGTCGGCTCCAGGCGCAGCAAGGCGTCATACAGGCCAACTATCTGCCCCCAGTCAGTCGCATCGGCATGGCGGGCATGGGCATGGACCGCGGAAATCGCTGCCTGCAGCGCATAGGCGCCGAAACTCCCGGCCGACAGGGCGCGCTCCACCAGCGCCGATCCTTCGGCAATATGTTCTGCGCTCCACAAGCTGCGGTCTTGCTCGTCCAGCGGGATCAGGTCGCCGTCCGCGGTGCTGCGTGCGATGCGGCGAGATTCATGCAGCAGCATCAACGCCAGCAAGCTCATCACCTCCGGTTCCGGCAGCAGTTCCAGCAGGAGCCGGGCCAGGCGGATCGCTTCTTGCGACAGGTCATGGCGCGTCAGCGTCGCGCCCGAGGAGGCGGAATACCCTTCGTTGAACACCAGGTAGATGACGCGCAGCACCGTGTGCAGGCGCGCCGGCAATTCGTCGCGGCCGGGAACCTGGTAAGGGATGCGGGCGTCGCGGATCTTCGCCTTGGCGCGCACGATGCGCTGCGCCAGCGTCGGCGCCGGGGTCAGGAAAGCATGGGCGATCTCTTCCGTGCTCAGGCCGCACACTTCGCGCAAGGTCAGCGCGATCTGCGCGTCCGGCGCCAGCGAGGGATGGCAGCAGGTAAAGACGAGGCGCAGGCGGTCGTCCTCGACGTGCTCGCGGTCGTCGTCCGGACCAGGACTGTCGTCGGCAATCGCTTCGATCGATTCCGCCACCTCGTCATAGGCGGTGAACCTGGCGCCGCGCCGTATGCCGTCGATCGCCTTGAAGCGCCCGGCGGACACCAGCCAAGGCACCGGCTTGTGGGGGATGCCGTCGCGCGGCCATTGTTCCATCGCAGCCTTGAACGCATCCTGCAAGGCTTCTTCGGCCAGATCGAAGTCGCCCAGCAGGCGAATCAAGGTAGCGAACACGCGTCGCGATTCGCTGCGGTAAATATCTTCTATCGTGGCGCTTATTGGCATCGTGTAGGCATCGTAACGAGGTGGTCCCTGGCAGTGCTTTTTAATAGCCTGTCCATTCCTGTACCACGAGAATAATACATTGAATCACGGCCCTGCCGATTCGCCCTGGAACGGGGCCGATAATGCAGCAGGGCCTATGCCCTCGATTCCAGCGTTGACTTCCACGTCCAATATAATGGATAATATTTCCATTATTATAGATACCGAGAACCCTGCCCATCATGGATATCAATGCCCGCATTGCCGCCCGCGTCAGCTTCCTGCGCCAGGAGCGCGGCCTGTCGCTGGATGCGCTGGCCACCAAATGCAGCGTCAGCCGTTCCATGATTTCCCTGATCGAGCGAGGCCAGAGCAACGCCACCGCGGTGGTCCTGGAAAAACTGGCGACCGGGCTCGGCGTGATGCTGCCCGCCTTGTTCGAAGATCCGCAGCCGCAGGCCGCGCCCCTCATCCGCCACGCCGACCAGCCGCAATGGCGCGATCCGCAATCGGGCTACCTGCGCCGCAATGTTTCGCCGCCGCATCCGCAATCGCCGCTGCGGATCGTGGAAGTGCTGTTTCCGGCCGGCGCCCGGGTCACTTACGAAACCTCGGCGCGCGAGGCGCTTGTCTACCAGCAGATATGGATCCTGGAAGGCAGGATGGATATCACCGTCGGCGATGCGCAATATTCGATCGAAGCCGGCGACTGCCTGGCGTTCCAGCTGGACCGCCCGGTCGCCTATCACAACCCTGATCGCAAACCTGCGCGCTACGCCGTGATCAGCAGCACGGACAGCGCGCGCCCGTAAGGAGCCGGACATGCAAGACCACATACAAATCCGTCGCCTGGAATCGCTCGATCCGGCTGCGCTCGCCGCCCTGAGCGAGATCCTGGTCGATTGCGTCGACGGCGGCGCTTCGGTCAGCTTCATGCATCCCCTGACCCGCACGCGGGCGGACAATTTCTGGAATGACGTCGCTCCCGGCGTCGCCGCCGGCGAACGCCTGCTGCTGGTGGCCCTGGCCCCCGATGGTGAAATTGTCGGCACGGTGCAGGTAGTCTTAAAGCAGCCCGAGAACCAGCCGCATCGGGCCGATGTGGCAAAACTGCTGGTCCACCGCAAGGCGCGCCGGACCGGCCTGGGTGCGGCGCTGGTGACGGCGGCGGAACATGCCGCGGCGCTCGCCGGCAAACGCTTGCTGGTATTGGATACGGTCACCGGCAGTCCGGCCGAACAGCTGTACAAGCGGCTGGGATGGCAGGTGTCGGGGGTGATTCCCGACTACGCGCTATGGCCGGATGGCCGCTTGTGCGCCACCACCGTCTTCTACAAGCGGATCGGAAACGGCGCAGCGGCTTAAGCCGGTTGCCTGCGCCGGTTGCCTGCGCCGGTTGCCTGCGCCGGTTGCCTGCGCCGGTTGCCTGCGCCGGTTGCCTGCGCCGGTTACCTGATATAGGCCGGGGACTCCGTTTGCGGCGGCTCGCCGCCGGCCGCTGCAAAGTTGCTGGGAAAACGCGCGTCCCGCAACTTCATGAAGGGCGTTTCGACCAGCCGGTACAGCAGGTAACCGCCGCCGATGCAGACAATGGCAATCAAACCCGCTTCAACTGCGGAGTTGATCTCCGCGCTTTTCAGGGCCCGGTGCGCGATCACGGCGAGCGGCTTGTGCACCAGGTAGATCGCATACGACCATGCCGCCAGCTGGGCAGCGCCCGGCATCCGCCAGCGGTAAAGCCAGCTGCACGGACTGAGCGCGGCCACCACCAGCAGCGCGAAGGCGACGGCAACCAGCGAATAGCCGAACCCGCTCATGAAGAATCCGTAGCCGTAGTCTTCTATATAGTAATAATTGACGATCAGGTAGAAAAGCAGCGCCACCGCCAGGCCGCCGGCAAGCAGCGACAGATGGCCCCGGCGCAGGATCTTTTGCCATAGGTCCCGGTGAAAATTCTTCAGCAGGGCGACGGCGATGCCAGGCAGGAATTCATCGAAGCGGCAAAAGCTTGAGTAATAGATATTCGGGTAATAGCCGCCGACCGCACCACCCGCTTCCCGCCCATACTGCAGCCACAATACGCTGCGCAGCGCGATCCCGGCCAGCATCAGCAGGCCCAGGGCGCCCCACGCGAGCCGGATCGACTTGCCATACCGGGCAGCGACGATGACGACGGCTGGCAGCAGCAGATAAAACTGTTCTTCTATGCACAGCGACCAGGCATGGGAAAAAGCGGTTCCCGGCTGCAGCCACAGGTTTTGCGTGAAGGTGAGGAAACGCCACAGCGGCGGCAGCCCGTTGCCCCCCATGGCCAGGGGAAAAAGAAAATACAGCGCCAGCACGACGTAGAAATTGGGCAGCGTCCGCAGGAATCTCCTGGCGTAGAAATGCTTGAGCGACAGCTGCCGTCCGCGGACGACGCCGGCAAAGATCTGGTTGCTGATGAGGTATCCGCTCAGCACGAAGAACAGGTCGACGCCGGCCCAGCCCACCCTGCTGGCCCAGCCGAATGTCGGCGTGCCGCTGACGAAGGCCATGTAGTGGTACATGAACACCAGCGCGATCGCTGCGGCGCGCAGCGTGTCCAGGCCGTTGTTGCGATGCGGCGTGTCTGTATAGGGGCGGATGAATGGCAGCATCGGGGCAGCGGCGAGGTTGATCGGAGTCGGCTGGAAATGGCCTGCCCTGTTACGGGACTTGGCCCACGCCAGCCACCGCCACGCAAACCATATGAAAAAAGCCCGCCGAAGCGAGCTTTGGTAATGACCGATACTTGAGGAGATTCGCGTAATCCAGTGCTATCTGCAAAGTGACTACGCCGCGAATGAATCTACTCAAGTATCTGCCATCGGACAAATTCTGGATGCGCACGAAAGTCTGTACGTGCGACCAAGTATGCAACACGGATTTCTTCGACGCAAGTTTTTTTTGACGCTTTTCCATCCAAGCGCGAATCGTTTTCCAGACGATGGCTGGTAGACTTCAATCTCCCTGCTTCCCACCTATCCGATGGAAGAAAAATGCACAGCGCGACCAGAGGTGAATCGAATTCCGCAACCAGGACAATGCTCGACGGCGTTCGCCCCCAACCCGCTACCGGGCGTCGCCCTGTACGCGCGGCACTATTTGCGCCGCTCGTGCTGCTGGCATCCAGCTTCTGCTCGTCGGCCGGTGCAGCCGAAGCGTCGCCCTGCCCGCCGGACTGGGAAGTCCAGATCTGCGAACTGAAGGCGGTGGTGGACGTGCTCAAGAAAGAGCACCTGACCGAGATCGACGTCCCGGCCTTCCTCGACGAAACCATCCGCCTCGGCGTCAAAACGCTGCCCTACGCCAGGTTCTTCAATGCCCAGGAACGGCAGGAACTAATAAAAAAAGACCAGCGCACGCGCAACGGCGCGCCTGGCATCGGCATCATTTTCGAGACCTTGCCTGACGGCTTGCATATCATCGATGTGGTGCCTGATGCGCCCGCCGCGCAAGCCGGCGTGCGCACCGGCGACCTGGTGGTGGCGATGGACGGCAACAGCATGGTCGGCATCGACAATGCCGAGATTGCCAAATATGCCAACGGCGAAGCCGGTGCGCCGCTCAAGCTCACGCTGTTGCGCGGCCCATCGCAGCAGCGGCTGGAGTTGGCCCCGCTGCGCGCCGTCATCAAGCCGCGGCCGGCCAGCGTCAAGCGGCTCGACGGCAATGTGCTGTATACCCGGCTGGCCAGTTTTCCCGAGCCTACCATCGGCGACTATATAGACGTGGTGCAAGCGGAGCGCAAGAAAGGGCCGCCGGCCGCGGCAGTGATCCTCGACCTGCGCATCAACGGCGGCGGCGCGCTCAACGCGGCGATCGGCATGACGGCGCTGTTCACCGGCCGCGACAAGACGGCAATGGTGACGCTGCAGCGCGACGATAAAATCCAGCACCGCATCAGCACCAATTGGCCGGATTACGACCTGCCGGTAATGCAAGGCCAGGACCCGCTCGCCCCCTTGCAAGGCGACGACTGGTGGCGCAACGTGCCCCTCATCGTGCTGGTCGACGGCCAAAGCGCCTCTGCCGCCGAAGCCACCGCCGCGGCGCTGAAAGACCTCGGCCGCGCCAGGCTGCTGGGCACGCCGACCTATGGCAAGGGCATGGCGCAAACCGGGGTCGACATCCGCGACGGCACGCAGGTTTCCTGGAGCAATGCGCGCAACTTGCGGCCGAACGGCTGCCCGATGGAAGGTCACGGCGTGGTGCCGGACTGGATCGTGCCGCCACGCAAAGACGCCGACATGGACGGCGTCCTGCTCGGCTATCGCGAAGTCGACATTCCGCGCGCCGCCTACGCCAGCAAAACCGCGCCCGATCCCTTCGCCGATGTGCGCAAGGAACGCCAGCGCCTGCGCGAGCGGCGCGCACTTGCCAAGCTGGATCCGGCCAACAGCGCAGCGTTGCCGCAAAAGGAATTCGGCACCGCCAAGGATTGGCAGCTGCAGCAGGCGCTCAACGCGCTGGCCGGCAAGCCGGTGCAGGTAGTGGCCGTGAACCCGAGGTTCATGCCGGCGCAGCCGGCGTGCCTGAAACTCGACGTACAGGTAACTGAACGACAGAAAACGCAGTGACAATCCACGGCACATGAAACCGCGGATTTTGATCCGGGCGCTTTTTCACGCTCCCAGAAAATTTTCTGCCGCATTGCCTGGGCGCAGCAAGACGCTATCCCAGCCGTGGGCCGGCCGTTCTACCAGGCTTGAGCGCCAGTCGCCCACATAATCGAAAGCGGGAGCCGGCACGGGATCCGTGAACCAGAAACTGGTCTGCAGGATGACCTCGGGCTCGCCAAACCAGTGCGCCCGGCCGTCGCCGTCCATCACCCACCACCTTGCGCCCTGCGGCGCCTGGCTCCAATCAACGTTGCATTCCATGGCAGAACCCTTCACGCTCGCATCGACCCGCAAACCGGTCATTCACTTCTTGATATTGATATGGTTGACCACGTTGGTTACCCTATCGACTCCCTTGGCGACCACAATGCCGGTCTCGACCTGGGCCTTGCTGTCGGCGAGGCCGCTCAAGGTCACTTCGTGGTTCTGGACCTGGACTTGCAAGCCCAGGCTTTTGAGATCGCCGCTCGTCAATAACGCGGCGTTGACTTTGGCAGTGATGACAGCATCGTCAACTGCAGTATCGACGGCAACAGGCGGCGGATTTCCAGTCATGTCTTTTGTCTTGTTGCAGCCTGGCAGCGAGACAAGCAGGGTGCACACAGCGACAACGCCCGGACGGACGAAACGCTTCAGAAGCGCGACCATGATTTTCCCGGTCCTCTTTCAAGCTCACACAGCTCTTCTGGCGTCTGCCGGTTCTTCTTGCAATATCTGATGCAACACCATGGGACGTTGCGGCAAGGCCAGCTGGTGCGGCCTTTGCCTGTCAGCGACGCTTTCCACGCCGTCAATGGCAATCGCTTCAAGGAAAACCAGGACGCTGCGATAGTAGTCGACGCGCATTTCCGCCTCCAGCAACTGCCGTTCCGCCTGAAACAGCGAGAGACGCGCATCGCGCAATTCACCTTCCGCCAGTTTTTCCGGCGTCGCAGCGTATTTTCTCGCCCAGCCGCTCATCCATTCCATTCCCATGTCGCTTCCTTTTTGTCAGGAGACAATTTACCGCCAGCTACGCAATCGGCTAATGCACAAAAAATAAAGCGCTATCAACAGGATCATCGGCGCGCCAAGAATCCGTCCCGGAATATATTTGTCCATCGCGGCTCTCCTTTTTTTGCGCGTATCGAATAAGTGCGGAACAACGGATACAACGAGAAGGAGCTCTGTATTGCTTACTCAATGAAAGATCTTATAGAGCTTATTTATCGCCAGATCCGTTCGCTATCCCACATTGCACAAAATTTCCGCAATGCCGTTCGCGGGCAAGCGATATTTCCCGCACCATCCGGATTGGAACAACAATACTATCTACGTACGCTAGCGAACAGAAAGGCAGCGCTTAAAGGAGCAGAGTCCAGTGCATACATTGGAACTTCCCCTCTTTGCATTGGCAAACCATGGTTGCGCTCGCAAATCCTTTTACATTCCTGGCCGCAATTGCGATATGTGCGCTGCCCGCATTCCTGGTTGGCTGTAACGACGCGCACAGCATGCCCGCCGTTGCGCCGTCCGCCATGGCCAAGGCCACAACCGACAGCTCCATGCTCACCGCCAAAATCAAAACGGCTTTATTGGCAAGTAGCGACCTAGAAAATCTTGATATAAGAATCCAGATAAGAAACGGTGCAGTCGTGCTACGCGGATTCGCCGACGATCAAGTCCAGATCGACCGCAGCATAGCCGTGGTAAAGCGGGTAGCCGGGGTCGGCAAGATAATCAACCGCATCAGCGTCAGGAAATTCACGTAGACGCCGAGAGGAACCAAATGCAACCCAGGCAAAATATCCATCCTGACGCCGATCCGCCGCACAAAGAAGGCGACGCTATCGAAAACAAGGAAAGCAGCGTTGAAAGTGCGCTCGATGAAGCACTGGACGAAAGTTTTCCTGCCAGCGATCCCGTCGCCATCACTATCGGGAAAGCGCCATGTCCGCCGGCATGATCGAATTCAAGATGGCCTGGTGGTTCAGGTTCTACATCCTGGGCGTCACGGCCATGTGCTTGCTGACCGGCTGCGAGCCGCAGCAGGAAAGATCGCTGTACTGGTGCAGCAAGGCGATCAGGGCCAGCTGCAACGGCAAGCGCATCAGGATCTCTTGACCCGGCATCTTCCGCACAGCCTCGTCATGTACATCGCGGACATATGAATTCTTTTTGTCCACAGACACATCCATGCATTTTTTGGCGAACCCCCAAGCATCAGCAAGGGTCCGCCACCAGCCGTTTTAACGGGCCGGGATAACGACAACAGTTCCAGCCTCGGTGCTTCCTTTGGCGCCTGTACTTCCTCGTGCACCCGTGCTGCCGGTTGCACCGGTATAGCCGGTTGCTCCGGTATCCCCTGTCGCTCCGGTGCCTCCGGTCGCGCCGGTATCCCCGGTTGCACCGGTGCCGCCAGTGGCTCCGGCACGGCCAGGCGCACCTGTGTAGCCGGTGCTGCCGGTCGCGCCGGTGTACCCGGTCGCGCCTTGCGGCCCGGCAGGACCCGTAGGCAAGGTAAAACAACCAGCCAGTGTGAGCGTCGCCAACGCTGCGGCAAACTGTATCAAGTACTTCATGATGATTTCCTTTGTTTGACTAACCAGAACTGCCCACAAGATTGCGAGCAGCCACCCAGATTTGATCAATCTCTGGCGACAATGATGAGCGCCGGCAGATCAGGCCATCGCTACTGCACGATCGCAGCGCCGGCCGAATTGCGAACTTGGTCCGAAGACCTGCATGCTGCCGGTGCGCTGCGATTGCAACCCAGAATATTCAGGAAAAGGCATGGGGTCTGTGCGTTTGCGTACCAAGTCGGCTTGCTGCCGGCGCACCGGATAAAGAAAATCGCAGAACTGCGATGTAGAACTCACCGCAAATGGGTTGTAATGCCGAATGAAATGGCACTGCATGGACCACTGGATATCAGACGTGTCGAATAAAGCGCTTATTTGACGGAAATATCTGACGGAAATAAAAAAGCCTCCCGATTGCTCGGGAGGCTTTGAATCTGTTGGTGGGGCGTGTGTGATTCGAACACACGACCTACGGATTAAGAGTCCGCTGCTCTACCAGCTGAGCTAACGCCCCAACAGGGGACGAATTATAGCGGCTGTTTATTATTTTTGCCAGCCCTTCGTAAGAATTTCTATCAGTTTGCATATAGGCCGTTGTTTCTGCCCTCGCGCAGGCGCCGGCGGATCGTCACGCCGTGACCAGACCGACCCAATGCAAGGTTGATTCGTCCACCCCAACAATGGGGTGCCTGGACGGCGGCGCGGCCTTGACGACGCCCTTGGCCGACAGGTAGACGGCCTTCTGGGCTTTTCTCAGCAGGCGCTGTTCGATGCGCCGGGTATACAAGTCGGCGTGCTCGACTATGCGTTCCAGCATCTGCGCCAATTCAGCGTCCTCGACCTGGCTTTGCGCCAGCTGGCGCCAGAAATCGCATTCGGTCCAGCGCCGGAAACGCATGTACGCCGTGCTTGAACTGCCGAACTGCTGAGGCAGATGACGCCACAAACTGTTGTTCAGGACTACCCACAGCACGCCCTCGATAAACAGGCGGTTGTTTTTTGCATTGGCGCCGGGATCGCTCTGCTTGCCGGTCAGGAGCGGCTCCAGCTTTTGCCATTGTTCATCCCGAAGCTTCATTTCCTGCTTCTGCACTTGACTCATCGTGACGGCCTCCAGAAAGAATGTCGTTGCACTACCCGCTTCAGTTGCTCATGGCAATGAACCGAGGTACTGGCTTGACATTCTAGCCACGGGGTTCGTCAGAAAATATAAGAAATGTCTGAAATTGAAAGGCCATGTTCGCCCCTCAAGCCGCCTTAAAGCGGATCCGGCCAGGCGCGCATCGCTTGTGCGCCTATCGCCAGCAGTTTCTCGCGGCCGGCGTTGTCGCGCGCCTGGGTCGACATGCCATGGATGACAGTCACGAAAAAACTCGCCAGCGCCGCCGTATCGGTATCGGCGGCCAGTTCACCCTCGCGCACGCCGCGGTCCAGGCGATCCTTGATGCCGGCCTCCATCTGTCCGCGATAATCCGCCAGCACTTCCTGCACATGCGAAGAGGCGGCGGTGCAATTGGTGGCTGAAGTAACGACCATGCAGCCGGGCGGCTGGTTGGGGTCGGTCTGCGAGATGGCGATGACCTCGAGATAACTGCGGATGCTTTCTTTCGCCGTCAGCGGCTCGGCCACGATCGACTCGAAAAAACATGGTTTTTTCGCCAGGTAATATTCCACCGCTTCCAGGAACAGGCGTTCCTTGTCGCCGAATGCCGTATACAGGCTGGGCGGCGTGATTCCCATGGCGCCGGTCAGGTCATTGAGCGAAGTCGCCTCATAGCCGTAACGCCAGAAAACCAGCATCGCGCGCTCCAGCGCAAGTTCCCTATCGAACGATAAAGGACGGCCGGCCTTCTTGCGCGGCTTGTCTTGTGTCATTTCCATAGTGATCGATATTAAACTACTTGACAGCGTAAAACAACCCCGCTAGAGTCGAACCCTAAATCGTAGTGATCGCTATTAAATAGAAATCCTGAAGACGCCGGATGTGGCCAAATGGAAACTTCAGTGTCTCACAGAATGAAATTTGATGTTTTCCGAGCGTGTTTTTTTGCTTTCAGATAAGGGAAAAACCAGCACATCTGGAGGATCAGACAAGAAGCGTCCAGTAAGCGGCTATCGGCTGGCAGGCAGTCAGTCATATATTGCTAATCATGATTTGAAGCAATCCGAGCCACTCAAGAACGCCATTGTCGGTCGCCAGACCAAGCTGAAATCTCACCCGGACGGCCTTGCGCTCAAGCGATTGTTTCCGATTACGCAGTTATCCATTTCCGTTTCCACACATATACCCAGGGGTCTCACATGCAAACTTCGACACCATTATTTTCTCGCAAAGCCATTGCGATTGCGGTTGGCATCCTCGTCCTCGCCGCCGCCGGCACCTTCACCCTGACCAGCCGCCAGGCCAAGGCGGTCGCCGCACCGCCTCCTGCAGCATCGGTCTCGGTCGCCGCCGCCCTGGAAAAATCGGTTACCGAATGGGATGATTTTTCGGGCCGCGTGGAAGCCATCGAACGGGTTGAAATCCGCCCGCGCGTATCGGGCACCATCGATGCCGTGCATTTCCAGGAAGGCCAGCTGGTCAAGAAAGGCGACCTGCTGTTCACCATCGATCCCCGCCCTTATCAAGCTGAACTGGCGCGCGCGGTGGCAACCCAGGCCGGCGCCCAGGCCGGGCTGGCGCTGGCAAAAACCGAGCTGGCCCGCACCGGCCGCCTGATTGAAGAACATGCGGTAGCCCAGCGCGAGCTGGACCAGCGCAACAACGCCTTGCTGGAAGCCGACGCCAGCCTCAAGGCGGCGGACGCAGCAGTGCAGACCGCGCGCCTGAACCTGCAATACACATCGATTGCGGCACCGGTCAGCGGCCGCGTGTCGCGCGCCGAGATCACGGTGGGCAACCTGGTCGGCGCCGGCGTTGCTTCGCCGGCATTGACTACCGTGGTATCGGTGTCGCCGGTGTACGTCAGCTTCGAGGTGGATGAGCAAACCTATATCCGCTACGCCGCCAACGGCGCTGTCGGCAATTCGGGCGTAAGCCGCTTGCCGGTTTCCATCGGCCTGGCGAGCGAAGAAGGTTATCCGCACCAGGGCCAGATCAAGGCTTTCGACAACCGGCTTGACACCGCCTCCGGCACCATGCGCGTGCGCGCCGTGTTCGACAACCAGAACGGCGCCCTCACCCCCGGCATGTACGCCCGGGTGCGCACCGGCGGCTCGGCGGCGGAAACCGCGGTGCTGATCGACGACAGGGCTGTCGGCAACGACCAGGACAAGAAATTCGTCATGGTGCTGGGCGCCGACAACAAGGTCACCTATCGCGCGGTCAAGCTCGGCCCTATCGTCGACGGCTTGCGCGTGGTCCGTTCCGGCCTCAAGAAAGATGAACGGATCGTCGTCAACGGCTTGCAACGGATACGCCCGAATGACCTGGTCACGCCGGTCACGGTAACCATGGATGGAGAAAACAGCTCTCCCGCCAAGGCTGCGGTGACGGTGGCCAGCGCTAAATAACAAAGGCGATGACGATCCTCACGGTTGCATCAACACCAGCATCAACGCCAAATACCCAGCAGAGCCCAACACCATGAATATTTCAAAATTCTTTATCGACCGCCCGATCTTTGCGGGCGTGTTATCTGCGATCATCCTGATCGGCGGCCTGATTTCCATGCTCAGCCTGCCGATTTCCGAATATCCGGAAGTGATTCCGCCGTCGGTCATCGTCAAGGCGCAGTATCCGGGTGCCAATCCGCAAACCATCGCCGAAACCGTGGCGACGCCGATCGAGGAACAGATCAACGGCGTCGAAGACATGCTGTACATGTCTTCGCAAGCCACGTCGGACGGCTTGATGACCCTGACCATCACCTTCAAGCTGGGCACTTCGCCGGACCAGGCCCAGCAGCTGGTGCAGAACCGCGTCAACCAGGCCTTGCCGCGCTTGCCGGACGTAGTCCAGCGGCTGGGCGTGACCACGGTCAAGAGTTCGCCCAACCTGACCATGGTGGTGCACTTGCTGTCGCCTAACGACCGCTACGACATGGCCTACCTGCGCAACTACGCCGTGCTGAACGTCAAGGACCGCCTGGCGCGCCTGCCTGGCATCGGTTCGGTGCAGCTGTTCGGTTCCGGCGACTATTCGATGCGGGTCTGGCTCGATCCGCGCAAGGTGGCCGAACGCGGCCTGGCCGCTTCCGATGTGGTCAACGCCATCCGCCAGCAAAACGTCAACGTCGCCGCCGGCGTGATCGGCGCTTCGCCGTCGGTCCCAGGCGTCAACTACCAGATCTCGGTGAATGCCCGCGGCCGCCTGGCCAATGAAGAAGAATTCGGCAACATCGTGATCCGCACCTCGCCCGATGGCGTCGTCACTTACCTGAAAGACGTGGCCCGGATCGAACTCGGCGCCAGCGAATATGCGCTGCGCTCGCTGCTCGACAACAAACAGGCGGTAGCAATCCCGATCTTCCAGGCGCCCGGCTCCAACGCGCTGGAAATTTCCGACAACGTCCGCCGCACCATGGCCGAGCTGAAGCAGGACATGCCGGAAGGCGTCGACTACAAGATCGTCTATGACCCGACCCAGTTCGTCCGCTCCTCCATCGAGGCGGTGGTCCATACCCTGCTGGAAGCGATCCTGCTGGTGGTGATCGTGGTGATCATCTTCCTGCAAACCTGGCGCGCTTCGATCATTCCCTTGCTGGCGGTGCCGGTATCGGTGATCGGCACCTTTGCGGTGATGATGGGTCTCGGTTTTTCGATCAACGCCTTGAGCCTGTTCGGGCTGGTGCTGGCGATCGGGATCGTGGTCGATGACGCCATCGTGGTGGTGGAGAACGTCGAACGCAACATCGAGAACGGCCTGTCTGCCAAGGAAGCCACCTACAAGGCCATGCGCGAAGTGTCCGGGCCGATCATTGCGATCGCCCTGACCCTGTGCGCGGTGTTCATCCCGCTGGCTTTCGTCAGCGGCCTGACCGGCCAGTTCTTCAAGCAGTTCGCCCTGACCATCGCGATTTCCACCGTGATCTCGGCATTCAATTCGCTGACCTTGTCGCCAGCGCTGGCAGCTTTGCTGCTGAAGGGCCACGGCGCCAAGAAGGACGCTTTCCAGCGCCTGATCGACCGTTTCTTCGGCGGCTTTTTTACTGTGTTCAACCGGGTCTTCCATCGCGCCTCCGACTCTTACAGCGGCGGCGTGACCGGCATCCTGAAACGCAAAAGCGCGGCGCTGGCGGTGTATGCAGTGCTGATCGGCATCACCGTGCTGCTGTTCCATACCGTGCCGAACGGCTTTATCCCGGCCCAGGACAAACAGTACCTGGTAGGTTTTGCGCAGTTGCCTGACGCTTCGTCGCTGGACCGCACCGAAGACGTGATGCGCAAGATGTCGGAAATCGCGCTGAAGCAGCCTGGCGTGGAATCGGCCGTGGCCTTCCCTGGCCTGTCGATCAACGGCTTCGTCAACAGCCCTAACTCCGGCATCGTGTTCACCACGCTCAAGCCGTTTAGCGAGCGCCGCGGCGCCGACCAGAGCGGCATCGCGATCGCGCAGCAGCTGAACCAGAAATTCGCCGCGATCCAGGGCGCATTCATTGCCGTGTTCCCGCCGCCGCCTGTGCAAGGGCTGGGCACCATCGGCGGTTTCAAGCTGCAGATCGAAGACCGCGCCGCGCTGGGCAACCAGGCCTTGAACGACGGCTTGCAAGCTTTCATGGCGAAAGCGCAGAAGGCGCCGGAACTGGCGGGCATGTTCTCCAGCTTCCAGATCAACGTGCCGCAGCTGTACGCCGACGTCGACCGTGTCCGCGCCCAGCAGCTGGGCGTATCGATCCCCGCTGTGTTCGACACCTTGCAGATCTATCTCGGCTCGCTCTACGTGAACGATTTCAACAAGTTCGGCCGCACCTTCCAGGTACGGGTCCAGGCCGATGCGCCGTTCCGCGCCCATGCCGAAGACATCGGCTTGCTGAAAGCGCGCAACGACCGCGGCGAGATGGTGCCGCTGTCGTCCCTGCTGAAGATGACGCAAAGCTACGGCCCCGACCAGGCGATACGCTATAACGCCTTCCCGTCGGCCGACGTCAACGGCGGTCCGGCGCCCGGCTACAGCACAGGCCAGGCCCAGGCCGCGGTCGAACGCATCGCAGCCGAAACCCTGCCGCGCGGCATCAGCTACGAATGGACCGAAATCACTTACCAGGACAAGATCGCCGGCGACACGCTGTTCATCATCCTGCCGCTGTCGATCCTGCTGGTGTTCTTCGTGCTGGCGGCGCAATACGAGAGCCTGACTTTGCCGCTGGCGGTGCTGCTGATCGTGCCCATGGGTATCCTGTCGGCGATCTTCGGCGTCTGGCTGACCCGCGGCGACGACAACATCTTTACCCAGATCAGCCTGATCGTGCTGGTGGGGCTGGCGTGCAAGAACGCGATCCTGATCGTGGAGTTTGCGCATGAGCTGGAATTGCAGGGACGTTCCATCTACGCCGCCGCGATCGAAGCCGCCCACCTGCGCCTGCGCCCTATCCTGATGACCTCCATCGCCTTCATCGCCGGCGTCATCCCGCTGATCCTGTCGACCGGCGCGGGCGCTGAAATGCGCCATGCAATGGGGGTTGCGGTGTTCTCCGGCATGATCGGCGTGACCGCATTCGGGCTGTTCCTGACGCCGATCTTTTATGTACTGCTGCGCACCCTGGCATCGCGCTTTACCAGCGCCAAGCCGGAAGCAGAACAGCATGCGGGCCCCGCACCGACCAGCCATGGTCCGGCGGCGCCAGCGCTTGCCACTGTGGCGCACATCGAAGGAATCTGAATATGAAAACTTTCAATCTCAAACTCAGCACGCTGGTAGCCGCACTGGTGCTGGCCGGCTGCTCCACCACCAAGCCGCCGGAACAGGTCGCGGTCGACCTGCCCGGCCAGTACCGCGAAGCGGCGACGCTGGACGGCGAATGGCAAGTCGCCCAGCCGGCCGACGGCGCTGACCGCGGCGCCTGGTGGTCGGTGTTCGGCGATGCCGAGCTCAGCAAGCTGATTACCGACGCCACCGCATCCAGCCCGACCCTGGTGATGGCCATGGCGCGCGTCAAGGATGCACGCGCCACCGCCGGCCTGGCCGACGCCGATCGCGCCTTCCAGCTCGGCGCAGGTTTCGGCCCGACCCGCCAGGGCGACGCCACCGGCGCTTCGACGCAGTGGCGCGCGCAGCTGAATGCATCTTATGAAGTCGACCTGTTCGGCCGGCTGTCGGACAGCAGCCGCGCCGCCCGGCTTGATGCGGAAGGACAGGAAGCGGCCTATCGCTCGGTGCTGCTGGCTTTGCAGGCCGACGTCGCCCAGCAGTATTTTGCGATCCGTTCGCTCGACTCGGAACTCGACGTGCTGCAGCAAACCGTCAAGCTGCGCCAGGAAAACCTGCGCCTGGTGCAGCATCGCTACGATGCCGGCGACACCAGCGAGCTCGATGTGGCGCAAGCCAATACCGAACTGTCGGTGACCCAGGCCGAGCAGGAAGGCGTCAGCCGCAGCCGCGCCCAGCGCGACCATGCGCTGGCGATCCTGCTTGGCAAGGCGCCGGCGCAGTTCACGCTGGCGCCTGAACCGCTGCAGCCGGTGACGGTCGCGGTGCCGCCCGGCCTGCCTTCCGACCTGCTGCAGCGCCGGCCCGACATCGCCCAGGCGCAGCGCCAGCTGGCTGCCGCCAGCGCCCGCATCGGCGTCGCCAAGGCAGCATTCTTTCCGAGCCTGGTGCTGACCGCATCCGGCGGCTACGGCTCGGATGCGCTGCACAACCTGTTCCAGTGGTCGAGCCGCAGCTGGCTGCTGGGGCCGCTGGTCGGCACCATGCTCAACTTGCCTTTGCTGGACGGCGGCCGCAACAAGGCCAACCTGGCGCGCGCCGACGCCAGTTATGAATCGGTGGTGGCCAACTACCGGCAGCAGGTGCTGGTCGGCTTCCAGGATGTGGAAGACAACCTGAGCGCCCTGCGCACCCTGGATAACCAGATCCGCTTCCAGGAAGATGCGGTGAAGTCGGCGCAGCTCGCCGCCCGCCTCGCCGATTCACGCTATCGGAACGGTTCTACCAGCTACTTTGAAGTGATCGATGCGCAACGTTCGAGCCTCTCCGCACAGCGTGCGAAAAGCCAGAGCGTGGGCCAGCGGGCAGTCGCTTCGGTCGGCCTGATCCGGGCGCTGGGCGGCGGCTGGGAACCGGCCGCGGCCGGCAACAGCGCCTTGGCATTGGCCAGGTAGCAAAGAAAAATGGCGGTGCTGCCCGCGCCGCACCGCCATCTCCAAAGATACGTTTGCCTGGCTGCCCACCATGCCAGCACATGAAGCTTCTCTCCAGCCTGCCTCGGCCGAAGTCGAACTCGACGCGCTGACGCAGGCTTTTTTTCCGCCGGCCTCGCCGTCCAAGATTGGATCCGGCTTCAGTCCCGGATATCGCGCAGGGGCGAAGTCTTCAGCAAGCCGAAAGTCAGCAGGCTGCCGCCCGCGGCGATGGCAATCAGTCCGCTGCGCACGCCCAGGTGTTCTGCAATCCAGCCGGCCGACAAAGCGCCCAGCGGCGCCGCCGCCACCGTCATGAAACGCATGGTCGACACCATGCGGCCGTGGTAGGCATCCGGCGTCAGCTTCAGCCGCAACGCCAGGTAAGGCATGAAATACAGCATGGCGCTGCAATCGAAGATGAACACCACCACGCCATACGCCAGCGCGCTCAGCAGCGGCGAACCAAACAGGTTGGCTGGAATCATCGCCAGCAGCAGCCATGCCGCGCCGGTGCCGCCGAGGCCGATCAGGATGGTGCGGCCGCTGCCGAACCTGCGCGACAAGGGCTTGAGCAGCATGGAGCTGACCAGCACTCCCAGCCCGCCCAAGGTTTGCGCCGCGCCCAGCACGCCTGGCGACATGCCGAGCTGATGGGTGGCGAACAGGATCTGCAAGGCCAGGTAGCCATTGAACAGCACTTGCCACAAGGCGGTGCCCCAGGCCAGCGCCCACAGCACCTCGTGGTTCCAGACCATCTTGATGCCGTCCACCATCTCGCGGAAGGGATGGCGGTCGGACGGCGCCGGATAGCTGTCGCGCTTGCGCAGGTAACGCAGGTTCCACCAGGAGCCAACAAAACCGAGGGCATCGACCAGCACCGCCACCGGCGCCGTCAGCAGCTGCACCAGCATGCCGGCGATGCCGGGACCGACCAGCCGCGCCATCGAATCGGTTGCAGCGAATTTGCTTTGCGCATCCAGCAGCTGCTCGCGCCCCACCAGCTGCGCCAGAAACACCTGGGAAGCGCTGCCGCCGATGACAAAGCCGATCCCCATCAGGAAACCTACCGCGTACAGCACATGCATGTTCAGCAAACCCAGCCAGTAGCTCAGCGGGATCACCGCCAGCACGACGCCGAACAGGAATTCCGACCACAGCAGCACCGGATATTTGCTGCGCCGGTCCAGCCAGACCCCGACCGGCAGCGAGAACAGCGCGAACGGCAAGGTCTGCAATGCGATCAGCGTGCCCATCTGGGCCGGGGTGGCTTGCAGCAGCAGCACTGCGGTGAGCGGAATCGCCAGGCTGCTGATCTGTTCGCCGAAGCTGGCGAGGACCGTGGTCAGCCAGAAGCGGCGGAAGTCGTGGTGGCGCAGCATCGGGTCGGCCGACAGCTTGCGCATGAAAAATAGACGGAATGCAGTAAAAATGATGGCAACTCTTTGAAGGCGGCAACACTGGATAAGTAAGCGCGGTGCATATTGTTCCTGATGGGAACATTGAACAAATGATAGCAGTAATGCCGTCCGCTTTTATCCATATCCGGAAATTAAATATGCCGTGCGTTCATAGGCGAAACGAATGCTGCGCGGGATTATTTTCCTGTCTTTTTACCGCTGCTTTCGATCATGTGAAAAATTATCAATAAAGCATCTATTTTCAAAGCCAAGCAATTTGAGACGACTGGTCATATAATAGCGGAATGAATAAAGTCCACGCCCTCAACGACACCCACGCCACCCTGCTCGAAACCGGGCTCAGGCTGTTCGCGGAACAAGGCTACAACGGCACCGGCATCAAGGAAATCGTCGATGCCGCCGGCGTGCCCAAGGGTTCGTTCTACAACTATTTCAAGAGCAAGGAAGACTTCGGTGCCGAGGTCATCTCTTTCTACGCCGACGGCTTCGCCGACAAATGGTCCGGCTATTTTGCCGAGGGCCCGCAACAGCCGCTGGCCGCGCTGCGCTATACCTACGAGCGCATCATCGGCTACCACGAACAGTGCACAGTGAAGGCCGGCTGCCTGCTGGGCAATTTTGCCGCTGAAATGTCGGAGTCCAGCGAGCTCTGCCGCCTTACCCTGCAGGAAGTGGTGGCCGGCTGGCGCAAGCGCTTCGCCAGCTACCTGCGCAAGGCCCAGGCCGATGGTTCGGTGCGCACCGACCTGAGTGCGGAACAACTCACCGATTTTTTCTGGAACGCCTGGGAAGGCGCCATGCTGCGCATGAAAATCGAACGTTCGACGGCGCCGGTGCGCGCCTGCGTGAACCTGATGTTCGATCATTTTTTCCTGCCGTAACGCCACAGAAGGAATTGCATCGATTTTTTTAAGCGAATCCAAGACGACCGGTCACTTATCAACCTGTGTTGCAGTTTGTTTTTTTCAGCAGCAAGTCAAACCACCAATCGCCTGACAGCGATTTATTCACGAAGGAATGTCCATGAGCCGCACCCCAGAAACCCGTACCGAAGACAGCCTGTTCCAGCCCGCCCGCATCGGCGACATCGAAGTAGCCAACCGCATCGTGATGGCGCCGCTGACCCGCAACCGCGCCGGCGAAGGCAATGTGCCGAACGCGCTGAACCTGAAATACTATGCCCAGCGCGCAGGCGCCGGCCTGATCGTCACCGAAGCGACCCAGGTGTCGGCCCAGGCCCAGGGTTACGCCAACACGCCTGGCCTGCATACGCCGGAACAGGTCGCCGCCTGGAAAAAAATCACCGACGCCGTGCATGAAAAAGGCGGCCGCATCGTGGTGCAGATCTGGCATACGGGCCGCATGTCGCATGTCTCCTTCCAGCCTGGCCGCCTGGCGCCGGTAGCGCCGTCGGCGATCCGCGCCGAGGCCAAGACCTTTGTGGTCGGCGAAGGTTTTGTCGATACTTCGGTGCCGCGTGAACTGACGCTGGAAGAGATCCCGGGCGTGGTGGACGACTTCCGCCAGACCGCAAGACGCGCGATGGATGCCGGTTTCGACGGCATTGAAATCCACGGCGCACACGGCTACCTGCTCGACAGCTTCCTGCGCGACGGCTCCAACCACCGCACCGACATCTACGGCGGCAGCATCGAAAACCGCAGCCGCCTGCTGCTGGAAGTGGTGGCCGCAACCACTGCCGAAATCGGCGGCGGCCGGGTCGGCGTGCGCCTCTCGCCGGTATCGCCGGTCAACGATTCCAGCGAAAGCCAGCCGCAGCCGCTGTTCAATTACGTGGTAGAACAGCTCAACCAGTTCGGCCTGGCTTACCTGCACGTAGTAGAAGGCCACACCGGCGGTCCGCGCGACAACGCACCGTTCGACTACGAAGCACTGCACCAGCGTTTCGACGGCGCCTGGCTGGTGAACAACGGCTACGACCGCATGATGGCGCGCCAAGCCATCGCCAGCGGCCACGCCGACCTGGTCGCCTTCGGCCGCGCCTTCATCACCAACCCAGACCTGGTGCATCGCCTGCAGCACAACCTGCCGCTGAACGTACCGTTCGAAGACGCACCGCTGTACGGCGGCGTAGGCGAACACGGCTACACCGACTACCCGGCGCTGACCGAAGCATAAACAAAGCAACGTCTTCTCCAATCCCGCTTGCGCACTGAAAAATTCCGGCGAGCGGGATTTTTTTCGTCCCGAGATTATGAAATCCGCCTGAAAAAAATGCAGGGCTGTGGCTTTTGCCGTTGCCGTTGCCGTTGCCGTTGCCGTTGCCGTTGCCGTTGCCGTTGCCGTTGATTTTGACCTTGGGGTTGAAGTTGCCGTTGCTTTTGAATTCCGCATTGAGACGTTGCCAAATCCGGCGCGTGTCAGCCGGGAATTGTGGGGAAAGATGTTTGAGCCGAAGGCGAGTTGCTTTCCCCACCCGGCTGGCACGCGCCGGATTTGGGGACCTGACCGAAGGGAAGGCAACGGCTTTGCGGTCGCCTTTCTTTGCTTACTTTTTGGCGCCCGGCTAGGGGCGAAGCAAAGAAAGTGAGTAGCTGCCGGGCTACCCCCGGCTAGCATCCACGGAGTAGCAAACGTTTTAGATAACGACGAACGAAGTCGTCGCATGCCACCGAACGCACTCCGTGGCCCGTTAAATGGGGTCAGAGTAATTTTCGCAAAAGGCGCGAAAAAAAACTCTGACCCCATTTAACTGCGCAGTTGGGACTTGAACCGTTGCGAGCGGAAGGTATCAAGTAATATGACTGGAACTTTAGTACGATAGCGACGCCGGCGCCTGCCGCAAGATAAGCAGCCAGCACACAACAAAATCTCGGAGAAAACCCATGTCTACATCACACGCCAGCTTCCATTGGGACGACCCGCTCCTGCTAGAACAGCAGCTCAGCGGCGAAGAACGCCTGGTGCGCGACAGCGCAGCCGCCTACGCCCGCGACAAGCTGGCGCCGCGCGTGTTGATGTCGTTCCGCAACGAGCAGACCGACGCCGGCATTTTCCGCGAAATGGGCGCGCTCGGCCTGCTCGGCGCAACCATTCCCGAAGCATACGGCGGCGCCGGCCTGAACTACGTCAGCTACGGCCTGATCGCCCGCGAAATCGAACGCATCGACTCCGGCTACCGCTCCATGATGAGCGTGCAAAGCTCGCTCGTGATGCTGCCGATTTTCGAATTCGGCAGCGAAGCCACCAGGCAAAAATACCTGCCGCGGCTAGCCAGCGGCGAACTGATCGGCTGCTTCGGCCTGACCGAACCGGACCACGGTTCCGATCCCGGCAGCATGGCCGCACGCGCACGCAAGGTCGACGGCGGCTACCAGCTTACCGGCAACAAGATGTGGATCACCAACAGCCCGATCGCCGACGTATTTGTGGTCTGGGCCAAGGACGACGAAGGCGCGATCCGCGGTTTCGTCCTTGAAAAAAGCTGGAAGGGATTATCGACGCCGGTCATCCACGGCAAGGTCGGCTTGCGCACCTCGATCACCGGCGAGATCGTCATGGACCAGGTGTTCTGCCCCGAAGAAAACGCCTTCCCCGAAGTGCGCGGCTTGAAAGGCCCGTTTACCTGCCTCAACTCGGCACGCTTCGGCATCGCCTGGGGCGCGCTCGGCGCCGCCGAATTCTGCTGGCACGCGGCGCGCCGGTACACCATGGACCGCAAACAGTTCGGCCGGCCGCTGGCCGCCAACCAGCTGGTGCAGGTGAAGCTGGTGAACATGCAAACCGAGATCACCATGGCGCTGCAGGGCTGCCTGCGGCTGGGCCGCATGAAAGACGAAGGCAGCGCCTCGGTGGAAATCACCTCCATCATGAAGCGCAACTCCTGCGGCAAGGCGCTGGACATCGCCCGTGTTGCGCGCGACATGTTGGGCGGCAACGGCATTTCCGACGAGTTCGGCGTGATCCGCCACCTGGTCAACCTGGAAGTGGTGAATACCTACGAAGGAACGCACGACGTGCACGCGCTGATCCTGGGACGGGCGCAGACCGGCATCCCGGCATTCGCCAACTAGCCGAGGCCGAATACCTGCAGCACCAGCCAGATATTCGCGCCTGAAATCAGCACGAACAGCAGCCACGACACGCCGGCCGTCAGCCACGAATTGGCGAACACACCCATCACATCGCGCCGGCTGGTGAGGCGGATCAGCGGATACATGGCGAACGGCAGCTGCAGGCTCAGCACCACCTGGCTGAGCACCAGCAAGCGCCCCACGGAATGCTCGCCCCATGCCAGCACGCCGGCCATGGCCGGCGCCAGCGCCAGGCCGCGCGTCAGCAGGCGCCGCTGCCAGCACGGGATCTTGAGGTTGAGGAAACCCTCCATGATGACCTGGCCGGCGATCGTCCCGGTAAATGTCGAACTCTGTCCCGAGGCCAGCAGCGCCAGGCCGAACAGGATGCCGGCCGCGGCGCTGCCGGTGATCGGATCGAGCAGGCGGTATGCCTGGTCGATATCGATCACCGCCGTATTTCCGGTAGCATGGAATGCGCTCGCCGCCAGCACCAGGATGGCGCCGTTGACCAGCAGCGCCAGCAGCAGCGAGACAATGGTATCGAGCCGCGACAGCTGTATCGCCTGCCCGCGGCTGCGGTCATTTTTTTCCACCACCCGCGTTTGCACTATCGACGAATGCAGGTAGAGATTGTGCGGCATCACGGTAGCGCCGAGGATGCCGATCGCCAGGTACAGCGGCTCCCGGCTCGACAGCGCGCTCAAGGATGGCAGCATGCCGGCGGCCACCGCATGCCAGTCCGGCTTCAGGAACACCAGCTCGACAAACAGGCAGGCGGCGATGGTCAGCACCAAGCCGAGGATGATCGCCTCGATCTGGCGGAATCCTTTGCCTTTCAATCCCAGCACCAGCAGCGTATCAAACGCTGTCAGCAACACGCCGACCGGCAGCGAGACGCCGAGCAGCAGCTTGAACGCCAGCGCACATCCCAGCACCTCCGCCAGGTCGCAGGCGATGATGGAAATCTCCGCGAAAAACCACATGCCTTTGCTGACGCGCGGACTGTAGTTCTCGCGCGAATGCACCGCCAGGTCCTTGCCGGTAGCGATACCGAGGCGCATGCTGAGGCATTGCAGGACAATTGCCGCCAGGCTGGACAGCAGCACCACGAACAGCAGCTGGTAGCCGAACTGCGATCCGGCCTGGATCGAAGTGGCCCAGTTGCCGGGATCCATGTAGCCGACCGAGACCAGCAAGCCGGGCCCGACGGACCTGAGGATTTTTTTCCAGAACGGGCCGCTGCTCGGGACGGCAACGGTGCCGGCAACTTCGGAAGGACAAAATGGGGCGGTGGCGGTGGTCGGCAAACGATACATGGAGGCATCCTGATAGTGTTGCCCCAATTCTATAGTGTCACGGGCATTGCGCATGCCTGCTCCAACCCCTATGATTTGAACGTACTTTCCAATCCAATAAGGCAGCAGCTCATCCGGAGTAAGAAAAATGAAAACGATACTGACGCTGGTCACCGCTGCGCTGCTGACCGCTGCTGCTCCCTCCTTCGCCGCAGACCCGCAAGCCGAACTCATCCAGCAAGCCGAAACCGCGGCCAAAACCTGGATGGCGCTGACCGATGCCGGCAAATACGGCGAAAGCTGGGAGCGCGCAGGCACATTCTTCAAGACCGGCATCGCAAAAAACACCTGGGAAACCGGAGTCCGCTCATTGCGTGCGCCACTCGGCCCGGTAAAGGCGCGCGAGCTGAAAAGCACGGAATATGCGACCACCCTGCCCGGCGCGCCGGACGGCGAATATGTCGTGATCCAGTACGAGACGCAGTTCGAAAACAAAAAATCGGCGACCGAAACCGTTACGCCCATGCGCGAAAAAGACGGCAGCTGGAAAGTCTCGGGCTATTTCATCCGCTGACAGCGGCAAAGGAAACGTAGTGCGGGGGATGCGAAGGGAAGGAAGCAGAATAGAATCGCAGGCTAGGCGGCCTGGATTGCCCCAGGATCCGAAAGCCACCTCGTGAGGGCCTCGAAATCTCTTAAAACAGGGCGCCTTGTGGGCAGATCTGGAACATAACCAGAAATCGTTTCAAGCAACCGGCAGAACAGGTCTGCCCGCGCGTTCATTGAATCTCGTTCAATGTAGAATCCGGTGTGGGTTATTGTATTGTCGGCCATGCCAATAACAACATCTCCAATGCAGACAGTGTCACAAGAATGGAATATCATGTCCACTCACAAATTTGTATGCGCCATAGCAGTTTGTTATAGAGCGTTACAACCACATCCTGCATTGGCATAAGATCATGATCCGTTTCAGACAAATCGAGGCTTTCCGCTCACTGATGATTTCCGGCACCAGCGTCTCTGCGGCACGTCGCCTGCACGTTACCCAGCCGGCGATCAGCCGCCTGATCGCAGATCTAGAGGCCGACCTCGGTTTTCGCCTGTTCAACCGGGCCAAGGGGCGCCTGGAGCCAACCAATGCCGGCGTGCGCTTTTATAAAGCGGTGGAAGAAAATTTCCTGGGGCTGGAACGGCTGATGCAAGTGGCGGGCAATATCCGCCATGAAGCGCCGGAAGGCCTGACCATCGCCTGCCTGCCGGTGCTGTCCACCACCCTGCTGCCGGAAGTGCTGCAACGTTTCTTCAAGCAGCATCCCGATGTCTCGGTCAAGATCGACAGCTGCACCGTGCCCGAGATCCTGGTCGGCCTGCAGGACCTCAAGGTCGACATGGCGCTGAGCCTGGCGTTTCCGCCGTTTGCCGGCATCGAGGTCGAACCGCTCATGGAAGCCAGCGTGCTGTGTGCCATGCTGGCCAGCCACCCCCTGGCGCAAAAGGAAGTCATCCTGCCGGAAGACCTGGACGGCGAAAACGTGATCGGCTGGATGCCCAACAGCGCGCAATCCTACGACCGTGAATTGTCGACGCTGAAATCGGCCGCGATCCGCCCCAATTACACCATCCAGACGCATACCTCGCACACCCGCTACGCCATGGTCGCCAACGGCTTCGGCGTGGCCATCGTGGAACCGTTCGCAGCGAAGATCTGGCTCCCCCATGGCGTCGTCACGCGGCCGTTCAAGGCTGACATCAACTACAAATACGTGCTCGCCTACCCGAGCGGCGGCATCCGCTCGGAACTCGCCCACGACCTGCGCGAAGCCGCGGTCCATGTCGCGAAAAACTATAACTTCGGCCTGTAGCAGAAAGCCGCATTGCCATCCGCATAATCAACATCGCGGGTGCAGTTTTTTCCCTACGCGGTAGCGTCCTCTTTCCGCTTGGGCGCCAGCGCCCACCCTATTCGGCTGGAAGCGGACATGCCAAACTTGCTTTACACACCCTACCCAACTTGATGAGGCCGGCGGCCTGGCAGCAGCGCCGGCGATCTGTAACGCCAACTAGGGAGTCACTATGACCGTAGATCCTAAACAATTGATTGTTATAACCGGAGGCCCCGGATCGGGAAAAAGCACGTTGATTGATAGCCTGGCGCAGGCCGGCTATGCGCGCTCGATCGAAGCAGGCAGAGGTGTCATACAAGACCAGGTGGCAATTGGCGGACATGCATTGCCATGGCAAGACACCGCGTCATTTGCTGAGTTAATGCTGTGTTGGGAAATGCGTTCATACCACCTTGCGGCAAATATGACCGGACCGGTTTTCTTCGACCGCGGCGTACCGGATGTGGCTGGATATTTACAGTTGCTGGGGCTGGAGATACCCGCGCACGTGGAAAAAGCAGCATTAGCTTTTCGCTACCATCCGCAAGTATTCATTGCGCCGCCATGGCCGGAAATCTTCTCTCAAGACAAGGAGCGAAAGCAGACATTTGAAGAAGCCGTGCGTACCTATGATTCCATGGTCGCCATTTATGCAAAGTATGGCTATGAACTGATCGAGCTGCCGCGAACGCCAGTCGAAGAAAGGTTGCGCTTCATCTTGTCCAGGCTGCAATCTGGGGCGTTCGGATCGGCGCAATGATTTTTTTTGAATGCAGGCAATGCGTCATGGTGAATGCATCCGGCCGTTTGAGGGCGTTAAATCCATCATCCCCTGCAAAAATCAATTCTAAATATGTGCTAGCCTAGCCGCTCTCTGTGTCGCAAAAAACCATGACTTCGGCCTATAAGAGGAACCAGAATGTATTCGCCTGAAAGACTGATTGAAAATTTAAGCGTTTACATCGAAGAATTGAAAGACCTGGTTTCAGCAGGAACCGCCGCTGCTGAAAAAGACCGCTTGCTTATAGAAAAATCGAATATAGAAGCCTACGTAGGAAAACTCGAAACGCTTCCTGCAAACCGGCGCCTGACTGCAAAACATATTGAACAGGGACTCGCACTGGAGCCCCACCCCGAGGGCGGCTTCTATCGTGAATTCATCCGCACCGGCGCCTGCACCGTGATTTTCTACCTGCTGCCCGAGCAAGCCATTTCCAGCTGGCACAGCCTGCAAGACACCAAAGAGAGATTCAAGCTGATCTCGGGAGATGCTTTATGCATCCCGAAAATAGATGGCGGCGGGCTGTGGAAATCGGAAGAAAACGTCACGTATGAAAATGACGTCGTCATAGAAAAGAACGACGGCTTCGGCGACTGGTTCGGCGCCTACCCGGCTGGAGAATACGGACTCGTCACCTGCGAATGCAAAGGTCCGTTCGAGTTCGCGAAATTCAAGATTGCCGGGCCGGAAGACCTGGCGGCATTTCGCGACAAGAATCCTCGGCACAGGCAAACCATCGACAGGCTTGCGCCGAAAAACGGCTGACGCCCCAAAAAATTGCTAATCCGCAGGCAGGACGATGGTAGCCACCAGGCCGCCGTCGGCATGATTGCGCAGCTGCAGCTCGCCGCCATGCGCCTGCACGATGTTGCGCGCAATGCCCAGGCCCAGCCCCATGCCGCCGGCATTCTGGTCGCGCCCGTGCTCCAGCCGGGTGTAAGGCTCGAACAGGCTGTGCAAGGCTTCTTCTGGCACACCGGGACCATGGTCGCGGATCTGGATCTGGATATTGTTTCCGGATGCATTGATCAGGCCAGCGACCGAAATTTCCACCTTCTCGCCATAGTGCAGCGCATTATCGAACAGGTTGCCGATGGCGCGCTTGAGCGCCAGCGGCTTGGCCATCACCGTCAGGCCCGATTCGGCAAACGCAACTTCGTGCCCGGCCATGCGGGCGTCTCGTATCATGCGCAAGATCAGCGCATCAAGCTTTACCTCGGTGCGGTTTTCATGGATATCGCTATCCTTGACCGATTGCAAGGCGCCCTTCACCATCATGTCGAGCTCATCCAGGTCTTCGTGGAATTCGCTGCGCAGATGCTCATCGTCCAGCAGCTCGGTGCGTAGCTTCAGGCGCGTGATCGGCGTGCGCAAATCGTGCGAGATCGAGACGAACAGGCGTTCGCGATCATCCAGGTAGCGCTTGATGCGTTCGCGCATGGACCTGAAGGCGCGCGCGGTCTTGATGAATTCGCGGCTGCCGGTTTCCGGCAATTCAGGCGCGGCCTCGCCTTTGCCGAATGCTTCGGCGGCGTCCGACAGCGCCGCCAGCGGCCGCGTGGTCCAGCGCACCACCAGGATCGACAGCAGCAGCACGGTAGCCAGCGACAAGCCTTGCAGCAGCAAGCGCTCCGGCGACAACGGGTTATCGCTATCGAGGAAATAAGGATTCGGCATAAGCGCCGCCAGGTACAGCCAGTTGCCGGGTTCGAGTTCGGTCTGGATCACCAGCACCGGCGCCGGATTCGGCTTGATCAGCAGCGTGTGCTGGACCCAGCTGTCCGGCAGGTCCGCCACCTGCAAGCCTTGCGGCGACACCACCAGGTCGTCGGGCCAGGCAAACGCCAGGCGGAAACCCGGCAGGAACGGCAAGTCGGTTTTCAGGGTGGCGCCGATCTCGGCCAGCGCCATGTTGGCCAGGGTGTTGTCGGCGATCGTGTGGATGGTCACCGGACCGTCGTTGGTGTTCACAAAAAAACGGGTGCCGCCCATCTCGCGCAGTTGCTGGATCAGGATCGGCCGGTAATTCGCCGGCAGGCTCATGAAGAAACGGACCGCGCTGGCCGCGGTGTGCGCCAGATGCTGCGCCGCGGTCCTGGTTTCGACTTCCGCCTTGCTGCGCAGCTGCGCCGACCAGATCAGGCCGCCCGCCAGCTGCGTCACCAGCACCCCGAACACCATCACCACCGAAAGGCGGCCCAGCAGCGTATGCGGCAGTAGCCAGGACAGCAGCTGGTTATACCAGGCCGACCAGCTACGCTTGGGCGCCGCCTCAGATCTGCGCAGCGGCCACATCGGCGGAGAATACGTAGCCGGCGCCGCGCACGGTCTTGATCAGGTGCGGATCTTTGCCGCCGTCGTTCAGGCGCAGGCGCAGCTTGCTGATCTGCACATCCAGCGACCGGTCCAGCGGGCCGACATCGCGGCCGCGGGTTTCCTCGCACAGGACACCGCGGTCGAGCACGTCGCCCGGATGTTCGACAAAATATTTCAGCAACTGGTAATCGAGTCCGGTCAGCGCCACCAGCTGGCCGTCAGGATCGCTCAAGGTGCGTTCCACCGTATCCAGCGTGAAGCCGACAAAGCGGTAGTAGCGCGGCGCCACCGCGCTGTCGATGCTGGTGCGGCGATGGATGGCCTTGATCCGCGCCAGCAGTTCACGCGGGCTGTAGGGCTTGGCGATATAGTCGTCGGCGCCCAGCTCCAGGCCGACCACGCGGTCGGTCTCGTCGGAGCTGGCGGTAAGCATGATGATGGGAACGTTGGACTTGCGGCGGACGGTCTTGCACAAGGCGAAGCCATCGGTATCCGGCAGCATCACGTCCAGGATCACCAGCGACAGTTCTTCAGCGTAGCGCTGGAACTCGGCCAGGAACGCCTCGCCGTTATGCGCCAGGCGCACTTCGTACTGGTTCTTTTCCAGGTAGGCTTTCAGCAGCGTCCTGGTTTTCTGGTCATCGTCAACGATCAATATCTTACGCATTTGGCCTATTGTTCCTGCTTTCCGGTTTTCGACACAGAGCGGGCGATGCTGGCCAGCTTGCGCTGGATATCGCTCTCGCTCATCTTGTCATCCACAAAATAATGGTGCACCTCGGCCACGATGGCGTCTTTCGCGGTTTCGTCGGCGGCCATGCGGTGCACCAGGCTCGGCGCCTGGAATGCGCTGCCCTTGCTGAACGCGCTCCAGGAAGCGCGCGCGCAGCTATCCATTTTCGACAAATCCGGCGAACGCCATACCGGGATCGCGCCCTTGACCTGATTGTAAGCGCTTTGCACCGGCTGCGACATGATCAGCTGCGCCAGCTTTTCCTGCGCCGGCTGGTGCGAATAGTCGCCGGCGAACATGGCCAGGGTATCGACGCTATATAGATGGTAGTCTGCCGTGCCCGGCACCGCCGCACAAGAAAAATCCTGGTCGGTGTTCAAGCCCCAGGCCAGCAGCTCCCCTTTGGCCCAGTCGCCCATCACGAACATGGCGGCGTCGCCGTCCGCCAGCTGGCGCGTCGCCTCCGGCCACGGCCGTTCCCGCAGCGGCTGCGGCATCCACTGCTTGAGCGACCGCAAGCGCTTCAAGGCATGGGTCATGCGCGGGTCGCCGAACGCGGCCGGATTCAGGTCGACAAACAGGGAGCGGTAATAGGCCGGGCCGCTCTCCGCCAGCACCAGCGTTTCAAACAGGGTGGCGACCTGCCAGGCTTCGCTGCTTTGCGCCAGCGGCGTGACGCCGGCCTGCTTGAGTTTTTCCGCCACCCGCTCGAATTCGGGCCAGGTCCTGGGCGCCGCCAGGCCGAGCCGGTCGAAAATCTTCTTGTTATAAAACAGGTTATTGATGCGATGTATGCCGAGCGGCGCCGCCACTACGTGGCCACGGTTATGCACCAGCGACCATACCGTCGGGAACAGCAGCTTCTGCCAGCCGCCCGGAGTGGCGACGTCGTCCAGTTCCAGCAACAGGCCGAGATCAGCCCATTCGCCGAAGACAATGCCGTTGAGCTGGGTCGCCTCGGGCGCCTTGCCGGCCAACACCATGCTCTTGAGCACCTTGCTGGCGCCCAGGCCGGCGCCGCCGGGAATGGCCAGGTCGCGCCACTGGATATTTTCTTCCGCGAGCCGGCCTGCCAGCACGTCAACCGACTTGCGTTCCCCGGCCGAAGTCCACCAGTGCACCACCTGCAGCGACGCTGCCGGCTGGCCTGCGCCGGCAACCGGCGTCGCGGCGGCGGCATCGGCCATGCCTGCCGAGTACTGGAACAGGCAGCCGATTGCCCATGATGCGAGCCATTTGCGCGATCCTGCGGACCAGGTTTTCGCGCCTCCCCTTTTATTAGCGTATCGCTTGTCAATCATCGAGCGCCTTATTGATTTTTTTATAAAAACCTGTCCTGCCTCCCCCCCAACATCGCGTGTGACTATAGCGCAAGTCGGGTTCACAACGTTAGCAGTCTTCTTGTTTTGTAAAGAAACGTAAGTATTCGTAATTTTATCTATACTGGCCTAAGCAGGGCATTACCGCGATTTGACCTTATTGCCGGATGAAACAGCCGCAATTCGCTGGCAACACTGTAAAGATATGTAATCCGCATAAATCGCATATTTTAATTTTCCTGAATAAAATCAAAAGCTTATGTAATTTGCATAGATGCTTTCCAACTAAGATGGCGACACATTTTTTATGGTGCTAATGTCTGTGCGCGGCGGTTTCACGGGCTTCATCCCCTGGAAAGCGCCGCACTAATAAAACCCCAAGCGATAGCGATAAATCCAAGCGGTAAAACCCAAGAGGAGACTTTGATGCAAACCATCAACCGAATTCGTACCATCCGCAATGCAGTGCTGATCGCCCTGGCGGCAGCCGGCACGGCGCAAGCCGGCACCTTGACCATCGAAAGCTGGCGCGTCGACGACAAGACTTTGTGGGAAACCGTGCTGATCCCGGCTTTCCAGAAAAAGAACCCTGGCATCGAAGTCAAATTCGCGCCGACCGCTCCTACCGAGTACGACTCCAGCCTGACCGCACGCCTGGCCGGCGGCACCGCGGGCGACCTGATCGCCTGCCGTCCTTTCGATGTCTCGCTGTCCCTGTACAAGAAGGGCAACCTGGAAAAGCTGGACGGCAAGCCAGGCATGGAACACTTCCCGGCTTCCTCCAAGACCGCGTGGCAGACAGATGACGGCAAGGACACGTTCTGCATGCCGGTGGCGTCGGTGATGCACGGCTTCCTGTACAACCAGAAAATCTTCAAGGAACTGAACCTGCAGCCGCCAAAAACCGAAGCGGAATTCTTCAAGGTGCTCGACACCATCAAGAGCAACGGCAAATACACGCCGCTGGCGCTGGGCACCGCAGACCAGTGGGAATCCAGCCAGGTGGTCTTCACCGGCGTCGGCCCCAACTACTGGAAGGGTGAAGAAGGCCGCAAGGCGCTGATCGCCGGCAAAGAAAAATTCACCGATCCTAACTTCGTCAATGCGTTTGAATACGAAGCCAAGCTGGGCAAATACCTGTCCAAGGGCGCCAGCTCGCAAACCTACGGCGACAGCCAGAACCTGTTCGCGCTCGGCAAGGCAGCCATCTACCCTACCGGCTCCTGGGACATCGCCTACTTCAACACCAACGCCAAATTCGAGATGGGCGCCTTCCCGCCGCCAGTGCCTAAAGCCGGCGACAAATGCTATATCTCCGATCACAACGATATCGGCATGGGCGTCAACAAGAAATCCAAGAACAAGGAAGATGCCTACAAGTTCCTGGCCTGGCTTGGTTCGCAGGAATTCGCCGACATCTATACCAACAAGGTCACCGGCTTCTTCTCGCTGTCGGACCACCTGATTTCGGTCAAGGATCCGGTCGCCAAGCAGATGATCGACTGGCGCAAATCCTGCTCGTCGACCATCCGCCTCAATGCGCAAATCCTCAACCGCGGCGAGCCGAGCATGGAAAACCAGCTGTGGAACGTGAATGCCCAGGTCCTCAACGGCAAGCTGGCGCCGAAGGAAGCCGCGGCGCAGATCCAGACCGGCTTTGCCAAATGGTATAAACCGCAACAATAAGCACTGCTGTTCGCCGGCCGGGGAAGAGTTTAAGATTGACTCTACCCTGGCCGGCAAGCCACACAGCAGCCAAGGCTTGCCGCCGGGTAAGCCCGTGATCTACGGCACGGAAGTCAAAAATAAGCCGTCGTCATGCCCGTATTCCATGGTCGACCAAGCCGGGCGCGGATGAAACACGATCTCCCCCGTGTTTCATCCGCGCCCGCGGAGACCTGCGCATTTTTTTGCCATCACCGAAAACCCGAATGAATCTTCAAAACAAGAAATTCCCTTGGCACATCGTGGTATTCCTGGCGCCAGCGGTCATCATCTACTCCATGTTCAGCGCCCTGCCTTTGCTGGACACCCTGCGCCTGGGCTTCTACACCAGCAACGACGCCGGCGTCCACAGTTTCGTCGGCCTCGCCAATTACCACACCATCCTGTTCGATTCGGACTGGTCCAAGGCGTTCTGGAACGCCATGCTGAACAACGTGAAATTCTTCGCGATCCACATGCTGCTGCAAAATCCGATCGGCCTGCTGCTGGCCACCCTGTTCAGCCTCAAGGGCCTGCGCGGCGCGCGTACCTACCGCACCCTGATTTTCCTGCCGACCCTGCTGTCGGTGGTGATCATCGGTTTCATCTGGCAGCTGATCCTGTCGCCGCTGTGGGGCGTCGGCGAAGGCTTGATGACGCATGTCGGCCTGGGCGATTACTTTGCGCCGTGGCTGGGACAGGAAAGCACCGCATTGCTGACGCTCGGCCTGGTCTCGGTCTGGCAATACGTCGGCATCCCGATGATGCTGATCTACGCCGCCCTGCTGGCGGTGCCGGAAGAAGTGCTGGAAGCAGCCTATGCCGAAGGCGCCAGCTCGTTCCGCATCTTCTGGCAGATCAAGCTGCCGCTGATCCTGCCGACGCTGGGGCTGGTGACCATCCTGACCTTCGTCGCCAACTTCAACGCCTTCGACCTGATCTATTCGGTCAAGGGCGCGCTGGCCGGTCCGAACTACACCACCGACATCCTGGGCACCTTCTTCTACCGCACCTTCTTCGGCTACCAGGCGCAGATCGGCAGCCCGACCATGGGCGCGGCGGTGGCGACCCTGATGTTCCTGGTGATCCTGCTCGGCGTCGCCAGCTATTTCTACTTCGTGCAGCGCAAGCTGACACGCTACGAACTGTAACGAGGACAGCACATGACACCGATTTCCTCGCTCTCTTCAAACGCTGCCGCCGCCTCGGCGCCGGTGCTGCGCCAAAGCCGCTTCGCCAATCTCGGCCGCATCTGGGTCCATGTGGTGCTGTGCGCCTACGCCGTGATCGCGCTGTTCCCGATCGCCTTGATCATGATCAATTCGATCAAGTCGCGCGACGCCATCTTCGACAATCCGCTGGCGTTCCCGACGCCGGAGACGTTTTCGCTGATCGGCTTTGAAAAGGTGCTGCACAACACCAACTTCATGCTGTACTTCGGCAATAGCCTGGTGGTCACGCTCGGTTCCCTGCTGCTGATCGTGCTGTTCGGCGCCATGGCCGGCTGGGCCCTGTCGGAATACAAGTTCCGCGGCAACCGCCTGATGGCGCTGTACCTGGCGCTGGGCATCATGATCCCGATCCGCCTGGGCACGGTCTCCATCCTGCAGCTGGTGGTCAGCCTCGACCTGATCAACACCCGCACCGCGCTGATCCTGGTGTACACCGCGCAAGGCTTGCCGCTGGCGGTGATGATCCTGTCCGAATTCATCCGCCAGATCCCCAAGGAGCTGAAAGACGCGGCGCGCTGCGACGGCGTCGGCGAATTCAAGATCTTCTTCCAGATCATCCTGCCGCTGATCCGTCCGGCGATCGCCACGGTGGCGGTGTTCACCATGATCCCGGCCTGGAACGACCTGTGGTTCCCGCTGATCCTGGCGCCGTCGGATGAAACCAAGACCGTTACCCTCGGCGTGCAGCAGTTCATCGGCCAGTATGTGACTGACTGGAATTCGGTATTGGCGGCGCTGTCGCTGGCCGTGATCCCGATCCTGGTCATGTACGTCATATTCTCCCGGCAATTGATCCGCGGCCTGACATCCGGCGCCGTCAAGTAATACAGAAAACGAGACATTCCATGGCAAACGTAAGCGTAAGACAACTCACCAAATCGTATGACGGCAAGCAGAACGTGCTGGCCGACCTCAACCTGGACATCAAGGACGGCGAATTCGTGGTCCTGGTCGGCCCCTCCGGCTGCGGCAAATCAACCCTGCTGCGCATGCTGTGCGGGCTGGAATCGATCACCAGCGGCGAGCTGTCGATCGGCGACCAGGTCGTCAACCACCTGCCGCCGGCCGAACGCGGCATCGCCATGGTGTTCCAGAGCTACGCCCTGTATCCACACATGAGCGTATACAAGAACATGGCGTTCGGCCTGAAGATCGCCGGCGCCGACAAGGCCGCCATCGACCAGCGCATCCGCCATGCCGCCGGCATCCTGAAAATCGACCACCTGCTGGACCGCCTGCCGCGCGAACTGTCCGGCGGCCAGCGCCAGCGCGTGGCGATCGGCCGCGCCATCGTGCGCAAGCCGAAACTGTTCCTGTTCGACGAACCGCTGTCCAACCTCGACGCCGCGCTGCGGGTCCAGACCCGGCTCGAAATCGCCAAGCTGCACAAGCAGCTGGAAGCCACCATCGTCTACGTCACCCACGACCAGGTAGAAGCCATGACCCTGGGCGACAAGATCGTGGTGATGAACGACGGCTACATCCAGCAGGCGGGATCGCCGCTGGAACTGTACCAGCGGCCGCAAAACCTGTTTGTCGCGACTTTTATCGGCTCGCCCAAGATGAACCTGTTCAACGGCGCGATTACGGCAATCGAAACCGACCACCTGAAAATCAGGCTCAGCAGCGGCCAGGAGATCCGCGCCGATGTCGCCGCCGGCACGGCCAAGGCCGGCGCCGCCGTGACGATAGGGCTGCGGCCTGAACATATCCTGGAAAACGCGCATAGTGGTGAAGTATTCAGCGGCAAGGTCAGCATCGTCGAGCACCTGGGCGAAGCCAACTTCATTTATGTGACGCTGCAGGACGGCCAGGACCTGCTGGTGCGCGGTGACGGCAACAATCCGGTGCATATCGGCGATACCGTCACCCTGTCGGCGCCAAGCAGCGCCTTCCATGTGTTCGACGCCAAGGGCCTGGCGCTGGCGAGGTTAAAACCTGGAAACATGATTTCATCCAAACAATAATAGATACAATATGCGCCTTCAAAAAGGCGTGGGGGTAGAGTTGAAAACAGCGTACGAATATCTGATCGGCGTCGACGGCGGCGGCACCAAGACCCAAATCCGGGTCGAGCGCCCGGACGGCAGCCATGTCGCCGACGGCAGCAGCGGACCGTCGGCGCTGATGCACGGCACCAGCAAAGCCTGGTGCGCCATCGTCACGGCGCTTGACGGCGCATTCCAGAGCGCCGGCATCGTCCGGCCGCCCTACCAGGCGATCGCTGCCGGCTGCGGTTTGTCGGGCATCAACAATCCGCAATGGGCAGCGCAGTTCCGCGCCCAGAACCCCGGTTTCGGCGCCCTCGCCACCGGCACCGACGCCTTCACCACCTTGCTCGGCGCGCACCTGGGCCAGGCTGGCGTGGTGGTCGCCATCGGCACCGGCAGCGTCGGCGAAGTCTTGCTGGCCGACGGCAGCCGCCGGGAAGTCGGCGGCTGGGGTTTCCAGACCGGCGATGAAGCCAGCGGCGGCTGGATCGGCCTGCGCGCCGCCAACCATGTCGAACGCGCCCTGGACGGCCGTGTCGCGCCGGGTTCGCTGGCCCGGGCCATCGTGCGCTTTTGCGGCGGCGACGACGACGCCGGTGCCGATTTCAGCAGCAGCGCGAACCGGGAACGCGTGATCGCCTGGGTCAACAGTGCCAACCAAAGCATTTTTGCGCAGCTGGCGCCGCTGGTGGTGGCGCATGCCGGGCAGGATGAAGCGGCGCTTGCCATCTTGCACAAGGCCGGCCAGGAAATCGCCCAGATCGCCAACGCGCTCGACCCATCCCAGCAATTGCCGATTGCCCTGTGCGGCGGCCTGGCCGCCCCGTTGCAAGCCTATTTGCCGGAACCGTTAAAATCGCGCGCGACCACGCCGCGCGCCGGCGCCGCGATCGGCGCATTGCTGCTGCTGCGCCAGCAGCTCGCAGCAGAGTCAGCAGGGGAAACAATATGAACGGCAACGCTACACAACTGCATGGCAATATCCTGACCAGCGACGGCTGGGTGACCGGCAGCATCGGCTTCAGCGACATGATCACGGAAATCAAAGGCAGAACAAACGAAAACCCGCAGGAACAGACACCGGCCAGCGGCGATTACATCTTGCCCGGCTTTATCGACCTGCACGTCCATGGCGGCGGCGGCAAGGACATCATGGAAGCCGGCGACGCCGTGCACGTGGTTTCGCGCCTGCACGCCCGGCATGGCACCACCAGCATGCTGGCCACCACCATGACCGCGCCGGCGGAAGAGCTGGAAGCGGCGCTGGGCGCAATCGGCCGCGCCTGCCGCGGCCGCCGCGCGGGCAGCGCACGGGTGCTGGGGGCGCACCTGGAAGGTCCTTACATCAATCCCGGCAAGCTTGGCGCGCAGCCTGATTTTGCAATTGCCGCGACCTTGGAGCAAGTCGACTGGCTGCGCAGCTTCGCCCCCTTGAAGCTGATCACCATCGCCCCCGAGATCAACGGCCACATGGCGCTGGTGAAGACCTTGTCGCAGCTCGGCATGCGGGTGCAGATCGGCCATACCCTGGGTACTTATGAAGATGGCGTGGCCGCCCTGAAAAACGGCGCGGCCGGGTTCACCCACCTGTTCAACGCCATGAGCTCTTTCCATCACCGGCAGCCGGGCATGGCCGGCGCTGCGCTGGCCCATGCCGAATACGCCGAACTGATCCCGGACCTGCTGCATGTCCATCCGGGCGCCATCAAGACCGCGCTGCGGGCGATTCCGCGCCTGTACTGCGTCACCGATTCCACCGCGGCTTCCGGCATGCCGGACGGCGAATACATGCTGGGCCGCCAGGTAGTCCATAAGTGCCTGGGCGGCGTGCGCCTGGGCGACGGCACCCTGGCCGGCAGCACCCTGACCATGGACCAGGCCTTGCGCAACCTGGTGTCGCTCGGCCTCGACCTGGCCGAGGCATCGCTGCGGGTTTCCACCTACCCTGCCGACTATCTCGGCATGCAGGAGCGCGGCCGCCTCAAGGAAGGCTGCTTCGCCGACATCCTGGTGCTGGATCGCCAGCTCAAACTCAAAGCCGTTTATGTAGAAGGAGAAAGAATTGACCTCGTTGATGCTTAAAGAAGCCCGCTCGGCGGCAGAACACGTCGCCTTGCAGCTCAGCCAGGACCGCGACCGCTACGCCGAACTGGGGCAACGCCTGCGGGCGGCGCCGCCGTCGACCATCCTGACGGTAGCGCGCGGCAGTTCCGACCACGCCGCCAATTACTGCGCCTACCTGATCATGGCCCGCCTGGGCCGCATCGTCGCTTCGCTGCCGCTGTCGCTGGTGACCCTCAACAAAGCGCCGCTGATCGCGCGCGATGCGCTCGTCATCGCCATTTCGCAGTCGGGCCAGAGCCCTGACGTGATCGAACCGATCCGCTATTTCCGCGACAGCGGCGCCACCACCGTGGCGCTGGTGAACGATGCCGCATCGCCGCTGGCCGGCAGCGCCGAATGGACCTTGCCCTTGCATGCCGGCGCCGAACTCAGCGTAGCGGCCACCAAGAGCTTTATCGCCAGCCTGGTGGCAGCAGCCAGGCTGGCCGCGCACTGGCAAGACGACGCCGCCTTCCTGGCCGCCATCGACGCCTTGCCGCAAGCGCTCACCGCGGCCACCCAGCTTGACTGGACGCCCGCTATCGAGGTCCTGGCGCCCTCCTCGCGCATCATGGTGGTCGGCCGCGGCATCAGCTTGCCGCTGGCGCTGGAATCGGCGTTGAAATTCAAGGAAACCTCGGCGATCCAGGCCGAGGCTTTCAGCGGCGCGGAAATCAAGCATGGTCCGATGGCTTTGATCGATGAGGGTTATCCGCTGCTGATCTTCGCCACGCGCGGACCGACCCAGGCCGGCCTGCTCAAGCTGGCCGAGGAAATGCGCGGCCGCGGCGCCAAGGTATTGCTGGCGGCGCCCGACGACGTGGCGGCGCGCGACCTGACCCTGCCGGTGGCGGCAACGCCGGATCTCGATCCGATCGTGGCGATCCAGGCGTTCTACGTGATGGCGGCGCAACTGGCGGTGGCGCGCGGCATGGATCCCGACCAGCCGCGGCACCTGAGTAAAGTGACCAAGACCGAGTAAGCAGAATCCATGCAGCAATCTGTCCGCTGGGGCATTCTCGGCACCGGAAAAATCGCCCGGGCTTTTGCTGCCGGCCTGCGCGACGCCCCCGGCGCCATCCTGCAGGCGGTGGCGTCGCGCAGCAGCGGCAGCGCCGACGCATTCGGCCGTGAATTCGATGTAGAGCGGCGCCACGCCTCATACCAGGCGCTGGCCGACGATCCGCAGATCGATGTAGTCTACATCGCCACGCCGCATTCCATGCACGCCGAAAATGCCATCATGTGCCTGGAAGCCGGCAAACATGTGCTGTGCGAAAAACCGTTCACCATGAACCGGCGCGAAGCGGAACAGGTGATCGCTCTGGCGCGCCGCAACAGCCGTTTCCTGCTGGAGGCGATGTGGTCGCGCTTCTTGCCCGGCATCGCCGAAGCCAGGCGCATCGTCGCCGGCGGCGAAATCGGCAAGGTGCGCCAGGTGCAGTCGGATTTCAGCTTCGTCGGCGATTTCGGACCGGAACACCGCCTGTACAACCCTGGACTCGGCGGCGGCGCGCTGCTCGATATCGGCATCTATCCTTTATCGATCTCGACTTTTTTCCTCGGTCCGGTCGACGCCGTGCAGTCGATTGCCGACATCGGCGCCACCGGCGTCGACGAGCAAACCGCGTTTTCCATGCGCCATCGCGGCGGCGGCCTGTCTTCCTGCGTCTGCAGCACTCGCGTCGCCGGCCCGGTAGAAATGACCATCTCCGGCGAGCTTGGCTACCTGCGCCTGCATACCGGTTTCCACCTGGGCGCCAGCTTGACCATAACGCTGGCAGACGGCAGCACGCGCAGCCAGCAATGTCCATTCATCGGCAACGGTTATGCGCACGAGGCGATCGAGGTGATGCGCTGCCTGCGCGCCGGGCTGGTTGAAAGCCCGTTCATGACGCACGACGAGACGCTGGCGCAGATGGCTGTGCTCGATACGATACGCGCGCAAATCGGCGTGGCCTATCCGGCCGACCATGCCTGAGGATGCGAACCCGGATAGAATGAGCCAGCAGCGTTATCATTACCGGGATCATCATGCAGAATATTCAAGCAGTAGAATTGGCCAAAGCCTACCGCCTGCTCAACCACGGCCCCACCACCATCGTCACCAGCGCCCATGGCGGCGTCAGCAACGTAATGGCGGCGGCTTGGGCGATGCCGCTCGATTTCGATCCGCCCAAGGTCTTGCTGGTGATCGACAGCAGCACCCTGACCCGCGAGCTGGTGGAAGCCTCGGGCGAGTTCGCCCTGAACATCCCGACCCGGGCGCTGGCCGAAACCACGCTGGCAGTGGGATCCAGCTCGGGGCGCGAAGGCGACAAATTCGCCGCGCTTGATATCGCCACATTTCCATCGGAGAAAATTGGCGCGCCGCTGATGTCGGGCTGCCTGGCCTGGCTCGAATGCAAGGTGATCCCCGAGTTGCACAACCAGCAGCGCTATGACCTGTTCATCGCCGAAGTGGTCGCCGCCTGGGCCGATTCAGCGGCCTTCTCGGCAGGCCGCTGGCACTTCCCGGCGGACGACCAGCGCTCGCTGCACTACCTGTCTGGCGGCGCCTTTTTTGCCACCGGCGAAGCATTCAACGTCGAACTGAAACCGTAGCGAGGATTCAATTTCCTGCCGGGCCGGAGCGGATCAGCCGCGCCCGATGAACGGCATGTTGGTCGCCATCACCGTCATGAACTGAACGTTCGCATCCAGCGGCAGGCTCGCCATGTACAGCACGGCGTTGGCGACGTTTTCCACCGACATGGTCGGTTCCACCGCAACCTGGCCGTTGGCTTGCAGGATGCCCTGTTCCATCCGTTCGGTCATGTCGGTGGCGGCGTTGCCGATATCGATCTGGCCGCAGGCGATATGGTATTTGCGGCCATCCAGCGAAGTCGATTTGGTGAGGCCGGTGATGGCGTGCTTGGTGGCCGTATACGCCACCGAATTCGGCCGCGGCACATGGGCCGCGATCGAACCGTTGTTGATGATGCGGCCGCCGCCCGGCGTCTGCGCCTTCATGATGCGGAACGCTTCCTGCGTGCACAGGAAAGCGCCGCTCAGGTTGACATCGACCGACGCCTTCCATTGCGCAAAATCGACATCTTCCAGCGACGCCGGTTTGGTAAAGATGCCTGCATTGTTGAACAGCAGGTCCAGCCGGCCGAATTGCTCCTTAATTTTTTCGAACAAAGCCCTGACCGACGCCGGATCGCTGACATCGGCCGGCACCGCCAAGGCGTCCGCGCCCGACGCCCCGGCGGCGGCGATCGTTTCCTCCAGCGCCGCAACGCGCCGGCCCGCCAGCACTACGCTGTAACCGTTGCGCAGCAAGGCCAGGGCGATGTGCCTGCCGATGCCTGAACCTGCGCCGGTAACCAGCGCGACTTTTTTCGTTGTTGCCATTGGGTGTGCTCCTTGCGTGTGTTTCCCTTCATTTTAACGGTGTTTCAGCATCCGGCCCGAGGCGCCTGGAGAACGCCTGCAAACTTGTAATATTCAAATGCGACATTGATCGTTCACTGCGTGATTTTGTTTTGTTAATCTGCCCGGCATGGCGATCGCTTTTGCGGTCGACCGCACCGAACCATCAACCAGGGACCACAACAATAATGAAATCATTTGCCATCCTGTTTACCGGCCTGACGCTGCTGTCGGGCCTGGCCCATGCAGACAAGCTCGACGACATCAAGAAAGCCGGCGTGCTGAGGGTCGCGACGTTCGACGGCAATCCGCCGTTCGGTTTTGTCGACCAGAAGACCAACAAGATCATCGGCCTCGATGTCGACTATGCCAACGAAGTCGCCAAAAAACTCGGCGTCAAGGTGGAGCTGGTGCCTACCAACCCGGCCAACCGGATTCCCTTGCTGACATCCGGCAAGGTCGACGTGGTGTTCGCCAATTTCACCATCAACGCCGAGCGCGCCCAGGTGATCGATTTCAGCATTCCTTATTTTGCTTCGGGCCAGCAGTTCCTGGCGAAAAAAGGCGTGCTGAAGAACGCTGCGCAGATTCCTGAACTGCGCATTGGCACCGACAAAGGCACCACCATGGAAACCACCTTGCGCGAGAAATACCCGGCCGCCAAGGTAGTCCTGTACGACGACACCCCGTTCGCCCTGGCCGCCCTGCGCAACGGCAATGTCCAGGCGATCACCCAGGACGGCTCGAAACTGATTGCGCTGCTGGCGAATATCCCGGACAAGGAAAAATATGAAATCCCGGCGTTTGCCATATCCGAGGAATACGAAGGCGTCGGCGTGCCCAAGGGCGAGACGCGCCTGGTCAATACGCTCAACGACACCCTGCGCGAATTTGAAAAGAACGGCACCGCCCTCAAGATCTACGACAAGTGGTTCGGCCCCGGCAGCAAGTCGCCGCTGCCGCGCCTGTTCAAGATCGGCGACACCAAGCTGAGCCAGAACTGACCGACTTCTGAGTGCATCTGTCTTGCACCGGCATTCCTTCGGGTTTGCCGGTGTTTTTTTATTTAGTAACTGCGAAGTAGAAAATGATTGAGTTCCAAGCTGCCCTGGGGCAAATGCTGGCTCCCAAATATCTCGGCTGGCTGGTCGACGGCCTGTGGATGACGCTGCAGCTGTCCGCCGTGGTTGCCGTTCTTTCCACCTTGCTCGGCATCGTCGTCGCAGCCGCACGCTCGAGCCGGCAGCCTTGGCTGTTGCTGCCTGCCGGCGGCTTCCTTTCGGTCTTCCGCAATACGCCGCTGCTGGTGCAGCTGTTCTTCTGGTATTTTGGCGTCTCCAGCCTGCTGCCGGAGGGTTCGGTGGAATGGCTCAATACGGTGCACAGCGTGGCGCTGGGGCCGTACCTGAAACTGACATGGCCATCGTTCGAACTGCTGTGCGCGATCTTCGGCCTGAGCCTGTATTCCGCCGCCTATGTCAGCGAGGAAATCCGCGCCGGCATGCGCGGCGTCGCCGAAGCGCAAAGGCTGGCGGCGGCCGCCCTTGGCCTGACCCGCTGGCAGGGATTGCGTTACGTGATCCTGCCGCAAGCGGTACGCATCGCGCTGCCGCCCTTGCTTGGCCAGTACATGAACATCGTCAAGAACACGTCATTGACCATGGCCATCGGCCTGGCCGAACTGTCTTACACCTCGCGCCAGGTAGAAGCGCAAACCTTCAAGACGTTCCAGGCTTTCGGCGTGGCGACCTTGTTTTACATCGCCGCCATCGCGCTGATCGAAACCGCCGGCCAGCTGCTCCAGCGCCGGCCAAGACTTGCCGGCGGCGCGCAGCGATGAGCATGCAGCTCAGCGTATTGGCGAACAACCTGCCCTACCTGCTCTGGGGCGCCTATCCCGACGGCCCGCTGGGCGGCGCGGCCTTGACCGTGCTGCTCAGCGTCGGTTCGGCGCTGGCCTCGGCATTGCTGGGGCTGGTGCTGGGCGTCGCCTTGTCGCTGACGCGCGGCTGGCCGCAGCTGCTGCTGACCATGGTGCTCGGCTTCTTCCGGGCGATCCCGGTGCTGATGCTGATCTTCTGGACTTACTTCCTGCTGCCGATTGTTTTCCATATCGACGTGCCGGGCGTGCTGTCGGTGATGTGCGCCCTGGCGCTGATCGGCGGCGCCTACCTGGCGCATTCAGTGCATGCCGGCATCAGCGGCATCAAGGACGGGCAATGGGATGCCGGCCTGTCGCTGGGCATGACGCGCATGGCGGTGCTGCGCCACATCGTGCTGCCGCAGGCGCTGCAGATGATGCTGCCTTCCTTCGTCAACCAATGGGTAACCCTGATCAAGGACAGTTCACTGGCCTACATCGTCGGCGTCGGCGAACTGTCATTCGTGGCGGCGCAGGTCAACAGCCGGGTGATGATTTATCCGGCCGAGATCTTCATGTTCATCGGCTTGATCTATTTTGTGCTGTGTTCGGGGCTGGGCTTGCTTGCGGGCCGGGTGGCGGCACATTTTCAGGCCACCACCACCTGAGTGTGACCCGGGGCCGAGCGGCTGGCTTTCTTCACGACGATGTCCACGTCACGCCCGAGGCGGTTCAGGCACTCGATCATCTTGGCCTGGCTGATCCCCCTGAATTTTCCGCGCAACATTTCTGACAGTTTAGGCTGAGGCATGCCCAGCAGGTCGGCAGCAACTTGCTGAGTCAAATGCCGGCTCCTGATGATCTGGGAGATCTCATGCGCCAGCTTGGCCTTGACCAGCATTTCATCGGCATCGGGGAAACCGAGATCGGCATAGGGGTTATCGCTGCCTATTTCAATATCGATGCCGTTGATAGTGACTTTCTGATTCACTCTCCACTCCTTTGCATTGCGATTGCGGTTTTCAATCTGGTTCGAATCAAATCCATATCCGGCTTGGGTGTGGCGCTACCGCTAACAGACTTTTTCTGAAAACAATGCAGCACATACAGCGCCTCGGCATAGCGCACCGTATAGATGGCTCGATACGTATCACCTTGGCAGTCTTCTACAATTTCCAGTACACCGGCGCCGCCAAAACCTTTCATCGGCTTGGCCTGATCATGCTTGCCGCCGGCCTGTGCCAAATGCAACGCGTAACCAAAAGCGGCTTGAACTTCTGCCGGCATCGCGGCAAGGTCTTTTTTTCGCCGAACCTACCCAGTGCAGAGGTCTCGTAAAAGCAGATGTCATAAATTATACCCAAATATAGATAAGCGCGCGACATGGTCCTCATCACGGCGTAGATAGATGAATGGATTGATCGATTGACTAAACCCGAATCGAATTTATACTGTACATACATACAGTATAATATTTCTCCGCCCACGCTTTTACCTAAATGTCATTTAGTCATGCCCATGCCCGCCAGCGCCCTATCCAGCATTTCCGCCGCCGCCCAATCGGTCGTGGCGGCCTTGCCGCATGCCTTGTGGCGCGCAGACCAGATGGGTTCCTACCAGGGCGTGGTCACCGCCTCCGGCCATCCATCCCTCGACCGTGAATTGCCGAACGGCGGCTGGCCGCATTCGGCATTGATAGAGCTGCTGCTGCAACAAGCCGGCTGCGGCGAAATGCGCCTGCTGCAGCCGGCGCTGATGGGCATCGCCAGCCAGCGCCGGATCGTCTTGCTGCAGCCGCCGCATTTGCCGCAGATCGCGGCCTGGGACGGCGCCGGCCTGGCCAGCGGACAGCTGCTGTGGATCAAGGCGGCGCGCAGCGCCGATGCGCTGTGGTCGGCGGAACAGGTATTGCGCAACGGCAGCTGCGGCGCGCTGCTGTTATGGCAATCCCATGTCCGGGGCGAGGCTTTGCGCCGCTTGCACCTGGCGGCCCAGGCCAGCGACACCCTGCTGTGGCTGCTGCGGCCGCTGAGCGCCGCCCACGAATCCTCGCCCTCGCCTTTGCGGCTGGCATTGCGGCCGGCGCGCAACGGCGTCGAAATCCAGCTGCTCAAACGCAAAGGGCCGCAACACGAACAAGCGTTTTACCTGCCGCTGGCGGCAACCGTGGCCCCGGCCACCGCTCCAGCCGTTCCGCCACCTTCTTTTGCCGTACCCGACCATGACACTCTGGATAGGCATACACCTGCCGCTGCTGGCGCTGGAAACATTGCGCCCGCGCTGGTCTGAACCCTGCATGCTGGCGGTGCTGGAACATGACCAGGTGCTGGCCATGACACCCGCCGCGGCGGCCAGCGGCGTGCGCCCGGGCATGCGCCGCGGCGGTGTGCTGGCGCTGGCGCCGCAGGCTTTGTTATGCGAGCGCGATGCGGCGCGCGAACAAGGCGCGCGCGACGATATCGCGCTGGCCCTGCTGCAATACACGTCGGAAGTAGCGCATGCCGAGGAGGATTCGCTGCTGCTCGACATCAGCGCCAGCCTGAGCGCTTTCGGCGGCCGTCTGGCGCTGTGCCGCCGCATCCGCGACAGCATCCAGGCGCTGGGCTTTACGCCGCAGCTCAGCATGGCGCCGACCGCCCAGGGCGCGTGGCTGCTGGCCCGCCATCGCCGCCGCATGCAGCGCCGCAGCCTGCGCCTGGCCAGCCTGCAGCGGCGGCTGGATGGATTGCCGTTCGCGATCCTGCCGGCGGCGCGCCCCCACCAAGAATGGCTGGCCGGCATCGGCTGCCAGACCCTGGCCGACTTGCGCAAGCTGCCGCGCGCCGGATTGCAGCGGCGCAGCGACAAGCACATCCTGGACACCCTGGACCGCGCCTACGGCAGCGCGCCCGAAATCTTCGAATGGGTGCAGCCGCCGCAGGCATTCAGCGCCTGGCTGGAGCTGCCGGACCGTATCGAACATGCCGAGGCGGTACTGTTTGCGGCACGCCGCCTGGTCTTGCAAATGATCGGCTGGCTGGTAGTGCAGCAGCTGGCGGTATCGCGTTTCCTGCTGTCGCTGGAACACGAGCGCGGGCGCCAGGCAATCGCCCCGACGCCGCTGGAAATCGCGCTGGGCGAACCGGCCTGGCATGAAGAACACCTGCTGCGCCTGTTGAAAGAAAGGCTGGGCCGGCTGCAACTCGATGCGCCGGTGATCGCCTTGCGCTTGCAGGCAACCCAGGTAGCGCCGATGCTGCCGCCGACCGCCTCCCTGTTTCCCGAGCCGGGCGGCACGCCCGGCGCCTATGCTCGCCTGCTGGAGTTGCTGAGCGCACGGCTCGGCAGTGAAAACGTCTTGCAGCCGGCAGCGCTGGCCGACCACCGGCCGGAAGTCGCCAACGCCTGGCAGGCAGCCGGCGACGGCCTGTGCCGCCAAACGCCAGGCGATGCATTGCCTCGGCTCCAGCCGCAACGGCCATTCTGGCTGCTGCAGCAGCCGCTGGCCCTGATGCTGCGCAAGCACCGGCCGTTTTATGGTTCGCCGCTGCGCCTGCTGTCAGGGCCGGAGCGGATCGAATGCGGCTGGTGGGACGGTCCGCCGACTGTGCGCGACTACTTCGTGGCGGAAGGCGAAGAAGCTGCTTGCTACTGGATATATCGCGAGCGCGACGGCGATGACATCCACTGGTTCCTGCACGGCTTGTTTGCCTGATTGCCTATGGACGACAATCCCGCGCTGGCGCCGCCGTCGATCGTATTGCCGGAATACGCCGAACTGCAGTGCGTCTCGAATTTCAGTTTCCTGCGCGGCGCCTCGCATCCCGAGGAACTGGTGGAGCGCGCCGTCCAGCTTGGCTACGCGGCGCTGGCGCTGACCGACGAATGCTCGCTGGCCGGCGTGGTGCGCGCCCATGTCGAAGCCAAGAAACATGGACTGCCGCTGCTGATCGGCAGCCAGTTCCAGCTGCACGAGGCCGACGGCAGCCCGGCGTTTTCTCTCATCGCGCTGGCGCAAAACCGCGAAGGTTACGGCAATCTTTCGGAACTGATCACGCTGGCGCGCAGCCGCGCCGGCAAAGGCCATTACCTGCTCCGGCCGCAAGACCTCGATGCGCCGGACAGCGCCAACGCCCACCTGCGCCAGCTGCCCGATTGCCTGCTGCTCCTGCTGCCGGCTCATGGCGTCGACAGCGCAACGCTGGGCCGCCAGGCGGCATGGCTGCGCAATACTTTTCCCGGCCGCGCCTGGATCGGCATGACCATGCTGCACCAGGCCGGCGACGAATGCCAGCGCGCCGTGATCGAGCAGGCCGCGCAAGCGCTCGGCTTGCCGGTAGCCGCTACCGGCGATGTCTGCATGCACCGCCGCTCGCGCAAGCCGCTGCAGGATACGCTGGCCGCGATCCGGCTCGGCAAGACTGTCGCCGCTTGCGGTTATGCGCTGGCGCCGAATGCCGAACAGCACCTGCGCGCCAGGCTGCGGCTAGGCAACCTGTATCCGGCGGCGGCCTTGGCCGAAACGGTAAGGATCGCCGGCATGTGCAGCTTTTCGCTGGATGAACTGCGGTATGAATATCCGGATGAAATCGTACCGCCGGGGCATACTCCGGCCAGTTATCTGCGCCAGCAAACCTATATCGGCGCGCGCAGCCGCTTCGCCGACGAAATCCCGGCGGCGGTGCAGCGGCAGCTGGAAGACGAACTGGACCTGATCCAGGAGCTGGAATATGAAGCTTATTTCCTGACGGTCTACGATATCGTCCAGTTCGCCCGCAGCCAGGGCATCTTGTGCCAGGGCCGCGGCTCGGCGGCCAACTCGGCGGTCTGCTACTGCCTCGGCATCACCGAAGTCGACCCCGCCCGGAGCACCTTGCTGTTCGGCCGCTTCATCAGCCGCGAGCGCAATGAACCGCCCGACATCGACGTCGATTTCGAACACCAGCGGCGCGAAGAAGTGATCCAGTACATCTACGAAAAATACGGCCGGCGGCGGGCGGCGCTGACCGCGGTCGTGATCAGCTACCGGCCGCGCAGCGTGCTGCGCGATGTCGGCAAGGCGCTGGGCGTCGATCCGGGCCTGGTCGACCAGGTCGCCAAATCGCAGCGCTGGTGGGACGACAAGCAGCAGCTGCAGCAGAACTTCGGCGAACTCGGCATGGCTGCCAATACGGCGATTGCCGAACAATGGGCCGAGCTGTCGCATACGCTGATGGGATTTCCGCGCCACCTGTCGCAGCACCCGGGCGGCTTCGTGATTTCACGCGGCAAGCTGTCGCGCCTGGTGCCTATCGAAAACGCGGCGATGAAAGATCGCAGCGTGGTGCAATGGGACAAGGACGACCTGGACGCCCTGCGCATACTCAAGGTCGATGTGCTGGCGCTGGGCATGCTGTCGATGCTGCAGCGGGCGCTGGCGATGGTGGCGACGCAACGCGGCGAAACATTCGAGATGAAAGACATCCCGCGCGAAGATCCCGCGACTTACGACATGATCTGCAAGGCCGACACCATAGGCGTGTTCCAGATCGAAAGCCGGGCCCAGATGAGCATGCTGCCGCGCCTGAAGCCGCGTCAATTCTACGACCTGGTGATCCAGGTTGCGATCGTCCGGCCGGGACCGATCCAGGGCGGCATGGTCCATCCTTATTTGCAAAACAGGAAAAAAGATCCTGGCAAAATCGTCTACCAGAAAAATTTGCAGCAAGCATTGGAACGCACCCTGGGCATACCGATTTTCCAGGAACAGGTGATGCAGATCGCCGTGATCGCGGCAGGTTTCACCGAGGGCGAGGCCGACAGCCTGCGTCGCTCGATGGCGGCCTGGAAGCGCAAAGGCGGCCTCGAAAAATTCGAACGCAAGCTGATCGACGGCATGACAGACAGGGGCTACGACAAGAGTTTCGCCGAAGCCATCTACAGCCAGATCCAGGGCTTCGGCGAATACGGCTTCCCGGAAAGCCACGCCGCCAGTTTCGCCCTGCTCGCCTACGCCAGCTCCTGGCTCAAATGCCATGAACCGGAAGCGTTCCTGGCGGCGCTGCTGAACAGCCAGCCGATGGGATTCTATTCGCCGTCGCAGCTGGTGCAGGACGCGCGCCGGCATGGCGTGGAAGTGCTGCCGGTCGATATCAACGTCAGCAACTGGGAAGCTGCCCTGGAATCAACCTCGGCGGCCAGGCCGGCAGTCAGGCTGGGCTTCAACCTGGTGCGCGGGCTGAATTCCCGCAATGTCGACGAGATTGAAGCGGCGCGCGCGGTGCGTCCGTTCACCGGCCTCAAGGACATGGCCTTGCGCAGCGGCCTGCAGCGCGACCAGCTGCAGGCGCTGGCCGCCGCCAATTCGCTCGCGCCGCTGGTCGGCAACCGCCGCCAGGCGTTGTGGCAGGCGCTGGTCAGCGCACCGGACAAAGGCTTGCTCAGGCAGGCCCAGGTGGCGGAAGAAGCCTTGCTGCTGGCGCCGCCGACGGAAGGAGAAAACCTGCTCAACGATTACGATGCGCTGGGCCTGACCCTGGGGCGCCATCCGCTGGCGCTGCTGCGCCCGCAGCTCAATGCCCAGCGCTTCAGGCCGGCCGAGGTGCTGAATACTTTCCGCAGCGGCCAGCTGGCGCGGGCCTGCGGCATCGTCACGGTGCGCCAGCGCCCCGGCACGGCCAAGGGCGTGGTGTTCGTCACGCTGGAAGATGAAACCGGCACTGTCAACGTCATCGTCTGGCCCGACCTGGCGGACAGCCAGCGCAAGGAATTGCAGGGAGCGAAGCTGATGGGCGTCAATGGCAGCTGGCAGTCCCAGGAGGGCGTCAGGCACCTGGTGGCCCAGCACCTGATCGACATGTCGCCCATGCTGGGCAAGCTGTACACCAGCAGCCGCGACTTTCACTAAAATTCAATCAGGCCGCGGCGGTTTTGGATGCGGCATGTGCAGGTGGTCGGGATGCCGGTCCAGCAATTGGTCGATGCCGGCGCCCGGATCTTCGCTGCCGTCTTCCTGGATCGCCACCTGGCGCTCGCGCGCGCTGTCGTCGGCCAGGTCGCGCTTGCGCTGCCAGTTCACCGCTACCAGCCCGCCCACGCCCAGCACCGCCAGGCAAGCCGCGGGAACCAGCATCGGCGTGACATTGCTGTGCGTGAGCTTGCCCACGTAAGGCATCAGGTTCTGCCCGAAAAACCCGCCCAGGTTGCCGATTGAATTGATCGCCGCGATGCTGGCGGCAGCCCGCGCGCCTTGGAAAAATTTCGGCGGCAAGGACCAGAAACAGGGATACAGCAAGGTGATGCAAGCGCCGCCAATGACCAAGGCGCCGAAACGCAGCGTGTTGGAATCGAGCAGCGCACTCGAGGTAAAGCACAGCAAACCCAGCAAGCCGATGACGGCGATCGCCTTGAACACCACCCGGTCATGGCGCAGCTTGCCCGGCAGCCACAGCAACAGCAGCACCGCCAGCCCCCACGGCATCATGTTCAGCAAGCCGTTGATGGTGGAGCTGACGCCGAAGCCCTTCACCAAGGTCGGCAGCCAGTAAGTGACGCCATACAGCGAAGTCGACATCAGCATGTAGGTGGCGGCAAACAGCAGCACGCGCAAGTCCCATAGCGCCGCCAGCGGATTGCCGCGGGTGACGTTAGCCGGCGTATCGCGTTGCATCATGTCGTTCAGCTTGGCTTTCTGCGATGCAGACAGAAATTTGGCTTCATCGATGGAGCCCGGCAGATACACCATCACCACCAGCGTCAGCAGCACAGCCGGCGCACCGGTCGCAATAAAGACCCACTGCCAGCCGGCCAGCCCGAGCGTGCCGTTCAGGTTCAGCAGCAAGCCGCCGACCAGGGCGCCCAGCATGTTGGCCAGGGCGCTGCCCAACGTAAATATCCCCAGCACCCGGGTGCGGTATATCTGGGGGAACCACAGCGTCAGGTAATAGATCACGCCAGGATAAAATCCGGCTTCGGCCACGCCCAGCATGAAGCGCAGCACATAAAACATCGGCAGCGAACTGGTGAAACCCAGCAGTATGGTCACCGCGCCCCAGGTAAACATGATGCGCGCCAGCCAGACCCGCGCGCCGTATTTATGCAAGGCCAGGGTGCTGGGGATCTCGAACAGCAGGTAGCCGATGAAAAACAGGGACGCGCCGAGACCGTAGGCCGCCTCGCTCATGCCCAGCGCATGCACCATTTCCAGCTTGGCGAAACCGACGTTCTGACGGTCGATGAAAGACACCAGGAACATCACGATCAGCAATGGCATCAGGCGCCATGCCACTTTTTTCATCAACTGGTCTTCAGACAGCTCGGTTTGTGACTGCACGTTGGGCCTCCCTATGTTTTAGTATTTTGCAAAAAATGATGAAAGCATCGGTAAAAATCCGGAAAATTCAATGATCCCAGTGGCGCCGCCACACCGGCGCCACTTTCGGATCGGCTTGCACCCTCTCGACCAAGGCGAAGAAAGCGGGCCGCACCCGCGCCAGGTGCGGCCGCGCGCCCGCCCACTTGGAAACCACGGCAGCCATCAGGTCGAGCAGGCCGAGCGAGGCGCCGTTCAAGAATGGCGATGCTGGATAAGTGTCGGCGAAAATTTCCCAATAACTGTGCAGGCGCGCACGCGTGCCTTCCCGGATTTGTTCTTTCACGGCATCGTCGGCATTGGCGCACCAGCGCTCAGGGAAGTCGATCACGCCGATCGCGGCGTAACAGTTGGCGGCGATATACACCAGGCCCCTGATGGCCTGCGCGCGCTGGGTTTCAGCGGCAGGCAGCAGCCCGGCCGCGGGATGGGCCAGGCCGAGATGGAGCAGGATCGCCGCGCTTTCAGTCAGGATGCTGCCATCCGGCAGCTGCAAGGTGGGAATCTGCCTGAGGGGGTTCAGCTGCTGCAGCTCGTCGAGCGCCGAGCCAGGCTCCCAGGAAGCTGCCTCGACCAGCCGGTAAGGCAGTCCGGCCAGTTCCAGCGCCAGCTCCACCACGGCGGAGCCGGAGCCCTTGAAGCCATACAATGTATACATGTGCCCTGCCCGATCCATCTTTTGGAAGATAAATTCTAACAGGGAGTGGCGCCTTGCAGTAGCGCCTTGTCAGGCGTTATCCGTCAAGCCCATGGCGTGCCGCACGCGTCCGCACAGCTCTTCGGGCGAGCGCGAGATGATTTCTTCCGGCACCAGGAATTTCTTGATCAAACGCTTGTAGCTCTCGAAACCGTAGGAAACCATGAAAGGATGCATGCCGGAGCCGATTGCGGCCAGGTAATCCTTGTGCTCGTCGCCGGCGATATAGGCGCGCGCGGGATTGATGTCGAGGCGCTCGCGGATGGCGCGGAATTCCTGCATCTTTTCCAGGTGCAGCGGAATGTGGGCAAAAAAATCGAGCGCATCGAGATCGATGTCATGGCGCCGGAACAGCAGCCGCAGCGTCTCTTCCGGTTCATTCGTCATGTTGCGCGTCACCAGGCCGACCGCGATGTCCGGCGCGGCGATCAGGCTGCGCACCAGGTCCGCGATGCCCGGATACAGTTTGGCCTCTTCCCGGTAAACCTCGGTCAGGGTGGCGATCAGCTGCTTGCGGCTCTGCTTGCCGATCTGTTTTTTCAGGTTGGAGGGAAACTCTTTCAATCCGCCCAGGTATTTGAACAGGCGGCGGCGCTTCTGGAATCTTTCCTCATCGCCGATCTCCATGCCGTGGCGGGAAAACGTCTTGTCGATGGCGTTGTAGGCATCGATAGTGGTGCCGTCCGCATCGAGGATGATTAATCGTTTGCTATTGTTGTACATGGTTTATCCGTCAAGGAAAGCGATCGCAGCGAGGCGGCGGCCGCTCTGAGCGCCGGTTGCAAGGCCTCAACTTATAGCAGTCTTATGACAGGACGATGACTTCGACGAGAGCGCTGTTGCCGGCGCCCGCGGAAATCAATGGAATGCAACGATGAATTCTGCCCCGGGGCGCTGGTCGTGCTTGACCAGCAAGCGCCAGCCGTGGGCATGCGAAATTTCCCTGCAGATCGACAGCCCCAGGCCGGCGCCTTCATCGCGCCGGTTCGGGCCGCGCCAGAAACGCTTGAACAGCAATGGCACGTGGTCCGCGGCAATGCCCTCGCCACGGTCGCGCACCGAAATCTGCTCCGGCGTGACCGTGACGACAGCGCTGGCGCCGGCCGGCGAATGATGGAGGGCGTTTTCCAGCAGGTTCTTGACCAGTACAAACAGCGCGCCGCTGTCGGCCAGCAGCAATACCTGCCGAGCCGGCGAATGCAGGACGATGCGCACGCCCAGCCGGTCCGCCAGCCGTTCCAGGTGCTCGACCGCGCTGACCGCGACTTCACCAGCGTCGAGCTGTTCGAACACAAAATTTTTCTGGTCGCTCACTTCAGCCAGGTGCAGCAACTGGTGCACCTGGCGCGCCATGCGGTCGACATCCTTCAAGAGCAGCGTGCGGTCAGCCATGCCATCGAGTTCGATCTGCCCGCGGATCAGGGCCAAAGGGGTCTTCAATTCATGCGCAACCGTCGCCAGGAATTCCTGCTGCAGCCGATAGCCACGCTCCAGCCGGTCCAGCGCCTTGTTGAATGCGTCTATCAGCGGCACCAGCTCTTGCGGCACGTCCACCGTAGACAGGCGCGAGCCCAGGCGGTTGAATTCAATCTTGCTGGCGGCATCCGACGCCACACGCAGCGGGCGCAGCGCGCGGTTGAATGTGCCCCACACGACACCGGTAAATACCAGGATGGCGACAATCACCGCGACCCCGGCGGCCATCATGAAACTGGCGCTGTCGCTGCCCATGATGGCCTGGTGCATGCGTTCGCTCCGCGCCACCTGGATATAGTAGGTCTTATCGTTGCGGAAAACGGCTTGCGTAAATACATGCAATGTCAATCCTGAGCGCCGCACGACCAAGCCGCTCTCGGTTGCGGTTTTGGGATCGAAACGCGTGCCTTTGGCAAACAGGGGGATGCCGGCGCCGTCGGAGGCGGCCAGCACCGCGCCCTTGTCATCCAGGATGCGGTAGATGGAGTCGTCTTTCAACGCTTCATACAGCAGCTGCATTTTGGAATTCAGCTCGACCCCGGTCAGTTTGCCCGCGGCGTCGAAGCGCATCTTTTCCTTGATCTTGTCGACATGCCTGAGCATCTCCTGCTTCAGCAATATCTCGGGCTCCCACTGGAATACCGCAGCCAGGCCCGCGGACACCAGCAAGGTGATGACCACCATCGTAGCCGCGGCAGAGACAATCAGTTTTTTCGACAAGCTATAGCGCATTGGGCAGTTCCTGCAATGCAAACCCGTAAGCCCTGACGTTGGCGATCTCCACGGTGGAATCGATCGCCAGCAGTTTTCGCCGCAGCCGGTGCAAGGCGACATCCAGCGCGTTAGGGGTGACCGCATCGCCCACGCCCCAGGCCGCCATTTCCAAGGCGGTGCGGCGCACCGGCTGCCCGCCTGCGCGCACCAGGCTCAGCATCAGCTGCAGCTCCGAAGGCGCCAGCGACACCGAATCGTCGCCGTTGCGCATGCAGCTCGTTTCCGGCAGCACCTGCAAGCCGAGATAGGCTGGAACCAGGCTTTGCAGTTGCGGCGGACGCCGCATCAGGGCACGCACCCTGGCCACCAGTTCCTGCATCGAAAACGGCTTCGGCAGATAGTCGTCGGCGCCGGCCTCCAGGCCGGCCACCCGGTCATGCAAGGCATCGAGCGCGGTCAGCATCAGGCATGGCGCCAGCACGCCCTTGCTCCGCAGCTTGCGCACCAGGTCAAGCCCGTCGCCGTCCGGCAAGCCGCGGTCGATCACCAGCGCCGCATAGGGAATGCGGGTAAAGCCGTCGGCCGCGTGGTCGATGCGGCCATAGATATCGACTTCGATGCCGACCCCCGCCATCGCCTGGCGAATCAGCTGCGCCATCCGCTCGTGGTCTTCCAGCAGGCCGATCCGGTTCATGGTTGGTATTTAGTGTAGTGTTTCGCGACTAGAATTTATAAAGGTAGCCTACCCGCACGCTCACCGCCGACGACTTGTCGACCAGCGGGCTGTCCTTGATGCCGGTGCCGCGCTGCAGGTCGCCGACGTCAAGCATGATCATCTGGTTGCGTGTGAGCGGATAGTCCGCGCGCACGCCAAACTCGATGTTGGCCGTCGATTTGCCAGTATAAGCCGGGCGGCCGGCGATCGCTTCGCTGGCCTTGACGCCGTAATAATAATTGACGTACTTGCTGTCCATCCAGGTCGTGCTCAGGTGCGGCGTCAGCTGAAACGCGCCCATCGCGAACGAATGCTCGGCGCCGAGTTTCACCGTGTTGCCCTTGGTGCTGCCGGCAGTCAGCCATTCCAGCGACAACTTCGCGTAGGGATTGTCCCAAGTGCCCGCAACGCCGCCCCAGGCACTGCCCTTGCGTTCGTCCATGCCGCGCAATGCCTCCGAATCGCTGCTTTTGTAGCCGTCGTTCAATGCATATTTGGCACGCAATGTGAAACTGAACTGGTCGACCGATCCCAGCTTGAAATCAAGCGTATTGCCGAAGAAATGGATCCAGCGATTTTCATACAGCACCAGCGGCAAGACCGAGACATGATTGCTGACGCCGCGATAGGGCCGGCTTTCAGAACCAAGGCCGATGCCCAACCCCCATTGGGACGCGTCGGCGGAATGCGGTTCTTCGGCCAGGACCGGATCGGCATGACTCAAACCTGCCGCGGCGCTGAAAGCCGTCCCGATTATCGCTGCCAGCGCTAGCCGGCAGGAAAACTTGAAATGATGCATGTTGACCCCACAAGATGATTGAACGAATGACTGCTGCCGACAAGCATGTTCAGCCATAAGCTCTTACCACTTACTTACTGGAGTCTTTAAACCGGGAATATTTGGCTGGACTTGCGGCGATTGGCGGGTGCGTTTCTTTGTTGACAACGAGCTTAACCGCCGCGCCGCGCAGCCCGCTCCTTGCGCAATAGGCGCACGCTGTGCAGCGCCGTCAGCAGCACCGCGCACCAGATCGGGATATAGGTGGCCAGCTGTCCCGGCGCCATCGACTCGCCGAGAAAAACGATGGCGACGCCGACCAGCAATACCGGCTCGACGTAACCGAGGATGCCGAACAAGGCCATCGGCAGCAGCCGGCTGGCGCCCAGGTAAGCGCCGAGCGCCACCGTGCTCAGCAGGCCCATCCCCGGCAGCAGGAACAGCCACATGTCCGGCCGGTAGGCAACCACGGCCCAGGAATCGCGCAGGTACAGCATGACAGCCGCCACCGGCAGCAGCAACGCCATCTCCAACGCGAACGCCACCACCGGATCGGCATTAATCTTGCGGCGCAGGATAAAGTAAGGCGGATAGCCAAGCGCCACCACCAGGGTCGGCCAGGCGAAGCTGCGCGTCAGCCACAGTTCGTGCAGCACGCCGACCACGGCACAGGCAACCGCCAGCCATTGGAAAACATCCAGCCGTTCGTGATAATAAAAACGGCCGACCAGCACCATGGTCAAGGGCAGCAGGAAATATCCCAGCGAGACTTCCAGCGCACGGCCGTGCAAGGGCGCCCACAGGAAAATCCAGATCTGGACGCCAAGCAGCGCCGCCACTATCGCCAGGGCGGCGCAGGTCAAGGGTTCGCGCGCCAGGCGCTGCAGCAAGGCGCGCGCCTGCGGCAGGCGCTGGCGCAGGACCAGCAGGGCCAGCGCGCCAGGCAAGGTCCACACCACGCGCCAGGCGAAGATGTCGAGGCCGTCGAGCGGCGCCAGCAGCCTGGTGTAGCCGGACAACAAGGCAAACAGCATCGAGGCGCAGACCGACAGGCCGATGCCGCGCCCTATTTCATGTTGGCTCATTGGGCCGACCGCACCTCGGCAGGCATCACGCCAGCGCTTCCTTGGCGGCTTGTTCCGGCGTCAGGCCGTCATAAAACTGGTCGGTAAACCATTCCACCTGTTCTTCGATATGCTCTTGCGCCTGTTCCAGGGTCGCGCCGCCGGCCACCAGGAAACCTTCGACTTCAATGCACCAGTTAATCAGCGCCAATGTTTCCGGGTCCAGCTCTTCATTCTTCTTTGCCATCATTTTTCCTGTGTAAACGTCGTGTCGTGGCAGTTTGCCAATGCTGCCGCATGCCAGCCTCGGCCTGCGCGGCAAACCTGCGCCGCCGGTATTCTACCCGCCTCCGCGCCGGCCAGGATATGGATTGCCGAATCGGCGCTCACGACGCGGCATGGCTCCAGCTGCCGTCGATCCTGATTTCGCTTTTCACGGAGCGCGCCAGGAAACACTCTTCGTGCGCCTGGTGGTGCAAATGGCGCAGCACGGCGTCGTCCGGGATCTTGGCGCCGGAAAAGGCCACCGCCGGCGCCAGCTCCACCAGCGCGATCCAGCTCTTGCCATCCGCCGCCCGCTCCATATGTCCCTTGGCCTGGTCGACATAACGCTCGACCAGGTAGCCGGCGCTGCGCGCGATGTCCAGGAACCACAGCATGTGGCAGCTCGACAAGGAGGCCACGAACGCCTCTTCCGGATCGACATTGGCCGGATTCGACAAAGGCGCCCTGACCACATGCGGCGAACTCGATGCCGGCACCACGGCGCCGCCGTCGAAATGCCAACTGTGGGCGCGGCTGTAACGGTTATCGGTGAATACGGCATCCGCGCGTTCCCACGCGATAGTGGCGACATGGATCGACATGGCATTTCCTTCAGGTTTGGATTGACAAGTTTCTGCGCGCACGATGATACCGAAAATTTTCCGATGCCGTGGGCGGCTCGCTCGTATCGGCGCGCATTGCCGAAGCCGGGCCGGCGTCACTCGTCGCCGCGCTTCCTGAAAGCCAGCCAGCCGGCCACCGCAGTGAAGCTAGCGACAATGCCGGCGATGATCCAGAATCCTTGAGGATCCTGCCCCAGCGGGATGCCGCCTACATTCATGCCAAGCAGGCCGGCGATGATGTTGATCGGCAGCGCCAGCACCGTGACGATGGTCAGCACGAACAGGCTGCGGTTATTGCCCTCATTGACGCGCGCCGCGATTTCTTCCTGCAGCAGCTTGATGCGTTCCTGCAGCGTGGCGATTTCGTGCAGCGCCATCGAAAATTCTTCCGTGGCGTGGCGCAGCTCTTGCGAATCGATGTCGGCCACCCAGTTCGGCGGCCGCTGCAGCAGGCGGAACAAGGCTGCCGGCTCCGGCGCCAGCAGGCGCTGCAGACGCACCAGCACGCGCCGCAGCTCGCCCAGGTTGGCGCGTTTCTGGTTCTGCTTGCCGGCCAGCAGGGTGTCTTCTATGCCGTCGACCCGCTGGATGGCGTCGCGCACGATCTTCGACAGCACCTCAGCCTGGTCGCGCAGCAGATGGGTAAGCAGCTCGATCGAAGAACGGATCGGCTCACCGTTCTTCACCGCGTTGCGCAAGCGGTCGACCGCCTTCAGCGGCTTCAGCCGGGCGCTGATCACAACCTGCCGGTCGACATTCAGGAACAGCGTGGAAATGTCCGCCGGATCGAATGAAAAATCGTGCAGCACATCGTTGACCACCGCGATCAGCATATTGTCGACCAGTTCGATGCGGGTCGAGCGCTGGCCTTCGTGCAGGGTTGCGTAGAATTCGTCGCCCAGCGCGGCATGCTTCCTCAACCACTTTTCGCTGGCGGTATTGGCCAGGTTAAGGTGCAGCCAGATGAACTGGCCGGGATGCTGCTCGCGTGCAGCCAGCCACTCCTCCGCCTGTTTCGACTCGATTGGCCGGCCTTGCGCGTCGGCGTCGAATAAAAAACCGCATACCAGGCCGGTCTGGTCCGAGCCGTAAGGCAGTGTCACGGTCTGCATCGCTTCTCCCATCAACCCAAACGCACAGTTTAGCGCAGGCGGTCGATTCGCATGCATGCCCATCAGGCAAAAACCAGGTCCTAATAAATTCCGGGAATCAGCCGCGAGGTGCGAGCACGGTAGGCATCGTACTCGGCGCCGAACTGGCTGCGCAGCAGCGCTTCCTCGGCGCGCATGCGGGCCAGCAGCGGCGCCAGCATGAGGGCGGTGAGCAGTACGCCGAGCCCGGAACGGAAAACCAGGGACCAGCCCAGCGCATTCACCAGCAGGCCCAGGTAACTGGGATGGCGGATAACGCTGTAGATGCCGCCGGTGACCAGCTCATGCCCCGGCTGGATCGCCACCAGGCCGCTGAAGCGGCGTCCCAGGATGAAAACCGGCCACAGCCTCAGCACGCCGCCGGCGATGAACAGGATAACGCCGGTCCAGCGCAGCGCATCGCCGCCGAAGGTCCAGAAGCCGATGCGGTCGGAATACGCCGGCAGGTAAGCCTGCAGCAGCCCGATCAGCCCGACGGCGGGAATGATCCAGCGGTTGCCGCGGTCCTCGCGCTCGCCGGAACTCAGGTTGGCGCTGGTGAAGAGCGCCGCGCCGGCCAGCGCCATGAATGCGGCGGCGGTGACAAGCAAGGCCGGCCGCGAGAAAAAGGCGGCAAATCCGCCCTCGCCGAAGATGGCGAGCCAAAGGTAGGCAAGGCTCGACACCATAGTGAAGATCGCCAGTCTGGGTGTGAGCTGCATGAGCGCCTCCCTGAAGTGAACCTTCTTCATTATAGCGACGTGCGGCCTTGCCCGAGCCTGTCCCGCACTGCCAGGATCAGCAGCACCGGCAGCGCCAGCGAAGCCAGGTTCCACAGGCGCAGACTCATCCACGTCCTTTCATCATTTGATCAAATGCCAACAAAAACCCGGCGAACGGGAATTGTTGCCCTGCGTAATTGCGCACGAAATCGTTACCTGAATGATGTTAATTTTGAATGTTTTTATTGTAGGAAAAAACCCACAAATATCGTCATTCCCAGGATTTTTACCTAACAATTTTTAACAAACCATTGTTTTTTTTGAAAACTAAATTAGCATACGAACAATTGTAAAAAATTAATCAAATCAATGACCTAGGACCCGGAACAAGCACCCGGCCGCGGTAGTGTCGCGACCCGTAATATTGGAAGGCAAGTACAGTGAGAACCAAGGATCTTAGTACATTACAAACGTTTTTCTGTTTCGTCGCTATCTCCCCCGGCATCTGGTATTTCTTCTGCGACGGCATCGAAGTGATGGCAAGGCAGAATACGCGCGCCATCGACAGGAACGTGGCGTTCCAGACCGTCGCCCAATATCACAAAGCCAAACGCAACGGCCTGGCAAAAGTCGCCTGCGCCCAGGCAGGCGCGGCATCGACCTCGTTCCTGCGGGCGAACGATGAAAAAGACTATGAGGTGTGGAAAAACACCGAGCGATCGGAGTGCAAGATCGCCGGCATAGAAATGGCGTCGAAATAGCGCGAAAACCAAGATGCGCGATTACACGCTTCGCGGGTTCGACGGGCAAGTTGTCAAATTCATGGTTGGCTCGGCGGCGGGCTGTCAGCGAAAGACGGCGTCTCCTGTACCGGAAATGCGGCAGGCAACGACGGCATGGAAATCAGATTGCTTAATCCCGCCCGCTCGACTGCGGAAATCATCGATTGGTAACCTTCGGCGCTGTCACGGCACAGCAGCACGACGGAAAAACCTGTATCAGCCGGATCGCCAGGGGCCCGGACCTCAGCTTCGCCGCCCATCGCACGGATTCGCGCAACGATTGCCTGCGCGCGCCGTTCGGAAGCGAATACGGCTCCGACATATTCAATTTGCGGGACGTGCGGCGGCCCCGCTTCCACACTGGCACTGGGCGATTGAGCGCTGCCGCCCGCCCCTGGCTCGACTGCCCTCACCTGGTAAATATTGCCGCCGTCACGCATCAGGACCAGGCCGCGCTCATGCAGAGAGTTCTCGAAGAGAGAGAAAAACTGGCTGGAACCCAGCGGACCTGACGACGCAAGACTGATCGTCCCGTGCACATTCTGAGCCAGACGAATCGTCTTCCCCGAATACTGGCTGGCCAGACGCACCGCATCGGGCAATCCGATATCCCGCCAGATCACATACAGCAGATCATCGGAAAGAACCGCAGTCACATGCGAAAACAACAGGATAGCTAACAGGCATGTTATGGATTTTTTTTGTATTGATATCTGGCACATATGCTCAAACGAGTGCAGCACCATCGATTCTGCATTTGGCAAACGCAGAATCGATGGCCGCGTTCACGGAAAAATCAAGCCGGCAGAATCTAGAAAGGCGACATCGAGGATGGAAAGGACACGAAAGCCTGGCTGCAGTCGATTGCCTGCTGGCCGTCTTTCGGCGCCGTGGCCACCGTCACGTTATTCGCTGCGGACGGTGCGATCGCAAAGTTGACCGGACCAGGCCCGACAGTAAACTGTGTGTTCGACGGCGGCGTCGGGCCACCGTTGTGCGGGCTGTTCGATATCTTCGGCGTGGAATCGAACATGACGTTATCCAAGGTAATCTTCAGCGGATTGACCGTGCCGTTGAAAGCATAGCCGTTGAAGGTGAGCGTGCCGCCGCCATACTTTGCGCTGCCGAGGTAATGGAAGCCGTTGACCGCGATGTCGTGGAAATCCGGCGCCAGGGTGTGATTGCCGACGCTGTAGTAAGGATCGAATATCATCGGCTCCTTGACGTTGCGCATGCAGATCTGCCGATAGCTGATGTTCTTCACCGTGCCGCCGCGGCCGTCGTCCGACTTGATCCGTATGCCGACGCTGTTTTGAGAATCCTGGCCATCGATCGACAGATCACGCATCTCGATGCCGTCGACACCCGAATTCGTCTCGCTGCCGATCGACATGCCATGGCCATAATAGAAGTGGCTGTGGACAATCCGGTGCGAGAGAGCCGGCGCCGATCCGCTCGCCTTGATCGCGATATTGTCATCGCCGCCGCTGAAATAAGAATAGGCGATCAGCACATTGCTGGATTGGCCGGGATCGATCCCGTCGGTATTTTTCGTGGTTTCCGGCGTGAAGCAAGTGCTTGGCGAAGTAGCGGGCGTTGTCGGATCCGGGCTGCTCCCGGCCGGACAGGCATACCCCGGCCTGGAGTAAGCCAGGGTCGGGGTCAGGATTTTCACTCCCCAGGCGGTAAAACCGCTTACCGTATTAGGCACCACATGGAATGCCGGCGCATTCTGGACGGTAATACGGTACAGCGTGAAATTGCTGCCGCCAAAGACCTGGATCAGGCGCGGATTGTTCTGGTTCTTGCCCGTCGACTTGTTCAGCATAGCGACGTCCCACCAAGTCATTGTGCCCGCGTTGGCGCCGGACGTTAATACGCTGCCGCCGCGGCCGTCGATGATGCCGTCGCCTGCTACGCCGCTATTTTGTGTCTTGCTGGCGGTGATCAAGGCATTGCAGGACTTGCCGTCACCGGCAGCGGTACCGCAATTGCCGTCGCCGGTATCGAAATCGGCCGGACTGCGCGACGCGAACAAGGTCACTCCCTGATCCACCCAGAGGGTGACGCCGCTAGCCAGGATCAACGGCCCGGAAAGAAATGCATTCTGGCCGCTGCTGCCGGTAGTCAGCTTGACCGCCTGCCCGGCAGGGCAGCGGGAGATTTCTTTTTGAATCCGCGCGGTATCCGGATTGGAATTGCTCGGGCTGGCGTCGACAGAGGCAGGCAACAGGCCGCCCGCCTGGGTAAGGCTCGCGACCAGGGTGGCGCACACGGTTCCAGGAAGCTGCGGCTCGGGCGGGAGCGCCGCATCCACTGTTGAAGAAACACCATTCGATCCGGTTGATGTACCGCCTGTTCCGGTTGACGTGCCGCCTGTTCCGGTTGACGTGCCGCCTGTTCCGGTTGACGTGCCGCCTGTTCCGGTTGACGTGCCGCCCGTTCCGGTTGACGTGCCGCCCGTTCCGGTTGATGTATTGCCAGTACCTGATGAGGTAGTGCCGGTCGCCGTTGTGCTACCGCTTGAACTGGAATTCTCCCCGGCGCTATCGCCACCGCCGCACGCGCTCAAAGCCATGCCAGTCAAAATTGATACACACAGCAGTTTCATAAAACCAGGCATCGCATTTTCCAAAAAAATCAAGATAACCGGAACATCAACTTTTTCCATCCGGTAAAAAGGGATTCAACATTTACATCGGGACGCGGCCGCCCTGGTCAGAAAGGCAAGAATTCCGTCTTTGAGGCGTCCCTGCGGCTTCCCATGGAAACTATGTGTTTGCAAATCCATTCGTACTGCGCCTGGATCTCGCCAAGCAGGCTGGTATACCGCGCCTCAATTTCCCGAAGCAGCTGGCCTGCCCTCTCCCGCACGGAATTTTCCAGATCTCCATGGTTTTCCAGCGCGTCGAAAATAGCGTCGGCGAGCCTGTCATAAAAATGGAATTGATACTGGCTGCCGCAAATACGCTCCCACTCTTCACGAAAAATCGCGTCGAAAGTCAGGCTCTCCACGAATCGCGCGGCGCTGGTCGTTTCATCCAGGTCGAAAGAACGTAGTATTTGCGCCAGCGACAAGGCGTCGTCGTCTGAAATTTTCTGTCCCATGTGGTCTACTCCATCGATCCCGACAAAACGCGATAATTCGCAAGGTTCACAATCCGCTACACAATCCGCGACACAATCCGTTATCAAGCTGAAAATTCCGGCGCCGGCTGCCTGCGACGCCAGGATAATTTCCTGGCGCCGATAATGAACAATGCGAAAGAATGTTTCAATCAGGCAATCCTGAATTTCGGGTAAGCATTTCCTCCAATCCCGGCATCGCCAGCCAGCTGGCATATCTCAAAAAACCAACGCCATGGGCGGCAAATGCTTGCGCCAATCGATCTCCACGGCAATGACGGTTTCATGGTCGGCGTAAGGAATTCCCTACAAGGCGCTTCCCGGATCCCGCGCAAATATCAAGATCCCCTGATAGCCTGGCCCCTGCACATTGCTTACCCTTGCGGCAAGTTCACCGGTCCAAGGGCATGTCTTGCACGACACTGTCCCTGCAGAAAACCGGAGCTAACGATCTAGCGCATCTTCAAGGGGAAAACCATGCCGTATCCGCCGACAGAAAATATTCAGGCATTCGCCCGGAATGCCATCCATCGATATGGTTGCAGCGATGCGTAAGACTGTCTTTATTTCTGTCAAACACCTCGCTGAAAAAGAACTGTTGCGGTATGAACTCATGATGCCGATCGCGAATGAAAAGACTGTATTCCGCTGGCTTCCGTCCGACTCCAGGGTTGCCTCGGTAGCGCTGCTCGACCCGTCCGTCTTCAATCCCCTGGAGACGCTGCCGGCCAACTGCATCTGCATCTGGGTTGCGGCATCCCCCGATCATCCTGCCGGCAAAGGCGACATGACCTTGCCGGCCAAGTTCCGCCTGTCGGACCTGATCAATGTACTGGACCGGGCGGCCTTGCGGATACTCGACATGAAGACCGGGACAAGCGGCATGGACGATGCGTCCGATCCCCTCTCCCAAAGAACCTATCGCATCTCCAGGTGGATCAGCCTGGAGCACGATTTTTCGGCTGTCAATTTCCAGAAAATCCTTGCGGTCATGACCAAACAATCCGTCGACTGGCGGTGGCTCCTCGTATACGGCGGCTTGTCGGAACGCGACGCCTATCTGTTTCTTGATGAACTGAGAAAGAAAGAAGTGCTGGTCGAACGAAGCAAGCTGCCGGCCGCCCAAGAACCGGCCCAGCAGTTCCACCCTGAGCAGAAGGAAAGCGGCGTCGGATTATTTGTCAAGAAAATCAACCAGTGGCTGGGCCGGACCCGTTCGCAAGAGCTGGAGACGACCCGCTAGTGAGCATACTGAGAATTGTCCTCCTGGGGCCGATGGGCATAGGCAAAACGACAGCCATCCGCTCTTTGTGCGGAGACCTGATGGTCGATTGCGATGTCCCCAACATGGATCCTGCCTCTTCAGCCAAGACCAGCACGACCGTAGGCGCCGATTTCGGCGTGGTAGAGCTGGATGGCGGCGAACAGCTGCATATCTACGGCAGCCCGGGACAGGACCGTTTCGACTTCATGCGCGGCTGGCTGCTCTCCATGGCAATCGGCGTCATCGTCATGATCGACGCCAATGACGCAGATGCCATCCACACGGCAAAGCAATATCTGCGCACCGTCTTTTCCGTTTCCGAAACCATGCCATGCATGCTGCTGCTGGCGCGCCCGGTCAGCATCGAGGACAGCAACCGGTTTGCGTCGGAACTGACCAGTGCACTGGGCATGGCGGTCCCGATGATGACTGCAGACGTACGCGAAAAATCACAGATGCTGGATGCGCTGGACGTATTTTCATCGCTGCTGACAACAACATGACTTCGCATGGAAATCAAAGCCAATCTTGCTTCTGCATCAATCACGGGCCATCACGTATTCAACCAGATCGGCTTGTCGCGGAACGGCATCATCACTGTAGTCATGACTACGCTCGATGGACAGGAAATCGCGATCCACGACCCAGGGCGAAAATTCCACGCATCGCCGCCGCTGGCCGGCCGGCGGCGACGCGTCTGTTCCATCCAACGCCGCTATCTACATACATAAGGGAAAAACATGAGCAACATGACTGTTATCGTTGAGGCACTGCTGGACATCGATGGCGCGCTGGCCGCGGCAATCGTCGACAGCAACAGCGGGATGATCCTGGGATCCGGCGGTTCGGGCGTCGACCTGGAACTGGCGGCGGCCGGCAATACCGAGGTGGTGCGCGCCAAGCTGAAGACCATGAAAAGCCTCGGCCTGCAGGACACCATCGAAGATATCCTGATTACCCTCGGCAAGCAGTACCACATCCTGCGGCCGATAGACAAGCACGAGGGCCTGTTCATCTATGTGGTCCTCGACAAGAGCAAATCCAACCTGGCGCTGGCCCGCCGCAAGGTGCTGGATGCGGAGCAGGCGCTGGTCATGTAATTGCGCCCGGGCGGCGTGTCCGCAGGCCGCCGCCCGCATCGCCGTGCGGGCGGCGCATCCAGGCAGCTCAATCCCCGATTTTATCGGTAGGGTAAAGAATCGAATCGCGCAGCAGATATCCCATCGGCATGCTCATGCTCTTGCCTTGCGGCGGGACGGGGTTCATGAACCATTTGTTGTAGATCTTCCGGAAACCGCCGTCATTCTGCATGCCCGCCATTTCCCGGTCGACCACAGCCTTGAACTCGGCATCGTCCTTGGCCAGCATGATGGCGTAAGGCTCTACCGACAGCGCATCGCCGACGATCGCGAATGCTTCGGGATGCTGCATGTTTGCACGCAAGCCGTACAAGATGACGTCGTCCATCACGAACGCAGCTGCCTGCCCTTTTTCAAGCATGCCGAACGATTCGGCATGGTCATTGCCTTCGACCAGTTTCAAGGCCAGCGCCCTTATCTTGTTCCTGTCGTTCAATAACTTGACCGTAGTTGTCCCCTTGGTCGTCACCACTTCTTTTCCGCGCAAATCTATCCAGTTCCTGATCCCTGAATCGGTGCGGACCGCCATCCGTACCCCGGCAAAAAAATGCGGAATGGTAAACGCCACCTGCTTGCGCCGTTCGGCATTGTTGGTGGTGGTGCCGCATTCCAGGTCGGCCTTGCCGCTTGTGATGGCGGCGATGCGGGTGGAAGGCGTCACCGCCAGGTAGTTCACCTTCAATTGCGGCAGTTTCAATTCTTGCCGTATGCCCTCGACGATTCTGGAGCACAGGTCGATAGTGAAGCCGATCGGTTTTTTATCCGCATCGAGATAAGAGAACGGCGCCGTAGTTTCCCGGTAGGCAATCGTGATCGCCTGGGTATCCCGGATTTTCGCCAGCGTGGCGCCGGCAATTGCCGGCGGGGGCAACAACGCCGGCAGCAGCAGCATCGCTCCAAGCATCGCATGTCCAGGCCGAAGAAAAACATCAATATGCATTGAACCACCTTGTCATTGGGAGAGGAGGATGCGAAATCTTCGGAAAACGCATTGGCAGCCATCGTGCCGAACCCAGGATAATCAGAGTCTGGCCAAGGGCATATCAGGAGATCCTGATCTTCATGTAGGGATAAGAACTTCGGACTGGACGTCAGATGGGAACCCGCGGCGCCGGCCGCCTGCCTATGCCGGATCGCGGCGCGCACCGGCCTTTCGCGGGGAAGATTCGCGGACCCTGCCGAGAGCCAGGCCGCCATAGACAAGAAAAGCGCCTATCCCGACGAGACACAATGCGCTCAACAAAACCAGGTCCGCACTCCACGCCTCTCTATGCAGACGACATGCAATGAGAACCGCCAGGGTTGCTCCTGCCGATCCGCCCAGGATGCTGCCTATCGCCAGATCACTTGTTTTCATGTGACTGTTTTGCGATCGTATGCATTGCCATATATCGTTAGCCTTGGAATTTTCCATTTTTTATCCGTCGGTTTTCCTGTTCTTGCTGCTTATCCAGGCGGGTTATTCAGTTCCGGCCCGATATGGAACTCCAGGTCCTGGTACGAATTCACATCCGTTCCTCCCAGCCTGGCGGGCATGAAACGCGTACCCCGCAACATCCTTTCTATCCGTTCCAGCGCTTGCTGGTCGTCGGCCAGCGCTTGCAATGTATCGACGCCGGTCACCACGCCGCTGGCGTCGATATACAGGCGTATGCGGATCGGCAATCCGGAAACGGCAACGTCCGCCAGCAGGTCAGGATCGGGCGCACTGTACGGCAACGCATCCTTGTCTACCTCCTGCGGCCCGTAATATGTCGGCTCCGGCAACCGGTATGCCGTCTGTTCGTCAACGACGCCGGCCTGGAACGGTTTGGCGGACTGCTGTTCCCCGTATGCCGGCTTTGGCGCGGTTGACGCAATTCGCGCCACACCAGGCGCCGCCGCGATAACTTGCACATCTACGCCTGTCTCTTGCCCCGCATCCGTCGCGACGATTCCTGCAGCATCCGCAGCATGCCGCCACAGCATCAGCACGCAGACATGCAGCGCCAAGGAAACTCCGGCGCCAAGCAACCGGCGCATATCGGGTTTCACGCCGCGTGTTTCCCTTGCATATGCATGTGGCGCCGGCGGCACGCTACGCAGGCAATCAATTGGCAACCGGGACCTGGCGCCAGTTCAGGCGGTTGAATGGATTATTCACCGAAGGCTCAGGCTCGTAAGTACCGCTCTTGCCGTCGCTGGTGGTGGTGACCAGCTTCACTTTGCCGTTGATGTTGGCAAAATAGATGCCGTTGTTCAGCCCAGCCGCGGTCACCAGCGCCAGGTTGCCGTATTGAGACTTGCCGGTGCTGTAGCTGACCGCATAGACATCGTTGCTGCCTGAGGGAGTGCAAACGTCGCCATCCGGCAGGTTGGCGGCAAATGCCACGACGCCGCCGTTTGCGGCAGCTTGCGACGTAACGCGCCGCGCGATATTGTTGCCGCTCAATCCCAGGTCGATATACCAGCCTGACGGCTTTTCGGGGGTGGCGCCTATGCCGGTTGTCACATCCGTATTGTTGTTCAGGTTGGCGCGGGTAATCGGATATTTGCCAACGGCGGCCGGCAAGGTGGCGACAGTATCGAACCTGGTCCCGGTGCCATCGTTGATGGCGTAGAAAGTCTGGACCTGGCTGCTCTTGATATCGCTGTCTGCCAGCAGCTTGCCGGTGCCGACCAGCACATAACGCTTCAATGAATTTTTATCAACCTCGATCAGCGGCCGGGTGGTGACAGGCTGTACCGCGGTTGCGCTGGACGGATCCGTCAGCAAGGCGATCTGCGTCGGCGCATCGTAGCTGCTGCCGGTGGTCTTGGTCAGGTCCAGGCGCCATACATTGCCCAGCAGGTCGCCGGCATATACGGCGTCCGCTGTGTAATCGGTAAAGTCGCCGACGTAGGCCGATGCCTGGGCCAGGCCGGCCGGCGCGCTTGCGCTGCCGGCGCCGGTCGGGATCGGCGGCTCCAGCAGCGCGCCGTTGCTCGGATTGACGATATAAAAATATCCCTTGCCATCGGCGTTGTTGTAGCCCGAAGTCAGGATCGCCACCCAGCCGTACTTGGCGGTCTTCACCACCACAGCGGGGCCATAGCTGTAGCCCATCGTTGCATCGGTGAACTCCCACAGGACCGCCTTGGCGAGATTGGTTTCATTGCTCAGCGTGCCGGGATTGGTGACGTCGAGCGCGTAGTAACCCTTGCCGCCTTTGCCCAGCCCGCCGATCAGCAGCGAGCGCCAGTCGGCAGAACTGTTTGCAGCGCCAGCCCTGCCGAAATCGACGTCGGTCACCACCGGTGTCGCATCGACGAAAAAATGATGGATGTAGTTGGCGCTGGCCAGCGAAGCCAGGCCGTTCACCGCGGGCGTGGCGCTTGGCCCTTGGTACAGGAAGCTAGGCACATAGGCGAACAGTTCTTTGCCGCCGCTCAAGGCGCCGTCGAAAGCATGCAGCATGCCGTCGTTGGCGCCGACGTAGACTACCGTGCCGCGCGTTTTCTGGGCGGCGACGAAGCTGCCGTAGCCAGGATTGCTCGCATCCGCATAAGTTGCCGCCGGCACGCCAACCGGGGCGGCCTTCGAGGTAACGATATCGCCCAGCAGATATGCGCGCTGACGGAAAGGATTGCCTTCCTTGCTGCGGTCGCCGCGCAAGAAATTGACGACATCGGCGGTGCTCACCCCGGATACCGACAGGGCCGCGGCATTACTCGCGTTGCCGATATTGGCGGCACGGAACGGCACCCCCTTGCCGCCGTCGCTGGTGGCAATGAAGCGCTGCGTATCCCAGCCGTTGACCAGGCTGCTGCTGCTGCCGGTGGCCGCCGCCTGCGTCTCCAGCAGCAGGCGCGCATTCCATGCGGCCGCCGTGGCGACTGCCTGGCCGCTGCTGGCGTCAAACTGCAAGGCGCTGGCAATCACGTCGCCCGACCAGTTGGCCGCGAAGTACTGGGTGCTGTAGCTGACTGTGCCATCGGTAACGCCCACTGGCGAAGCTACCGCCAGCGAAGAAGAAAATTGCGATGCCGAATTGATATTCTTGAAGGCGTCGGTCAACGACGACACCATCAACCCTGCCTTGCCCGCATCATAATAATTATCCGGCCTCAAGTTGCCGTTCCGGTCTTTGTCGCCGGCCTTGTTCCAGGCCGATTGCGCCAGCGCCGTGGTATTGCCGTAAGTGCTGTAACCGTCTGGAACCGCAAAGCCGCCATACTTGGCGGCGAGCCAGTACTGGTTGTTCTTGTTCTCCACATTGCCTTCCATCACGTCCAGCCAGTAGGTGGCCGCGGTGGTAGTGAAACTTCCTTTCTTGCTGCCGAAATCGTTGGGCCGCAAATCGCTGGTGTGGGCGGCATAAGCGAGGCCGGCGATGAAATAGCTGTTCTGGTCGCAACACCATCCCGGATGCATCTCGCCAAGGTTGCCCAGCCCTTCCAGCGCGCCGACCTTGTTGGTCGCCAGACGGACATCAATCGCGGAGCTTTTGGTTCCTGACACCGGCACATCGGCCGCCACGCTGGTCGGCATGGTCGGTTCCTTGCTGGGGTCGGCGATGGTGCTGCCGGGAAGATTGGCGTCGGCGTGGGTATTTTCATCGCCGATGCCGATAATGAAATTCTTTTGGCACGCATACTGGACCGGATCGTCCCAGCTCGTAATTACCGGAAAACCGTCGGTCATCGCTGCGGTCAGGCCGTTGCTGTAGGTATCGACGTTGCCTGCGTTGCGCAGGTAACGGATCGCCGCATAATACATTTCGCTGACCGGATCTTTGCTTTTGTATGTCTTGCTGGCCAGGCCGAACTTGTTCAGGTAGTTCATGACGCCGCTGTTGGCTATGCTGCTGCTGGTGGCGTTGCCGGTGGCGGCGGCATCTGCGCTGTCAGGGTTCGTTATATAGATGCCGGTGTCGGGATCCCATTCCTTTTGCGGGTTATCCAGGCTGGTGGAACCTGGAACCGGCGTCTTCGGGCCAACCGATTTCATCCTGGCGCGCAGCACGCCGCCATCGCGCTTGATGTCGAGGTCGTTCAGATAGGAAAATGCGGCGAAGCGCAGCTTGTCGGCATTGTTCTGGATCAGGCCGGTCGGCTTGTAGATGTTGCTGCCGTATTTGGTGCAATTGTCTTCTAGCGATACCGCCGTGTCGCACACCTTGACCAGGACCGGTATGTCGAAAGTGGCGTCGTCGGTGCGGCTCGACGCCGCGACGGGATTGCCGCCGGCTGTATATGCAGTGGTGACAAAGACCGCGGAAGCAGCCGGCGTATCGTCCTTGCTGATGGTTTTGCCGCCGTTGCTGTTCGATACCCGCATGGACGTGCCGAAGTTATACACCCGCACATAGATGTTCTTCCAATTGCCGCCTTTGAAAGGCGTGGCGCCGCTGATCGTGGCAGCATCATTAGTGATAGCCTGGACCGGGAAATTCCCGACCCCGTCCTGGCCCGACATATAGCCCTTTTGCAATACCGTAGTGGTAGTGGTGTCTATCGCGCGATAACCGCCGGTCAGCGCCCAGCGAAACGGATCGATCGTCGGCGTGGTGGCCCAGTTCAGGAAATTGCCGCTCCACTGGCCGGCGCAGACGTGGCTTTTGGCTGCTGCGCTAGCCGTGAAATAGCCGTTGACGTTATCGTAGTCGTAGCATTTGGCCGGATCGAAATAACCGATAAACGTTGCGCTCGACGCATACGCATCGGTATGCGCGCGGCTTAGCGCGGTCGGATGTTCCACCGACAATGCCAGGAGCACGTTGGACGGCACGATGATATTGCTGAACATCGGTGTGTCGTTAAGCGCGGTCTGCGCCTGCGCCGCGCAAGCGGCGCCCAGCGCCAGCGCGCCGAGAAACAGGCGGTTGCACCAGTGCAGTGCCGTGGAGATTCGATTCATGTACTGATGGCTCCTGTGTATGCCGGGCGGGGAAAATGGCGCCGCCGGGCCTCCGCGTTTTAGTGGGTGAACGTAATCTGGGTAAACGTCTGGGTATTGCGCGGTCCGAGCGCCATGACCGTCAGCCGGTAGACCGGCCCCAGCCCCGCGCTCACCTTGGTGACGCCGGCCGTGCCTTTCTTGTCGTCGACGAACGAACCCATCGTGCAGGTCGATTTATCCGGAACCGTCCCTGATATGCACATCCTGTCGATCACGTAACGCAGCCGGATGCCTGTCGCGGTGTCGGTGATGTCGTCTTTTTTTGCCGATGCAATCAATACATCCGGGATACCCGGCAGTTTTGTCGATGGCAAGACATGCGCCCAATAGTTCTGGGCCGCCTGGTCGCTGTACAACACGGTTTCCGACACCAGCGCACCGCTGACGAACTGGGTCCGGACCTGCGCCACGGCGCGCTCAGACTGGTTCGCCAGGTCGCGCTTGAAGGCCAGGTTGCCTGCCGTCAGCAAAGAGGTGTCGGTCGAACTGATCAGCGCCACGCTGGCCAGCATCAGTATCAGCAGGGAAATCAGGGCCATGATCAAAACCGAGCCGCGCTGCCTTGCGCTGCGGCTCGATGCCAGACCAGGACGCAAAGCGCCGGGCGACGATCGGGAAGATGAAAGCATGGTCATGGCAGGCGCTCCTCAGTTGCTCAGTGCAAGCGCATTGCGCAATGGAATGGCGGCATCCAGGACCCGGTACCGGAATTTTTGTTCTGCCGCAGTCAAGGTCTTGGCATATGAAAACGCCGTGCCGTCGAACATGGCCGGCAAGGTCGCCGGCGAAACCGCGTTCTTGTCCTCCACCGCGGAACGGGTAATCATGCCGATGCGGATCGCCTTGATCGAGGCAATCAGGCTGCCGGCGTTGACGCTGCCGTCCAGCAACGCGCTGGCCGCATAACTGCCCGTCGGCGCAGTCCATGTGATATTGCCGTTGTTGGCTTTGTCGACGCCATACAGCGCCTGCATTTCGACTACGCCATCGGCGATCTGGTCGGTAGCCGTTACCGTTCCATTGAGCAGGTCGAAACCCACCAGCGTGTTATTGGCGCCCACGCCATATAGCCTGAACGAAGGTGCGCTGCCAAGATTGAGGGCGACCGAATCGGAGGAATAGCTGGTCAGGGCCTTGTCGGTGCCCGCCGTATAAAAGGCGCCGCCCAGCGGCAGCACCCCGCTGCTGGCCGGGCCGGCGTAAGAGCTGTCCACGGTTTCGACCAGGCAGGGAGACAGCGCAGCGGCGCCGGGACGCTCAGCCACCAGCAATTGCTGCCCGGCCGAGAATGACAGCGTATTCAGCAAATGCAGCTGCGGACTGGGGCTGGTCGTGGGGATGCTGGTCGACTCGACCGGCATTTCGCCGTAGCCGGCGGAACCCGCCATCACGATCAAGGTATCGGACAGCACGCCTTTAGGATCTTGCCCGATGATCACCGGTGCCATGCGGAATGCGCCGCCGATGTTTGCCGCCAGCCCGTCGAACGGACTCGGCAGCGCGGCGGGCGGGATCACTGCCTTGCCGTTGCGCATGGCATTGATCGCGCAGCCGAAGGTCAAGGTGTATTGCTGGGAAAACCCGGTGCCGGCGCTCCTGATGGCCTGGTCCAGCTGGTACAGCGCGAAAGCGCCGTTCTGGTTCATGTCGTTGGCGCCGGTAGTGTTTCTTTTGCGCGCCTCGCTGACCGACATCACGCTGAAAATCGCCAGCGACACCACCAGGCCGATAGCCAGCGCCACCATCAGCTCGATCAGGCTCACGCCGTGCTGGAATGGCCGGCGCATCTGCGGCGCCGTGCTTTGCGATTGCTGTGTCATTGCACCACTACCTCTGTAGTATAAGTATGGCTGGCGGCCGCCGTATTGTTCTTCGTGGCCGCGGTCCAGCTGATGGTGATGACGACCAGGCTGGCATTGCTCGCATCAAGCTTGGCGACGCCGCTGCCGCCGTGGAATGCAGTCTTTACCTTGGCTTGCCAGTTGGTGTAGTCCTTGGCGTTGCCGCCGTCGGCGGCGCACAGCAAGTCGCAGCTGCCGCTGACCAGCTTGCTTTTGCTCCACAGCGCGGCCACCAGGTTGTCGGCCAGCAGCGCCGCCTGGCTGCGGTCTTCGGCGCTGATGGAATTATTGATGGTTGCAGCTTGCAATCCGACTAGGCCCAGGATGCCGAACGAAAAAATCAGGATCGCCGCCAGGACTTCGATCAGCATGAAGCCGCCTTGCCGTTTCAGGGAGTGGTTCATCATTCAGCATCCTGTCGGCGTGGTATTGGATAAAGCGATTTTTGGGTCGCACATGCGGATCTGCCCGCTTTGCGTAACGATGATCCTGAGCGCACGGTCGCCGCCTGGATTGGCGACATCGAATTTATAGGATGCCGCGCCGGTGTTGCCGAGGCGCCCGAGGCTGGTGAAAGTCAGCGTATCGACGTCGCCGGCCACAGTCACATTGGCGTTCGCGCCGGCCAATGAAGAACCCTGCACGTAGAGGTTGTAGGCGGCGTCGGTGGCGTCGGCTGCCAGCAGCGCGCTGTTTTGCTGCACGTACCAGTTGCTGCCGGTCTTCGACGTGGCGGCATCCTTGGCCGGCGTGTCTGCCGTCAGCCGGAAATCGACCAGGCGGCTGCGCCGCACCGCCTCGGTTTTTGCCAGCCGCATGCCGTTTTGCAATGCTTCGGCGGTGGAGCGGATCTTGGTATTCTGGATCCAGGTAGAGAACGCCGGCACGGCTACCGTCGCCAGGATGGCCACTACGGCAACGGTGATCATCAGTTCGATCAGGCTGAACCCCTGGCCTCCGGACGGGGACAGCGTCAAGCGCATGACTGCCCTTTTTTAACGATCCAGGCAACGGCGCAGGCACTGCCCCAGCCGGTTTTCAGCGCGGTGGTGGCCTTGACCAGGCCCGCGGCGACCGTGTAGGTATAGGTGTAGGAAAAAGCGCTGACAGGACCGCTGCCGGTCGCCGTAATCGCATATTCCTGGTCGCTCAAGGCGCAGGTAAACGTGAAATTATTGGTGTTGCCGGCGCAAGGTCCGCCGGTGTATTTCCGGTTGTCCTGGTAAAACTGTTCCAGCTGCGCCTGTCCCGCAGCCATGCCGTTGGTAGCATCCACCAGGTAACCGCGCAGCACGTAATCGGTATAGCTTGGATAGGCGATCGCCGACAAAATCGCAATGATGGCGACTGTGATCATCAATTCGATCAAGGTAAAACCTTTGCTTGCCATGGCCATGCCGACCTTCTCTTCAGATGTGATTTTTACAAACAAACCGGACAGAGGTGAGAATAACCATTCTTTCACAAGGGAAATATCGGCATATCCTGAACTTGGTGTAGGGATTTCCTTGCTTGCGGTAAACTGCACGTTGCAGTCATATCAAGCAGTACATGCAGTAAACAGGAAAGACGCGAGGATGAAATCGGCAGCACGAATGCCTTGCAGAAAAGAAAACCATCAGCGGCGGGAGGTGCGCGATAATGGCGGGAAAAACCGGCTGTTCCACGGATGCCAGATCAAGACGCAAAGATCAGGACTGGCATTTCCATCCATGGTGAAGTGAATTGAGGGATTCATGATACGAGTACTGATTGCCGACGATCACGCGATCATGCGTGAAGGGCTGAAACAACTGTTCGCTTTGGGCAAGGAAGTGACGGTGGCCGGAGAAGCCATCAACGGCGGACAGGTGCTCGATGCCTTGCATGCGGGCGGGATCGACCTGGTGCTGCTCGACATGACCATGCCGGGCGTCAGCGGCGTCAACCTCATCCAGCGCATCCGCGCCCATGAATCCTATCCGCCGGTCCTGGTCCTCAGCATGCACAATGAACTGCCGATTGCACGCCGGGCCCTGGCTGCCGGCGCCGCCGGCTACCTGACCAAGGATAACAAACCGGAAACATTGATGAACGCGATCCGCAAAGTGGTCGCGGGAGGACGTTTCATCGATCCTGAACTGGCGGAACAGATGGTGTTCGAGTCCAGCAGCTCCGACCAGCGTCCGCCCCATGAACTCCTGTCCGATCGCGAGTTCCATATCCTGCGGCTGCTGGTGCGCGGGAAAAGCGTCAACCAGGTTGCGGAAGAGCTGTCGATCAGCAACAAGACCGTCAGCACCCACAAGGCGCGGCTGATGCAAAAAATGAACTTCCAGAATAACGCCGAGCTGGTGCGCTACGCGATTACCTACAACCTTATCGAGTGACCTTTGTCTCCGGCTGTCATTGGTCCAGCTCCGCATCGGCGATGGGAATCGACACCTTGATCGTGGTGCCGACGCCAGGCACGCTGAAAATGGCAACCTCGCCGCCGAGCATGAGCGTCCGTTCCCGGATGCCGATCAGGCCGAACGATTTCTTCTTTTGCACGCTGGCGTCAAATCCCCTGCCGTTGTCGCGCACCTCCAGCAGATAATGCTGTTCCTTTCTCTCCAGGCTGATTTCCACCTGGCTCGCTTGCGCATGGCGGCTGATATTGGTCAATGATTCCTGCGCGATGCGGAAAATGGTGGTCGCCCGCTGATCATCCAGTATGATGTTTTCTTCACGCACAAACAGGTTGCACGGAATGCCGGTATTATCCCTGAATTCCTCGGCCAGCCACTCCAGCGCCGACACTATCCCCATGTCCAGCGCCGACGGACGCAGCGACGAGACGACATTGCGCACCACCTTGATGGTGCCGTCCACCAGCGTCACCATGCGTTCGATTTTTCCTTGCAGCGACGGGTTTTTCTCTCCGAATTCCAGTCCCACCACCGATACCCCCATGCGCAACGCTGACAGGTGCTGCCCCAGTTCATCATGGATTTCGCGCGTCAGGTGCTTGCGCTCTTCTTCGCGCGACGCTTCCAGTTCATAGGCGCGTTCGCGCGCCTGCCGTTCCTTGAGGCGCTGGCGCGCGACCAGCCTGCGGACGCGGTAGCGATGCATCAGGTACAGCAGCATCAGCGACAGCATCCCGCAGGAGGCATAAAAAACCCTGGTCCCCCACCACGGCGGCAGGATCACGACCTCGACTTCCGCCATCGACGAATAAGCCTGCATGGCAGGATTGTCTGCCGCCACCTGGAAACGATAACGGCCGGGAGGCAGAGCCGCATAGCGTACCTCGGGGACGTTTGTCTTGGACCAGCCAGTTTCCAGCCCTTGCATCCGGTAACGGAAATTCAGGGTCTCGCGGTTCTGGTAGGACAATGCCGCCAGCTTGAAATTGAGCGGGCCGGAGCTCCACGGCAAGCGGACAGGCTGGCCGCGGGCAAGGGTTTCGCCGTCGCGCGCGATGCTTTCCACCATCACATCCAGCTGCAATGGCGCGAACAGCGATTCCGGCCGCAGGATATGGGATGCGCCGCCGCTGGTTGCCACCCACATCGAGCCGTCGCCGTCTTCATAAAAGGAGTTCAGGTCAGTGTCGTTCCACACCAGCCCGCTTTCCTGGTTGAAAAACCGCCATTGCTTGTGATTCCATACGCCGATTCCGGCGTCCGTAGCTGCCCACAACCAGCCGCGCCTGTCTTCGAGCAGCGCCGTCACTGCCTGATCCAGCAGCAGCGACGGCGTAACATCACTGATCTCCACCGTCTCGCCCTGGTCGACGCCGCGCCAGACATTCCCTGCTTCACTGCCCAGCCACAATATTTCGCCACGGGTGCAGGCTATCGCGCTAGGCTGGAAAACCTGCGCCGCAGGCTTGGTCCGCGGCTTACGCCAATGCACGCCGTCAAAACGCAACAGCCCCTTGTCTGTGACAAACCACAGCACCCCGGTCCGGCCCTGGCACCCCTGGTAGGCGTTGATATCCTCAATGGATGGAAACTCCGTTACTTTTACCGGAACCGGAACCGGAATGGATTGCGGCTCCCTGATGCTGTAAATGCCTATCTCGGTAGCAATCCACAGTTGTCCCGACTGATCGAAAAACAAGCTGTTGATCGTTGGCAGCTGAGCCACCTTGACCTCCGCTTCGGCGCCGCGCCCGCGGCGCACCAGGAGTCCTGAAAGCGAGCCGGTCCAGACATTGCCTTTGGCGTCTTCAACCATGTTCCCCCACTGGTGGGATGTGCCGCCATAGGTTGTCGGCGTAACGGAAAAATACCCATTCTTCTGCAATATGGCGGAGCCGGAACGGGTGCCTACATGCAGCAAATCTTGCCGGTCGCGCAAGAACGACAGCACGACGTTGTTGGGCAGGCCTTGCCTGGAGGTCCAGTTCTCCCAATTCGGATAACCTATCCAATGCACCAGCCCATGTCCCAGCGATCCGAGCCAGACACCGCCGTCGCGATCAAACAGGATGGCGTTGATCCCGCCGCCGACGATCAGCCCGCTGGACTCGCCAAAGGATTCCCAGCGCTTGCCGTTCCAGCGGATGATGCCTTCGTCGTGCCGGCTGAAAATCCGGCCGGCGGCGTCCGCCGCCAGGAATGGAATTCCGTGCGCCTTTTTCTGATCGTTCTGGTCTGGCGAGCGGTCCTGAAAGAGATCTCCGCCGGCCGGCAGCATAAAGATCTTGTGCTCGCCGCGCACCCAGAGCTGCCCTTGCCGGTCATGCAGGATGGCGCGCCAATTTTCCCCGGCGGGCAAACCGCTTTCCTTGCCCAGAACCTGCAGCTTTCCCTGGTCGTAATGGCACAGCGCGCGCTCGCACCCCATCCACAGGTCCCCGTGCGAGCCGACATGGATGCTGAACAAGGTCCGCATCTCGGGATAGTGCGACAACTGCCCTGCCTCAAAAAATTCCTGCGCCTGCCAGGAATGGCCGTGGTCCGCCGACTGCACCAGCCACAACCGGTCCCGGCTCAGCACCAGCAGGCGATCCGGCCCAAGGGTTGCAAAGGTCTGCCCTTCATGGAAGGTGAACTGGACATTTTTAAATTGCATCGGCACAAAACGCTGTCCCTGCCACAGGTACAAACCTTCGCTGGTGCCGACCCACAGCCGGCCGCTGCCGTCGACATGCAATGCGGTTATAAACTGAGCGGACAAGCCCTCTAGCTCAAAGCGCTGGAAGCGCGCGCCGTCGTAGCGGAACAAGCCGTTTTGAGTCCCGATCCAGAGATAGCCGCCAGGCTCTTGCGCCAAGGTGGTAAGGGCCATGTTTGCCAAACCATCTGACTGACTGTAATAACGCAATGGCAGCTGCTGGCAGATTGCCGCCGTCGGCAGGCAGATCAGCCACAGCATTACGATCAGTCGACGACGCCAGCGCAAGCTCATCATTCAGGTTCCTGCCGCCATGTGAGGACACAAACGAGGTTTTTCCGAGGATACCTCATGCGACAGAATATGGTGAAAATCCTTATCTAAGCATCCAGCTGATGCCTGCCGCTCAAAGGATCCCCCATGGCAATCAGGACTAAAATGCAGGGCCGCCCTGGAACATACCGCTGCACATCAAAAAAAACTCTTCAGTTCGGCAATCGAAATATCGCTGGTTTCATGGAGGCTGATCAGGATGGATGCGCCGACCCGCAGCCGGCCATGGCGGATTTTACTGATGAGAGGGGGAGCAACTTCAAGGCGGCGCGACAGTGCAGCGTCGTTTTTCAGTTCCAGCTTGGCCATGACGGCATCCAGCATCTTGTTGGCATTCTTGGTGTACTCATCCGCGTCGTCTGCATTCTTCATTGCTTGCCTTCGGTTGTTAACATGAAATCAGATGCATTTCCAAAAATGCAATCTTGTTTTGATACTCCCTCAGCAGAAATGTTAATCAATCCGAAGGACAGGAGGCATCAGGAAATCATGATTTCCAGGTGGGCACGGGAGAAACCGCCGTCGGGAATTCCTTACGTTGCGTCAATTCGACGGCAGCAGAACGGCACAACGCCAGGCATTGTCATTTTTTTGTCATCACTTGGTCATCAGGCTGACGGAGCACGAAAACCATACTACGGGAACGTTGTACCTGTAGTCCAACCCCGTGCCCCCACCACCAAGGAATAATGATGAACATCTCCCTCACCCCAACCCGCATTGCTTGCGCAATTGCTTCCGCTTTGCTGCTGGCTTTCGCTGCGGCGCCGGCATCCGCCGCTCCGGTCAAGAATATCGTGCTGGTGCATGGCCAGTTTGCCGACGCCTCCGGCTGGAAACCCGTGTACGACATCCTGGCCAAGGACGGCTACAACGTCAACATGGTGCAGGAACCGCTGACCTCGCTGGACGAAGATGTCGCCGCCACGGTGCGCGTGCTGGCCCGCCAGCAGGGGCCGAGCATCCTGGTCGGGCACAGCTACGGCGGCGCCGTCATCACCCAGGCCGGCACCGATCCGCATGTCGCCGGGCTGGTGTACATCGCCGCACACGCGCCGGATGCCGGCGAATCCACTGCCTCCAACAAAAACAAGATTCCCGGGCAAATCCGCACCGTGACCACGCCGGACGGTTTCGTTTTTGTCGACCCGGCCCATTTCCATGAAGATTTTGCCGGCGACCTGCCGGCCGACCAGGCCGAATTCATGGCCCGCTCGCAAATACCGGCGGCAGCGCGCGTCAACACCACGCTGATCACCAATCCTGCCTGGCGCGTCAAGCCGAGCTGGTATATGGTGGCGAAACAGGACCGCGCCATCAACCCGGACCTGGAACGCATGTACGCGGCGCGCGCCCACAGCCACACGGTGGAAGTGGATGGCGCCCATACCATCTATATCTCGCGGGCCAAGGAAGTGGCCGCGATGATAGAAGAAGCCGCACAATCTGCAGGCAACTGATTGCCACGGCACAAGCGCATCAGACCTGCCGGGGTAAAATCAGGCTTGGGCAGCGTGCCAGGTTCAGGATACAGGGACACAGCGTGAGAATTCTTGTCGTCGAAGACGAACTCAAGGCAGGCGAATACCTGCGCAACGGCCTGACGGAATCCGGCTATGTGGTGGATGTCGCCGTCAACGGCAGCGACGGCCTGCACATGGCGCAGGAGCTGCGCTACGACCTGATCGTGCTGGACGTGATGATGCCCGGCATGGATGGCTGGGAAGTGATGCGGCGGCTGCAGCTGGACAAGAAGCAGGCGGATACGCCGGTGCTGTTCCTGACGGCGCGCGGCACGCTGGAAGACCGCCTCAAGGGACTTGAGCTGGGGGCCGACGATTACCTGGTGAAGCCGTTTTCCTTTGCCGAGCTGCTGGCGCGCGTGAAGATCGTACTGCGCCGCGGCAGCCAGGCGCGGCAGGAAGACCTGCTGGAAATCGCCGACCTGCAGATCGACGTGCCCAAGCGCCGGGTGGTCCGCGCCGGCGCCCGCATCACGCTGACCAACAAGGAATTCGCACTGCTGCAGTTCTTCATGCTGAACCAGGGACAGGTGCTGTCCCGTTCCCTGATCGCATCCCGCGTGTGGGACATGAATTTCGATAGCGACACCAATGTCGTAGACGTCGCGGTGCGGCGCCTGCGCAAGAAAATAGACGATCCGTTCGCCATCCGCCTGATCCATACCGTACATGGCGTCGGCTACCGCTGCGAAGTGGAACCATGAACCGGTCGCGCCACTCCCTCGTTTCACGCCTGGCCTTGCTGTTTGCCCTGCTCTCGTTCGCCGTGCTGGCGACAGTGGGCTATGCGCTATACAGCGTGCTGGTGGCGCAGCTGGTGAAACGCGACGACGCCGCGCTGGTGACCCGCGTGGAGCAGATACGCACCCTGCTGCGCGACGTCGACCTGCTCGACCTGATCCACCAGAAGCCCGAACTGTTCGCCAACATGCTGGGCAACCGCGAAGCCTTGCTGGTGTTGAAGTTTCCGGGCCAGGCGCCGCTGATCGAAGTCAATCCCGGCAGGATTGCCGTACCCGAGATGAAGCCGATGGCTGCCGGCGCCGCGCTGGACTTGTCCGCGGTGCATCATTCGGTGGAGAACGGCACGCCTTTCATTGTTGTCTCCGCGACGGCGCGCGTCACCGATCCGCAGCACATGGAACACGAATTGCAGATCACCACCGGACGCCTGCTCACCGAGCGCACCAGCATGCTGGCGGCATACCGCCTGCAGATATTCGGCGTGGCGCTGGCGGCAGCGCTGCTGGCGGCCATGCTGGCTTACTGGATTGCGCGCCGCAGCCTGTTGCCGCTTCGGCAGCTGGCAGCACAAACCGGTTCCATCGGCATCCGCAACCTGTCCACCCGCATCGACAGCAGGAATGCCCCGCGCGAACTGCTGCCGCTGATCGACGGCTTCAACGCCATGCTGGACCGCCTGGAAACCAGCTTCGCGCAGCTGAGCCAGGTATCCGCGGACATGGCGCACGACCTGCGCACCCCGATCGGCAACATGCTGGGCCAGACCGAGGTAGCGCTGGGCCAGAAGCGCAGCACCGAATATTACGAAAAACTGCTGGGCTCGAACTTCGAGGAATTGCAGCGCCTGTCCAAGATGACCGACAACATGCTGTTCCTGGCCCGTGCGGAACATGCTGATCACGCCATAGAACGCAAGCCGCTTGAGGTGCCCGCGGAACTGGAGCGCATTGCCGATTATTTTGAAGGGCTCGCCGAAGAACGTGACATCACGCTGGCGTGGCGTGGCGACGGCGCGGTCTGGGCCGATCCCAACCTGCTGCGCCGGGCGCTGGCGAACCTGCTGTCGAATGCAGTGCGCTACGCAGACGCGGGCACGGAAATCACCTTGCTGTCGCAGCAGGACGCTGCCGGCACCTCCATCAGCGTGGAGAACAGGGGCCCGGTCATAGAGGAGCGGCACCTGGCCCGTCTGTTTGACCGCTTCTACCGCGCCGACGCCTCGCGCCGCGGTTCGTCCGACGCCAGCGGCCTGGGCCTGTCCATCGTGCGCAGCATCATGCTGCTGCACCAGGGAAGCTGGAATGCCGCCAGCAGCGATGGCACAACCCGCTTCACGCTATTTTTCCCCAGGCGGGATGCGCCCTGACGGCCGGCAACAATACCTCCTCGGCAGAAGCATTTTCAGGGACGAAATTAAAACTGGTCCCACTCGCTATCGGCAGCTGCGGGCGCATTCGCCACGCGCTTGAAGGTTTTCACATTCGCCGAAGGCAAGCTGGCATTACGGGCCGCTATGCGTACCGGTGCTGCGACAACCGAAGCCTGACGGCTTGCCGTCTTCAAAAGTGCGCCACCAGGCGCTTGCGTCGCGCCGGTGCTGAATACGCTGACCACTTGCACCAGGTTGCCGGCCTGATCCTGCAGCGACGCAGCCGCCGCCGCGGCTTCCTCTACCAGGGCCGCATTCTGCTGCGTAACCTGGTCCATTTGCATGATTGCCTGGTTAACCTGTTCGATGCCCGCGGTCTGTTCCTCGCTGGCCGCCGTAATTTCGCTCATGATGTCGGTTACGCGCTTGACGCTGTCGACGATCTCGCCCATGGTGGCGCCGGCCTGGCCGACCAGCTTGACGCCGACACCGACTTTTTCCACCGAATCGTCGATCAGGTGCTTGATCTCTTTGGCGGCGACAGCCGAGCGTTGCGCCAAATTGCGCACCTCGCTGGCCACCACCGCGAAGCCGCGCCCCTGCTCCCCGGCCCGGGCCGCCTCCACCGCCGCGTTCAGCGCCAGGATATTGGTCTGGAACGCGATGTTGTCGATCACGCCGATGATATCCACAATCTTCTTGGCCGACGCGTTGATCAGGTCCATGGTTTCAACCACCTGCGACACGACGCCGCCGCCTTTCACCGCGACGCCGGATGCGGACACCGCCAGTTGATTGGCTTGCCGCGCATTGTCGGCATTCTGCTTCACGGTGCTGGTCAGCTGTTCCATCGAAGCCGCGGTTTCTTCCAGCGAACTGGCCTGCTGTTCCGTGCGCGAAGACAAATCCAGGTTGCCTGAGGCGATCTGGTTTGACGCCGTGGCGATAGTATCAGTGCCGACGCGCACTTCGCCGACCACCTTCAGCAAGCTGTCGTTCATATCTTTCAACGCCTGCATCAGCTGGCCGGTTTCATCGGTGGTTTTTACTTCTATGCGGCTGCCCAGGTCGCCGGAAGCGACGGTTTGCGCTACCTTGATTGCTTCGCCCAGCGGACGCGTGATGGAACGAGAAATCAGGAAGGCGCACACCGCGCCCAATGCGATCACCAGCACGCCCAACAGCAGCAGCAGGTTGAAGCTGCGGTTATATAGCTGGGCAATCTGAAGCCCGGTCTGGTCGATATTGTTTCTTTGCAAGGCCAGGAACGCAAAAAGCTCGCCTTGGTAACTTTTCGCCGTCGGCATGAATTCGCTGTTGTATATCCGCGATGCTTCCTCAGCCTTTCCGCCTTGCTTGGCTTTCATCGCCGCGACTTTGGACTGCTGGTATTTTTCGCGTAAAGTCTTGATCAGTGCATATTTCTCTTTTTCCGAGGCAGAGGTCAGCAGCGGTTCGAGCGAATTCTGGATTTCGGTGCCTTTCTTGGCGCTGGCGTCGATGTCCTCCGCAAACGTGGTGGCTAAAGTATCGTCCGTGCTTTTGACAATGAACGAAGTGCGGGCGATGGCGGCGTTGGTGAGGACGGTCCAGTCGGACACGATCCGTTCCTTTGCCAGGGGACTTTCCATCATGCGCTGCGTCTCCATGGCAACCTGGCGCAGGTTCCATATGCCGGTGGTGATCGAAACGACTGAAAGTGAAAGAACAATCGCGAACCCGATTCCCATCCGCGTACCGACTTTAAGATTTACAATTTTCATTTCTATTTCTTCTGTCAAGAGTGCGATTAATCAACGCCGAAGAAAATCGCTTTTCTCAGCCGCGAATTTTTCCATCGATCCCGTTTCCGTGCAGGACGCCAGCCGGCCGATATCGACCGGGATCCGCGAAATCTGATGACATTCGCTTAACAACACCGTCCACAACGTAGTTAACGGCAAGCATCATCATTTTTTTAGGGGGCCTGGCGGCAGCCTGCAGGGACAGCCGGCATCGCTGGCATGCGCCGTCGGCCAAGGGAGACTCGGGCTTCCGCATCAGGTGCGGCAAGAACCTGGCGATTGCTTGCTTTTCCGAGGCCCGGATTGATGAAAATCGTGCCTGTAAAAAAAATGAGCGTCCAAGGACGCTCATTCGAAGCACATTTAACAACTAGTTCATCGCTACCATGAATAGCCAACTCCAGCATTGAGCAATGTACGCGTACCGGAAGTTGTACTGACACCGAATTTGATGACAGTGCTCTGGTTGACACGAGCGCTGGCGCCGATAGCCAGGGCCGTGTAGCCGGCATAACTGCCGATTCCGGCGCCTAATGCGAAGTTCTTGCCATTATCGACTTGCGGAAGACCGGCCAGAGCCCCTGCCATTGCCACACCGCTAAAGGCAATGCGCTGGACATCTCCAATCTGGTTTTTCACCGCTGACAATTGCGAAACATTCACTGCATCCGTTGGATCGACGCCGGCCGCCACGTTGGTGATGCGGCGTTCACTGCCAGGAGCTCCGACAGATACCGTATTGGCCTGGTCCGCGATGGAACCGGCGCCCAGGGCCACTGCATTATTCCCGGTGGCTTGCGCCCCTGCGCCGGTCGCGACGGAGTTATTGCCCGAGGCCAGCGCATTCTGGCCAATCGCGACGGTAGGATCGCCGGTCGCCTGGGCATTATTGCCGATCGCCACCGATCCTGCCTGCGACGCCAAGGCACGGAAGCCCACGGCAGTCGTGTTGGCATCGGTTGCCTGCGCATTGGAGCCGAATGCCGTCGCGCCGTCTTTGGTCGCCTGCGCGCACAAGCCGGAACCGGTCGCATCTACACCCTTCACTGTGCCGCAGGTTGCCGGGTTCACATTGTTGATCACCGTGCCGTTAGCACCGCGCGTCTGCACCGTGCCGTCGCTGTTGGCGCCGCCCATCGTCGTGCCGCCAACCACTGCGCCGTTCGCCGCAGCGGCATTTGACGTAGCTGCGAGCGATCTCAACGAGGCCGGCATGGTACCGGATCCCGCCTGGTTTGCCGATACGGATGCGACACCGGTTGACAACGAACTGATGCCACTCGTCGCCGTGCTCAAGCCGGCTGACAGTAAATTGATGTCCGTCGACACTGATGTAGACAAAGACGACAGCTGACTGTAATTCACCGCATCGGTTGGCCTCACGCCGGCAGCCACATTGGTAAGGGTCACTGGCGTTGTCGCGCCAACTCCTCCCAGGGTAACGCTGGTATGACCGGGGTTGTCATACTGGACAGAGTTGGCAACTCCCGTCGACAGCGTAGCAAAGCCAGTCGAAGTGGAGGTCGACAGCGACGCCACGTTGCTGTTGGTTGTGCTCAAGCCAGTCGACAATGAGCCCACATTGCTATTTGTTGTGCTCAGGCCGGTGGACAGCGAATTCACGCCGCTTTGCGCCGTGCTGATGCCGGTCGAAGTCGATGTCGACAGCGACGTCACATTGCTGTTGGTTGTGCTCAGGCCTGTCGACAACGAGCCGATGTTGCTGGCGTTGGTGCTGATGCCGGCCGAGGTCGACGTTGACAACGACGTCACATTGTTATTGGTTGTGCTCAGCCCTGTCGACAACGAACCGATGTTGCTGGCGTTGGTGCTGATGCCGGTCGAAGTCGAGGTTGACAACGACGTCACGTTGCTGTTGGTCGTGCTCAGGCCGGTCGACAGCGAACCAATATTGCTGGCGTTGGTGCTGATGCCGGTCGAAGTCGAGGTCGACAGCGACGTCACATTGCTGTTGGTCGTGCTCAGCCCTGTCGACAGCGAACCGATGTTGCTGGCGTTGGTGCTGATACCGGTCGAAGTCGAGGTCGACAGCGACGTCACATTGCTGTTGGTCGTGCTCAGCCCTGTCGACAGCGAACCGATGTT